>NZ_CP036501.1:1513532-1816238 GCF_026230195.1 Candidatus Paraluminiphilus aquimaris | reverse complement strand
AGGCGTCACGGGCGTGTCCATATGCGACGAGAAGCGAACGCCCGCGTCTTGCGCCCATTTCGCAGGACTCATATTTGCCGCGCGCTCGGGCCCCATGAAAATACCCGCGTGCCTGTCACCCCAAAAGAACGTGTGAGCGGCGAAGAAACTGGGTGTGACGTTTAACTCGGCCATTCGGATAATCTGATCCTGGCGCGCCATTTGCGCGTGGATAATAAGTGGCCGAGCCTCAGGCCAAGGATGTTTTTTGCCCGCGGCCTCAATAGCATCTAACGCATCCTCGATTGAGGCGTCTCCATTACCGTGAATGGCGACCTGAACTCGCTGCTTGTACAAGCCCGCAACTTGCTCAAAAAGCACGTCGCGTAATACCGCAGGATAACCTCGATATTCTTCGTCGCCCTTGTAAGCATGGTGATAAGGTTGACTCAAGTACCCTGTAAATCCCTGAATACTCCCATCCGCAATGATCTTTACGCGAGGTACAACCACCCTGCCGCCCTCGAACTCGGCAAGGCCAACCTCACCGCTTATTAACTGCTCCCCCACCTCGTCGAACCAAGGGAACAAGGCAACTCGCAAGGGTATTTGGTTGTACTCAGACATTGGTCCCAACAAGCTCGCAAGCGCCTTTGGCATGCCGCCAGACGAGGCCGTAGTAACCCCGTATTCCAAGTACTCCGCCGACGCTAGCTGGGTCATCTTCCATACATCACCTGCTGAAAGATCAAGGGTTTTTTGCCGAGCATCGTGAGTGGCGGTCTCCTCAAGGATCCCGTTGGGCCTTCGCTTGTCGGGCGAGCTCAGATCTCGAACAATGTGTCCGCCCTCTGGGTCTGGGGTGGTCTCGTCAATAGCCAATTCTGTAAGCGCTGCTGAGTTGAGCACCATCAAATGGCCCGACACATGAACGATGGCGATTGGCCGCGTCGCTGAGACTTGGTCCAAATCGTCTCGTGTTGGATGTCTCTTCTCGGTAAGTAAGGTGTCATCGTAATTACTACCCACTAACCAACCATCAACTCTCTCGGCACCGAATGCCCTCAGTTTATCTAGCAGCTCATCGATCGATTTCGTGTCGCCAATGGGTGGACTGTTTAAGTCAACCGTGAAGGCCGTTTGCCCCGAACCCGGGAAATGACCGTGGGCGTCAACAAAACCGGGGATTAACGTTCTACCGGCGAGGTCTATAACCTCGGTGTGTTCTGCTATGAGTTTGCTAATAACCGCATTCGCACCGACCGACTCAATGCGGCCGTCGCGAACGCTGATTGCTTGCGCTACGGTGTTGTCAGCGTCCATCGTGAGCACTTCACCGTTGTAAAATACTTGATGCCGCGGCGGCACCGGATCATTTATCAGCGTTTTGACGTACAGGCCACCCGCGAGTAGTGCGGCCCCCAATGCGATAACAGTGCGCTTTAACATACCAAGTACCTACTTTTTGATTTTTATTGTTATGGTTTTAACGATTTGGCCTTGCCTCAGTAGTGTGGGGGGGCTGGCTCTTCATCGGAGTCCCCCAAATGCTCGATGAGGGCCGCCTGCTCCTTGAGGCGATTGCGCAACTCATTTAGCGTCACCTCCACCTGCTCCAGCCGTTTGTGCTGGCTTAACAGCACCTGCTCTAGCTCATCATTCGCTACTTCCAAAAATGCGATTTTAGCCTGTAAGTCTGTCAATTCAGATTTGATTTCTTCATCATCCATGGCGGTATCCTACCCTGTGTTTTTTGTTATCCAAAGCGCAGACGAAGCATATCAACTGATAAACTCTGCACGCTCGATTAGGCGTTAAGGCGACAACGGTGAAGGCAAAAAAGAACTCTCGTGCTGTGTACAGTACTGATCGAGGCAGGTTATGCCCCCAGTGTCTAAGGAACGCGGCGGAATGCGTTTGTGGAAAAGATCGCCCTTCGTCAGCGGGTGACGGAATTGTGCGAATAACCCGAGAAACGAAAGGTCGTGGCGGGAAAGCCGTCACCGTTATTAGCGGACTGCCCGTCTCACCTGAAGAGTTAAAGATCATCGCAAAAAAACTTAAGCAACGCTGCGGTGTCGGCGGCTCCACGAAGGAGGCCACTATCGAAATACAGGGCGACCAGCGGACCGTTTGTAAGGACGCGCTGGAGGCCCTGGGATATACCTGCAAGTTAGCCGGTGGCTAGGGCACTTATCAGACTAGAAAGTAATAAGCGCCTTCTGCCCTGTCCTGCGAACGCCATATTTTGCGCCTGCAAGCGGTGTGACAGATTCAGCTAAGGTGATGCGATCTGAATAGTGACTTGCGAAGGTTGTGGTGAGTTCAGCCACAACCCGTGACTGCATACGCCCAACAATCTCTCTACCAGCCTTCATCATAAAGGGAGTCAACAGCCATCCATTGATCCCCCAAGAGAAGCCGTAGCCTCTATTGAGCGTTGTTGGCGCCAAGTCCAGAGCACCGTAAATATAAAGCTGCTTGAACTCATTGGAGCCATAGCGTGACCATTCTGTCATACGCTCTACCGCGGCAGCCTCCATAGCCATCAAGATTGCGTTACCCAGCTTTCCACCCCCAATTGCATCAAATGCCAATGTAGCACCCGTTGCGCTAAGCGCCGCGCTTAACTGAGCGGTGAAATCCTCCGCAGAACTGTTGACTACGTGCTCTGCTCCCTGCCCCTTTAGAAGCGCGACCTGCTCTTCACTTCGAACCACGTTCACGAGAGGAATGCCGTCATTCAAACAGATACGATTTAGCATTTGACCTAAGTTTGACGCCGCGGCGGTGTGAACGATCGCCTTGTGACCTTCCATTTTCATTGTTTCAACGAAACCTAATGCGGTCATCGGGTTGACGAAACATGAAGCGCCCTCCTCAGGCGTCGTGCTATCGAGCAAGGGGATGACCTGAAAAATGGAGACCGTGCGATAGTCTGCGTACATTTCGCCACCGAAGAGCGCCACGCGCTTTCCAATAAGCGCCTGAGCCTCGGGGCTTGCGCCGGCCTCAACCACAGTACCGCAGGCCTCGTTGCCAACAGGGAGCCACTCGCCAATACGTGTTGCCATCGCGCGCATCGCAGGTGCGGGGACGTCTAAAATAATGGAAGGGTGCCCGTTGCGTTCTGAGGCTCTAATGGAGTCGACATCGGCCGCCCCAAACATGAGACCCAAATCAGATGGATTAACGGGTGATGCCTCAATTTTCACCATCACCTCGTTATCTTTGGGCGATGCAATGTCGACCTCAAACAAGGCACATTCGATGGTGCCCTCTTCGTGGACACAAGACTGCATTTGGAGACTTTTCATATTAATTTCCTATCGGTTTATTTTAGCGCGAGTCGTTTTTACTGCGCCGAGTAGAGCAAACATCATTTTTTAGAGCAATGCTTACAGTGGCAAATGACTCTTGCCCTGGCGACAACAATTAATACTGATAATCGCGCTCAAGGTCACTTAGCATTTCTGCGGGCTTACCGGCTTTGAGCCGATATATTACGGTGTAGGCTAAAACCGCGCGAACATATTCCCTTGTCTCTTTAAAGGGAATGGTGTCAACCCAGCGCGCAATACTCATGGTGCCCTCAGACCAGCGACGGACACGATTGGGACCCGCGTTGTATGCAGCCAATGCGAGTACGCGATTACCCTTATAGTTGTCGATCAAATCAGCATAGTAGAGCGCACCGACCGCCGTATTGTATCCCGGACGCATCAGACGTGACCGTGAATAACGATAATTGTGTTTGCGCGCTGTGAGTCGAGCCGTGCTGGGCATCAGTTGCATCAATCCACGTGCCCCCACTTTCGAGACCGCATCCGGCGATAGCGCACTCTCGCGGCGCGCAACGGCCATGAGTGACTCAGCAGTTAACCCGGATTCTGAGGCGGCATTCGCGAATTCCTCACTAAAAACAACGGGAAACCTTAGATCTACACGATCCCAGGCACCGGCGGCTGCCGCGGCCTCAATTGCCCATGGATGAAGCCCGACTGAAGACGCTAACTCCGCCAGCAAAAGCGCCACTTGTTTATCAGCGAGCGCTGCCCGAAATTCAGTGCGAGCCTCCCATTTTCTTCCCAACGCTAACAGCTCTCTCACCCGATCAACTAACATTTTTTGATGGGGCGTTACCGCATTTTCTCGCTTGGAGGCAGAGCCTAATGTCGGCGGCTTACTCAGCGTCGACGCAGCGAGGTAGGCGTGAAATCCACGCCCCATTGCAAGGCGCTCAAAGGTAGACTGCGCAAATTCGGCCTCGCCCGGGCCTGCGGCAATGGCGCGCCAGTATTGCCACTCATCCGCCGCCTGTTTGCCTTCTGACAACCAGTCAAAACCTTCTCGAAAAGCCGCCCAATCCGCCGCATCGATCTGCGCCCGTAAATAAATTTCGCTGAGCTCGTCCTCCTTAAGCAAAATTAAGGTCTTTTTAACCCATTCCTGTGGCGCAGCGCTCTTCGCAAACAAGCTGTGTCGCGCAATGAGGCTTTGCATTTCGCTTAGTTGATCTGCGCGAAATTCAAACCGCTCAGAGAGCGTTTGTAGCGCTGTAAAGGCCTTACCTGGGTTGACGCGAGCAAGACGCTTAACACCTAAGTAAGCGATATCGCGTTGATGCATTTCTTGTCCACGCACCTTTTGCGTAACGCGGTCAGGTCTTCGGTAAATTTCCCCCAAGTCAGCAAGACTTCGTTTTAGTTCTTTTGACGCAAATCGTTGCAGATAACGAAGCAGGTAACTGTTGCGCGCATCCGCTGCCTTGAGTGCGCGTTCCCAGACAACATCGTCGGTTGGACCCGAGTGTTTTATCCAGGCCTTAAATACGGGGTCACAGGCTTTGATCTGAGACTTCCCAACGCTCCAAGCCGTGTTCAGCAATACGTTAGCCGCATCGACCCTTCCCATACTTAGTAGCGCATGAGCTCGATGACATGAGAGCTCAGTGCTCAAGTCAGATCGGTTGGTTACCGCAATGATGGTCCGCCAGCGGCGGTCCTCAACCTTGTGACGCACAAAACTTCGGAGCGTGCGCATAGCGAGCGGTGATCCATCAGCCGTCGCCATGAATTGGTTCATTTCCTCGCTGCTCGCGTAATGTAAGTTACCCTCAATTACGAGGGCATCAAGATAGATGGCTAATGCATAGTTCGAGAGCTCATCTCGCAGCGACTGATAACGAGGTCCAACCCCTGTCCTCAACTCTTTGACCGCGAGTTCGAATTTTTGTCGCTGCACTGAGGGCTCAGATACGCTAGACGCGACAGCCAATCGAGAATCGAATCCTAAGAAAGAAAGGACCGTTAGGAGACAAGCCGTGAGGACTGTGCGAGAGTTTAGTGGGGTAACGCAGAACATCAGTGTGAGCATGAAGCGAGCGCACGTTTTTTTCAATGAATTAAACGAATGAAAACCAACGCAGGAGTATCCGAGAGCCACATGACGACAGACAGTATTCGCCTCACGCAATTCAGTCCAGCTGCTGGCTGCGGTTGTAAGCTCTCCCCTGACATATTGCGTCGCATTCTAAGCGGAGTTGAGACAGGAACACCCGAAAACACTCAAGCCTCGCTGTTAGTAGGTAACGACTCGCGGGACGATTCAGCAGCCGTTGATATCGGTAACGGTCGCGCATTACTCAGCACAACTGATTTCTTTACACCCATTGTGGATGACCCTCGAGAATTTGGTGAGATTGCCGCCACCAACGCGATCAGCGATATCTATGCAATGGGGGGCACGCCAACGGTCGCAATCGCCATACTGGGATGGCCCGTGGATAAGTTAGCGCCTGAAGTTGCAAGGGAGGTCTTATCAGGTGCCCGAGCCATCTGTTCCAAGGCAGGAATCACATTAGCTGGTGGCCACAGCATTGACATATCCGAACCCATTTTTGGGCTGGCCGTATCCGGCCTAGTAGACATTAATCACCTCAGACGAAATGATACGGCGATCGACGGCGATGCTCTCTTTTTAACAAAGCCGCTCGGTGTGGGAATCATCAGCACGGCGGGCAAAAGAGCGCGCGCAACCCAACAAGATTTAACGCTTGCGAGCGATAGCATGCGCACGTTAAACAACATTGGCGCCGAATTATCGTCCCTGGAGGGCGTCACGGCGATGACCGATGTCACAGGTTTTGGGCTGGCCGGCCACCTTAGTGAAATGATGCGTGGCAGCGGTCTCGACGCGAGCATCGACTGGTCAGCAATCCCCACAATGGGTGATTTAGAACGCTACATAGCAGAGGGCTGTGTTCCCGGTGGTACGGACCGTAATTTTGGCTCCATCGCAACGCACTTGCCGCCTCTAACCGATTTTCAGCGAGCCGTTCTTTGCGATCCACAAACCAGCGGCGGCCTACTTATCGCTGTGCGTCCTGATGCACGTGATGAGATTGCATCAAGATTACACGCGGCGGGGCTCCCAGGTAGGCCCATTGGCGAACTATCGATCGCGACCTCGGACCAACCTAAGTTAACACTTCGTGCCTAGCTCCTCCCAAAGCCGCATTTTGGCCTCCGAATTCGGCAGCCTTTTTACTGAGAACCGCTTGCTCATTGACACGCGTGCGCCGGTTGAGTTTGAAAAAGGCTCGTTTCCTGCGGCAATCAACCTTCCGCTTATGAGTAACTCAGAGCGTGAACAAGTAGGCACCTGTTACGCCGAACGCGGGCAGGAAGCGGCCATTTCACTCGGGCATGAACTTGTGACGGGTACTGCGAAGGAAGCACGCATTGAGCAGTGGATCAGTGCCATAAAAAGTGCACCGGAGGCCGCTTTATTTTGTTTCAGGGGCGGCTTGCGATCGCAAACAACGCAGGCTTGGCTGGCGGAGCGAGGTTGTCACGTACCGATTATCGAGGGTGGCTACAAGGCATTACGCCGATTTCTCATTGACAGCTTCGCGGCGTCGTTACAGGCATCAAACCTTGTCGTGGTAGCAGGCCGAACAGGTGTCGCCAAAACGGCACTCCTGAATCAATGCGCGGAGTCTTGTGGCTCATCACAGGGACTCGTAACGATTGATCTAGAGGGTTTGGCGAATCACCGAGGCAGTGCCTTTGGTAAACGAATTACACCGCAGCCCAGCCAGATTGATTTTGAAAATGCGATAGCAATTGCCTTTCTTAAGGCAATTAAATCTGATGCATCGGCCGTAGCGGTAGAGGATGAAAGTCGGCTTATTGGTCGCTGCGCCCTCCCGATACTGCTTCAAGAGTGCATCGCCAAGGCACCTGTCATAACCGTCGAGGCAAGCTTAGCGCAACGTGTGGAACACTCCTGGCAAAATTATATTCTTCAAAATCACAGTGAATTGGTGAAAGTCGCGGGCGATGATGAGCATACTTTTGAGGTTTTCGCTGCATCACTAAGAAACAGCTTGGAAAACATCAAGAAGCGTCTGGGCGGCGTCAGGTATTCGGAATTATCGGGGCTTCTAGAGACAGCCATCTCAGAGCATCGTTTAGGTCGTTCCGAGACACATAAAGCCTGGATAGAGATCTTATTGCGTGACTATTACGACCCCATGTACGACTACCAGCTGAAGTCCAAGCAGCGCAGAGTCGTTTTTAGTGGTGATTTTGACGCGGTTGCACAGTATCTCCAGCAAAGCCCCTCTCCTTGGCTAAATGCTTAAACGCGAAATAACGTGACAACCACACTATGGATCAGCGATTCGACTCCTTTTAGGTCTCACCCCTTGTCACTGCCGTTCAAAGACGGAGAGCACCTCTAAGTGAGGTGTCTGCGGAAACATATCCAAGCCCTCTACCTGAGTCAGTCGCAAACCTTGGTCTTGTAAAAACTGTGCATCGCGCTGCCAAGTGGCAAGATTACACGAGATATAAACAACCCATGAGCACTCGGAGAACACGGAGCCAAAAGCGTCTCGCGCCTTTAATCCATCTCGCGGAGGGTCGAGAACGACACCGTTAATCGACGGCAGCGACGATATCAACGCGCGTATTTGTCGATCGTCAAAGAGGTTTACCCGCTGAGTGGTAACCGTGGCTAAGTTGAGTGCGGCAAGCGCCTCAAGCGCCACCTCATCGCCCTCTACTGCCACAACCTGCGCGTGCGGGTTTCGCTCAGCTACCACCGACGTCAAATTGCCGTTACCACAAAATAGCTCGAGTACGGGGCCCTCGGGTACGAGCGATGCGAGCTTATCGGCGAGCCAGTCACGCATGACCGCATTCTGACTATCATTTGCCTGTCTAAACGGTTGCCTCTTGTCTATGAGGGGCGCATCTCGCTTGTCATCTATATCGAGGGCAATCCATTTCTGTTTCGACCTCGGGCGCCACGCACTATTCGGTAAGCTGTCGCGCAGACGGCTTAATAACGCCTGATTAGCGTCTGTTAATACGGCGCATGTCTCTATGTCAGCCAGGTCGTGGGAGCTCGCCCCCAGGTAGCCCAGCTCCCGCCCATTGGTTTTAAGTTGGGCGCGATTGCGGTAACCCAATTGTCTTACTGAGCCGTTTACAGGACAGCTAAGATGCGTTGCATTGAGAGACGCCAACGCCGATGCCAGTTTTACCTGTTTGGCAGAAACCTGCGCCTCATAGTCCATAAACATCCATGGGCAACCACCGCATTCACCCTGCGTGTGATAGATGCAGGCGGGTGTCACTCTGTGGGCGTGCGCCTCAGTTACCTCAAGAAGTACCGTTTCCGTCATGGCGCCTTGGCGGGTTCTTCGAACCCGGACACGCTCACCGAGCCAAACGCCCGCAACGAATATGACTTGTCCATCTGGCGCCTCGCCGACACCACGTCCATCGCTCGCTAAATCACGAATAAGGATCTCGAGTTCATCGGTTTTTGGTGGCACCCGCCGACGAGCTTTACCGGGCGCCTTAATTCTAACTTTCCGCGATGACATTAATGTGGGCTGCCGTACTGGCCGAGGATTCACTAGTCTATCAGCAGGCGCCAAAGACGACGGCAAAAAAAGCAAATACGTCTGACAGAAATAATGGCGGGCGTCCTCAAAAAAGGGCTGAGTTGCACGTTGACCCGATGTCGGGGGCTCAGATGCTTACGTGAATACGCGCTAGCGCAATTGATTGCGCGTTTGATGGCGCCGCTGGCAGGGATCGAACCTGCGACCTTTCGCTTAGGAGGCAAACGCTCTTCCGACTGAGCTACAACGGCACAGGCGTAAGTCTAGGACACTCCCCCACAAAAACCTAACGAAAAAGTAGGCCTTATCGAAGGCGCGGACTAGGGTAAATCCGCTCATGAATTCGTGAGTGCCGAGTATTTTGGCTGATCAATATAAAGTCTGTGAGCCACTGTTTGACGAAGGTGTGCACCGAGGATATCAACATCCATCGGCTCGTTAGACCGAAGCGCCGACACGAGATTCCACCTTAGCTGCTCCAGGTCCTCATTACCTTCAAGCCCCGAAAACAACGACTTCAACCCGGCGAGTTCGGCACGCTCTGCAGCGGGTGCGAAAGAAAGCTCGCGCTCTGCAATGGAGAGTGAATTGACCGCGACACGCATCAAAAATTGGTCTGCCCCTTCGAGCTTTTCGCCAACATGCTCAGTCAAATGCGACTTTACCGATCGGATAATCTCACTGACAGATGGGAGATTTGCATCACTTATCTTATCGGGGTGGGCGGGTAGCTCACCCGGGATGAGGAGGTGGACGCAATCCATTTGCGCTTCGCTACTGCGTCGACCAATAACGGGCCGCTCCACTGACGGTGTCTCGCCACTTCGCCAGGTATTCGCCATACCCAATGTCGTCACTGACCACCAAAACGAACCGAAGACCTCCCAGAACCGCAGTGTCGTGAGATCTACCGGCTGGCCGGTTTCCGATTCGTAGCCCGCGATAAGATCCTCGACCTTACCAAAGCCCCCAACAGGCAAAGATCGGTTACCAAATCGCCATGAATTGACACACAGCCAACCGAGGTCTCGCATGGGGTCACCCATGTGGCAAAGCTCCCAATCAAGCACAGCACCTATGCCATCGGGCGTTACCATTAAATTACCGTTCCTGAAATCCCCGTGAACCAACGTCGTCTCAAAATCAGCGGGAACATTGCTGAGCAGCCACTGAGCGGTAAAGTCGATCATCGGTTGTGGCGTGTCCAACACAATATAGGCCTCCCAAGTCTCGCGCACTAAGGCCTCGGGCGAGACGTTGTGCAACCGCTCAACGAGAGAGCAAGGCACAGACAAGGCGTGGATTCGCGCCAACGCCTGACCACAGTCAAAAGCTAATGATGCTCTGGCACCACTCAGCTCAGGGCGTTTTACAATCCGCTGCCCCATGGTCTCGCCCTCTAACCATTCCATGATGTAGCCGTCGCCCAGACCATCTCCGGGACACAGCACATACTCGATACCGGGCACGGGCACACCGCCATGAGCGGCTAGTTGCAGTAATTCGACTTCTACACTAGGCGGTAACTGTCCGTAAGAGGATGACGCCAAGCCAGGCTGCGCTCGACGCAGCGCAAAGACCTGCGTATCGCCGCCCTTCCCTTCGATCGTAATACGAAACGTTTGCTGTGATGCGCCGGCAGTGAGCTGGCTTGAAGAGATCAGCTTCGCTCCTTCGAAATGGCGCGAAATGAGCGCCGACAGACTTTCCTCAAACGTTTGATCCACGGTTTTCAACTAACGCCTTTAGGCTTACGTTGATCCATGAAGCCAAACATATAGCCCGCAACTCTTCGCTTTTGAATCTCGTCTGCGCCCTCTGTTATTCGATACCGGCGGTGATGACGGTAAATGTGTTCAAAGGGCTTATATCGCGAGTAACCAATACCGCCATGGACTTGCATAGCCGTGTCCGCCGCCTCGCAGCAAAGCTGATTCGCCTGGTAGTTACAGATAGAGACTTTGTCCGATACCGAAAAGGCACCATCGCGATCCATAAGCCAAGCTGTTTTATGAATCAGCGCTCGCAACATTTCACAACGAGCCTGTAGGTCCACAAGTGGAAACTGAATCGCTTGGTTACTCGCCAAGGGTTTACCGAAGGGCTTACGCTCTTTCGCATAAGCAACGGCTTCATTGACGCAATATTGGGCCGCTCCCAAGCTTGAGGCCGCCTGACGAATTCGATTTTCGTTAAAGAAATGCTGCACCACCTGAAGGCCTCTGCCCTCCCCGGCAAAGATGGCTGAGTCGGGAACGCGCACATTGGTAAACCGAACCCGAGCATGGTCAGAAGGCATGTTGAACGTCCACAGGTACTCCTCAACCTCTACGCCAGGGGCACCCATCGGCACCATGAAGGCCGTGATCCCGGCAGCGTCACCGGCATTGCCCGAGGTCCGGGCCATCACCATGTCACTGTGTGCAGTGTGAACCCCGGTATTCCACGTCTTCACACCATTGATGACCCAGTCATCGCCATCGCGATGGGCCACTGTTTCCATATGGGTCGCGTCCGAGCCGTGGTCTGGCTCCGTAATACCAAAGGCAAAACCTCGCGTCGCATTTTTCAGACCGGGCAACCAGTCAGACTGCTGCTCGGGCGTCCCGTATTCCAGCATCAATAATAGGCCAATGTTATTGCCCACGACTGAATGCTCATTTTGCAAATCGTTGTGTAGACCAAGCCCCTTTGCAGCCAGATGTTCGCGAATGATGGCCATCCCTAAGTTGCCACCATCCCGCCCGCCATGTTCACTTGGGAAGGGGTAACTAAAGATTCCGGCTGAAATCGCACGACGTTTCGCCTCAGCCAGCAACGCCTCCCAATCCTCATTAGGCAAGCCTTGCCGTTCCCAATCGGTTCGCGCGTCCTCGCGTCGATGATCGAAGAACCGAATATTGTCGTCAGCGGCCTCCAAGGGTTTGATTTCACGCTCAATAAAGCGATCCACCTCATCGAGAAACTGTTGTATTTCCAACGGGATATCAAAATTCATAGCTGCCCCAGATACCGTTCTAAGATCACGGTTAAACCGTACGGATCTTAACTAACAAACTCAACCGTATTTCTCTGGATTGACTAACCCTACCGAGAAGACCCCCATTCACGCTTGACACCCCATTCACTGTTCTGGATGAATGCAGGAAATAACCACGCTAGGCAACGAGGAAACACTATGAGTTATGACCTTCTGATCAAAGGGGGCACGGTCGTCGACGGTACTGGTTGCGAACCCTATTTAGCCGATATCGCTATTACAGGCGATACCGTCGCCGCCGTTGGACTCGACCTCGGTGATGCAAAACAAGTCTATGACGCCAGTGGTTGCTTTGTGGCGCCAGGCTTTGTTGATATTCATACGCACTACGACGGCCAAGCAACATGGGACCAGGAGATGGCGCCCTCTTCATGGCACGGCGTTACCACTGTCGTTATGGGGAATTGTGGCGTCGGATTCGCCCCCGCAGCACCCGATCGACACGACTGGCTCATTGGCTTGATGGAGGGCGTCGAGGATATTCCCGGCTCTGCACTCTCTGAGGGTATGTCATGGAACTGGGAGACTTTCCCTGAATACCTAGATGCACTGGAGGCAATGCCGAGAGCAGTCGATGTTGCCACACATGTTCCACACGGTGCTGTGCGTGCCTATGTGATGGGTGATCGAGGTGCGGCGAACGAAAGTCCAACCGAGTCGGATATTGCGCGTATGGCAAATATCGTCGAGGAGGGTCTTCGCGCAGGCGCTTTGGGTTTCTCCACATCGCGCACCGTACTGCACAAGTCGGTCGATGGTGAGCTCGTACCTGGGACCACCGCAACACCCGAAGAACTTATTGGCATCGGCCGTGGCATGGCGCGCGTCGGTCATGGTGTGTTCGAGATGGCCAGCGACCTTGTTCCCGAGTGGAACGAGTTTGGCTGGATGGGCGATCTCAGCCGCGAAACGGGGTTACCGGTCACCTTCACTGCTCTTCAATCTCCAATCAAAGCAATGAGCTTTGACGATCAGATGGCCAAGATGCGCGAGCAGAATATGAAAGGTGCCAATATCCTCGCCCAGATATCGATGCGGGGTACCGGGCTCATATTGGGATGGCGAACGACTTTCAACCCGTTCTCATTCAAACCAAGCTGGGCCGAAGTGGCCGAATTGGATACCGCAGACCAACTGGCAAAACTTGCCGAGCCTGAATTCAAAGCCAAGTTAATTTCCGAGGAGTCCGTCTTCCCCGAAAGTGACGTCCAATTATTGGCGGAACTCATGGCAAACGCCTTTACCCTACAATACGAACTTGGCGATGGGTTTAACTACGAGCCGAGTGAGGAGCAATCGATCGCCTATCTGGCTAATCAGGCTGGCGTATCGGGTGCTGAATATGCCTATGACCTTATGATGAGTGACGGCGGAAATGGGTTTATTTATTTCCCATTACTCAATTACGCCGACGGGAACCTAAATTTCCTCGAGCCCATTTTACAATCTGACGATTGCATAAACTCGCTTTCAGACGGCGGGGCGCATTGCGGGACAATTTGCGACGCCGCATCACCCACTTTCATGTTGCAGCATTGGGTTCGTGATCGTGAGGGTTTCCGATTGAGTATTAGCGAGGCTATTAAGCGTCAGTGTGCAGACACTGCAAGGGTCTACGGATTGGAGGACCGGGGCGTGCTGGCTCCTGGCTACCTCGCTGACATCAATGTCATCGCGCTCGATAAGATTGGAATGAGCAAACCGTGGGTGGCAAATGATTTACCTGCGGGCGGCAAACGACTCCTCCAGTCTGCAACAGGGTACAAGGCAACCTTTAAATCGGGGCATTTAACCTTCGAAAACGGTCAATATTCAGGCGCCACACCGGGTGGTTTGATTCGTGGTCCGCAATCTAACCCTGACCAAAGTGGCAGTAACTCGGCTCTAAAAGCCGCCAGTTAAGCCGGCGCCACAATACCCATCGTGAGGCCCCTGGCATCGACAGGGGCATCGTTGGGAATCTGTAGTCGCTCGTTTGATGGCCGCTCCGCGGTCAGCAAGCAAACCAGTGCATCGATTAAATCATCGGCGAGCACATCCTTACGGCGATAGGTGTCGAGTGCGCGCTGAATTGTTGATTCAACACTCCCGAGCTCCGAAAGCAGTTTTTTCCGTAACGTGCTCCCGATAACCGTTTTCTTTGACTCTGCTAACGCCGCTGCGCCGTTTAAACGCGCAAACGCGACCTCGGGGTGACACTCAAACCACTGTCCGTTGCGCTCTTTCGATAGCAACCAGTCGTCCAGCTCGCGAATCTTTGGAAATAAGTAGAAGGCCTGCTTGCTGATGCCTTTACCTGACATCTCTCGTGACAGCCTATTTGCTTCAGGGTAATCACTACAGCGCGTTACTTTTCGCGCCGGCACGCCGAATATGCTGGACGAGCGATAGGGTCTTAGCGCAACTCTTGCAGAGGCATCGCAAATTCTTACGCTGTTATCATCCGTGAGTCCAATGGGCATATCGATCATCACGCTCGCATCGGGCGCAAGCACCACATTGATATCCGAGAGACGGTCAATCACAACCAGGTTTACTTCCTCGCCCTCTCGATAGGCAACAACCCACCCCGCTCGGCACCCATCTATGCCTGCGGCGTTAATCGGGCCGATGCCCGATAAATCCAGAGAGTCTTTTGACAAGGTTGGCATGGGTAATTTGAGGACCTCAGAACGAGGGGCGGAGTCTATCCGTTCGATAACCGAGTGACTTGTACCGGCATCGCGGAATAACCCCTTACAAAGTTATGACAAAGCCGAGTGGGTGGCGCCATCAATTTGATATCGCTAAAACGCTTCAATGCCTCTTCCCAGACGACACGAAGCTGCATCTCTGCAAGTCTATTCCCCATGCATCGATGAATACCGAACCCAAAAGACGCATGGTTTCTCACGCTTTGGCGATCAATTTGAAAGGCGTCGGCATTTTCTATTACGGACGCATCACGATTCGCTGAGCAGTACCAGAGAACGACCTTGTCACCAGCCTTCATTTGCTGACCCCGAAACTCGACATCTCGTGTGAGTGTTCTTCGCATGTGTGACAGCGGTGTTTGATAGCGAATAATCTCAGATACCATCGCCGATATCAGAGAGTGATCGTCTTTAACGCGCTGAAATTGCTCGGGATTTTCATTAAGAAATAGAACTCCGCCAGACATAGAGTTACGGGTCGTATCGTTACCGCCAACAATCAACAGCATCAGATTGCCAACATAATTCTTGGGGTCATCCACCATGTTAGCGGTGTGAGGGTCTCGCTGGAGCAACCGAATGAGGTCAAACGACTCAACACCATCGTCTTTACGTTGGTGCCAGAGTCTTGTAAAAACCTCGAGGATCTCCATGATGACCTCGATCCGTTCATCCCGTGTCAAACCCTGGCCCGCTGTCATGCGCTCGTCCGAGGTCACCGCATCTGACCACTCTGATAACTTGTGGCGCAGCTCCCAAGGAAAATCAAAAAGCGTCGCTAACATCTGCGTTGTGAGATTTCGCGACACCAATTCCACCCAATCAAAGGTTTCACCCTCAGGCAATGCGTCGAGGGCCTCCCCAGAGCGTTTACGGATCAGAGCTTCAAACTCTTGTAGATTCTTAGGTGCGACGACCGGCTGGACAGCTCTTCGCTGCACGTCGTGCTCAGGCTGGTCCATGGCGATGAACATGGGAGAGCGACGATCCGGCGGTGGATCAACAATGGCGATTGTGGGCTCCGAGGAAAAGACCTCGGTATTCTTCTCTATCTCTACGATATCTTCGAATCGCGATATGGACCAAAAAGGTCCAGCTGGACTGTCCGCCTGATAGTGCACAGGCGACTCTGCTCGCAAGCGCTCAAATAACGGTTGCCACGTGTCATTTTCAAAGCGCAACGGATCTGACACATCCAACTCACAGAGCGGTGTTTTACTGATATCTGCGTAGGCGGCACTCACTTGATCACGACCTAAGTCAGTCGATTTACATCTGAAATTCAGGTAGTTTTATCGTCATATCGCCGATGCTGTCACTCACCTGCAACTGACAGCTTAGTCGCGAATTGCTCTCACGGTCGGGACGCAAGCCAAGCATCGACTCCTCTTGAGGGTCCACGTCTGGCAGTGGGCCTGCTGACTCCTCGACAAAGCAGTGGCAGGTGCCGCAAACGGCGCCTCCGCCACAGTCAGCGTCGATACCTGGAACATCGTATTTCATAGCAACTTCCATGACGCTCATACCACCATCGGCATCGACCTCATGTTCCGTACCATCAAACTCAATAAACTTAATGACTGGCATTACATAACCTTAATTTGAGTGATTCTTCGGCGAAGGATTGTGAATTATTTCAGTCGACTAGGCTAGTCTTTACCGAAGGCCCAGTGCTTCTATCGGGTACCGGTCATCCGCAATATGATCGGCCTTAGAAGTCCTGAGCGAAGGAAGGGATCAAGCCACCGATAAAGTCGTCCCGAAATAACCACAGCGCGACCTGCTTCGCAGCCATTGATACCGTCCGTTACGACGGTGCTTGCTTCGTACCAAATCCACTTCGGTGAGCTATTTTTCGTATCCATCATACCCGCGACCTCGTGAAACTCGGTGTGCGTAAAGCCCGGGCATAACGCGGAAACGAAAACTCCGTCGGCTTTTGCCGCCAGATTCAACTCCTCTGATACGGCGATCACGTACGCTTTTGATGGCCCATAGTTACCCGTATTTGAACTCGGAAAGCGCCCAGCGACCGAGGCAACGTTGATCACCCGACCGTAGCCACGCCGCTGCATCTCAGGCACCAAGCGCGCACACAGTTCCGCCACCGTTGTCATCATCAACTGCTCAAACGCATGTTGTTCGTTGAAATCACTTACCGCGAGTAAATTTGGGCCTGCGATTCCCGCATTGTTCACCAACACATCAACAGACAGTCCCAGCTCGGCAATGCGCTCGCAAAGCCACTTGGGCGATTGCGGCAAACTTAAGTCGCATTCAATGATTGTGGTCGACGTTGAGACCGATTCGGCTAACGAACGGAGTTTGTCTCCCCTGCGAGCCACCAAAATCAAATGATCGGCTGACACTGCGAGTTGCTTCGCAAATTCGGCACCCAATCCTGATGATGCGCCGGTAATAAGTGCTGTGCCCCTCATCGAAGTCCTTTCCTGAGTGTGAAAAACATAGCCAGATCCCGGGGATCCTTGAATTTGCTCGCTGCCATCAGTGCGTGCACAGGTTGCAGCCTATTGATTGATTTTTATGCACTCAAAGCCTGCTGTTGGAAAGTGTACGTGCACATCGCCCACATCGTCAGACCGACGCAGCAGACTGATTCGCTCAGCATCCATACCCACAAGGGTTCCCGTGACAGGGACTTTCCCGGTATCCGTTGGCGAAACCGTTACCCATTCTCCGACGTCGGCGTGCGCTGCTGCCGCTTCATTCATAGGGTCTGGCGTCTCTGAGCGCGCAACTTCAAGGGCGTCGAGGTCTGTCATGACTGATACTTGCCCCCAACCGAACGCTTCGACCCTTTTCATCCATGCCCTAACCGCTTCGGGTAAGTGGGCTTCCTTGACACTTTGAAACGCGATGGCAAGAAAAATAGGGTGGTAGCAGCGGAAATCGCCCAAACATGGCGTATCGCCACCCAAGAAGCGCGCGCTTGATAGATTTGCAGCGAGATCTTCCAAGTATTGCTTAAAGACCGCCTTGGCCTCGGCGGGTGTCAGCATCGCAGGCGCATAGCCCACCGCAAAGGTTGCTCTGTCCTTTGCAAAGGCCATCATCCCCTTGAAACCTAATTTGAAGATCAATCCCATCGCGGTTTTCAATTGAGAATTTTGTCGAATCGCGGCAAAAAAGGCCTGCTGCTCTGCGTGATCAGCAAGTGCCACCACCGCTTCACTGTCGGTTGCAAGGGGCGAGGTGGTGCGGGCAATAATTTGCTCTGAAATCAGGGCCGTGTCGCAATAGATATCGGCGCCAACCTGTGCCACTGGAATCCGTCTGTAGCCGCCAGCAAGCAGTGACAAGGTCTCACGGGGAGGCTGTATAGGCACCTCTACGGAGTGCCATGGAACCCCCAAACACCCCGCCATCAAACGCACTTTTTCGGCATACGGTGACGCCGGGTAGTGGTACAGAATTATTTCGTTATGTCGCATGACAGGTCCCCAGATCGATTGGGAATCAAGCTTAGTCGCCTAAGGGTAGGATTACTACTGACCCAGGGCCGCTCTTATGCTCTGCGTCACCGAATCAACCAGTCCCACACCGTTTATGCGGTGATATTCGGGTCCCGCTAGATTTGTATAAAAGTCGACCAGGGGCCGAGTTTGACTCTCATACACACTCAAGCGATGCCGAACGGTTTCTTCAGCATCATCATCACGCTGAATTAGTGCCTCGCCCGTCACGTCGTCAACGCCGGGGACTTGAGGGGGATTGTGCTCGACGTGGTAAACACGTCCGCTACCGGGATGGACTCTGCGCCCGCTCATGCGTGACACAATTTCTTCATGGTCGACGTCGATCTCAATGACCTGATCAATGTCGATCCCCGCCTCGACCATAGCCTCAGCCTGCGGAATTGTTCTTGGAAAACCATCGAATAAACAACCATTTAGGCAGTCCGCCTCAGAAAGGCGATCTTTTACCAGCCCAATGATAATGTCATCGGAAACGAGGCCGCCCTCATCCATAATGATCTTAGCTCGCTTGCCTAGCTCCGTACCGGCTTTGACAGCGCTACGTAACATATCACCCGTGCTGATCTGAGGGATACCGAAGTGATCGCACAGAAAAGCGGCTTGAGTGCCTTTACCGGCACCAGGGGCACCCAAAAGAATAATTCGCATGTTGTTCCTATTTGCTGTTATTCGTCAGCATTGCGACCGAAGAGCGAGAAAATACACAGTGAGCGCTTTGCTTACAAGTCGTCTTTTCGCTCTTCAGCCTTAGCTGCAGACCATCGCTCTTCTAAACGCTCAACCGATTCATCTTGAAGTCGACTGCCCGCGTCAATCGCTGCACTCTCAGCTCGCCTAACCCTTTGCTCAAACCTACGATTAGCTTTGCGCAGTGAGGCCTCAGCATCAACCTTCAAGTGTCGCGCTAGATTTACGACGGTGAATAATACGTCGCCTAACTCATTCTCGATCTCTTCCCGGTCATGGTTTTCACGGGCCCGGGACAGTTCGTCAAGCTCATCATCAAGTCGAGATAAAACCCCGTCTGAAGACGAAAAGTCGTATCCCAAAGACGCACCGCGCTTTTGAAGCTTTTGAGCCCGTGCAAGTGCGCTCAGTGTCATAGGGATATCATCCATGGCACTCTGCTGCGATCGAGCCGCTCTCTCAGCCGCTTTTTCTGCTTCCCAGTTGGTCTTGATAGAGGTGATCGAAGCTCGATCGGTTATCACACCCTCTAAGTCACCGTCTTTGAATACATGGGGATGGCGGCGCAATAACTTCGTTGTGATGCGTGAGACCACCGTATCGAAATCAAAACGGCCCTCCTCCTTTCCCAGCTGAGCGTAGAAGATCACCTGAAACAACAGATCGCCGAGCTCCTCTTCGACATGGTCAAAGTCGTTCTGTTCAAGCGCATCGATCAACTCCAAACATTCCTCGAGCGTAAAAGGCGCGATCGACTGGTATGTCTGCTTAAGGTCCCATGGACAACCCGTATCAGGGTCCCGAAGACGCTCCATGAGCCGCTGCAACTCAGTGATACCGTAAGTCTTGTCCTTCATCCTTGATAAACACCGGTAGACAAATAACGATCACCGCGGTCGCAGACAATCGCCACCACCGTAACGCCGTCGTTCGCTTCGGCAATATCGATCGCCGTTGCAATGGAGCCACCGGACGACACACCCGCAAAGATACCCTCCTCGCGCGCCATTCGGCGCATTGTTTCCTCCGCGCGAGTCTGCGAAACATCAATGACTTGATCGACAGCTGCCGGATCGAAAATAGCCGGCCGATACGCCTCAGGCCAACGCCGAATTCCCGGGATCTGTGAGCCCTCGATGGGCTGTAAACCAATGATTTCAATGTCGCTATTTTTACTTTTCAAGAAAGCGGAAACACCCATAATTGTTCCCGTTGTGCCCATTGAACTAACAAAGTGCGTGACCTGTCCGTCCGTTTGCTCCCAAATTTCGGGACCTGTAGAACTAACATGTCCAAGGGGGTTGTCGTTGTTAGCGAACTGATCGAGCACAATTCCCTCGCCTCGCGTTGCCATGTTTGCTGCGAGGTCACGAGCACCTTCCATGCCTTCCTGCTGACTCACTTCGATAAGCTCAGCGCCGTAAGCTTCCATAGACCACTTTCGCTCTGCGCTCATATGACTCGGCATGATCAATTTCATCTTGTACCCACGAATTGCGGCCGCCATAGCGAGCGCTATGCCTGTATTGCCACTCGTTGCTTCAATGATGGTATCTCCCGGCTTAATCTGGCCGCGCATCTCGGCTTCACGAATCATGTTCATGGCCGGTCGATCTTTCACAGAGCCCGCAGGATTGTTGCCCTCGAGCTTCGCTAAAACGACACTATTTGGATTTCGCATCATCCGCTGAAGACGTACCAGCGGAGTCTGACCAATCGTGGACTCTATGGTTGGGTAAGCTTCAAACGACATTTCTTCAAAATCTCAGCAATCACGCGGACAGGCGGCGGTCTATCATTATCGTACAACGGCAAATGCCACGACGGTATCTACTTCGTCCGAAAGCGACAACAACACATCTCGGCCCCCCATACTGATCAAACGTGCCTGAGCTGCACCGTCCAATATCACCTGCGGCTGATTTAAGCTGTTTTTCTCAATACTGATACAGGACATGGTGACGCCATCACGAAACCCAGTACCCAGGGCCTTCACGATCGCCTCTTTGGCTGCGAAGCGCTTGGCGAGAAAGCGTGCATCCACCGAGTGCTGCCCCATCTCTCTATTCGATAGAATTTTACGGGTAAATTTAGGGCCAAACTTTTCAAATACGCGCTCAACACGCGCTATTTTCACAATATCAACACCAATGCCAAGCACTTACTCATCTCCTTTGGGCTGACTCAGATCACGCCATTGGCCAAAAGCTTCCCTAACCTTCAAGGGCCGACCGTCAAGACGGTAGTCGATGGCTTGTCGCATCATCTTTTTAAGTACTCTGCGGGCACCTTCATCCAACGCAGTCCGCTCACGATACCAACTGTTAAGCTTTATTAATTCAGCCCCTGACAATAGCCCCTCAGATTGACTTTGCTCGCTCTCAACAAACCCTCGGTCAGGAACAAATAGATACGAACACTCCGCTTTGAAACGCTGACCTCTGTGATCAGAGTCCCACTGGATTTCATAACCCAGCTCCTCAAAAAGCGCTATTTCAAAGCGACGCAGCGTGAGATCGAGGTCCGCCCTTTCGCCAAGTTCAACTAATGACGCGCCGTAACTCGCAAACAATTGGGGTACCGAGTCCCACTTGGGGAGTAAGCGGACTAGCAACTCATTCATATACAAGCCTGAAAAAAGCCGCTCTCCCGGCAGTGAAATCGCCACACCGGCTGTCTCAGCAGATGAGAGGTATTTCAATTCGGACTGTCCACCGAGCGCCACAAGGATCGGGCAAAAGGGCTGCATTAAGCTCGCAAACGACCCGCCGCGCTGCTTTCGATGTGCGCCCTTTACTACGACTGAGGCGCGACCGCTGTCCGCCGTCAGCAATTCAACTAACAGGCTTGAGTCGCGGTAGGCTCTTCGTCCTAGTACCCAAGCCGGTTGAACGGAGGTTTTCACGTATCACCTTCTAATCCCAAACTTCGCAGCGCACGAATATCATCAGACCAACCAGACTTTACTTTCACCCAAAGCTTGAGCATGACCTTGTTGTCGAACGCCTTTTCCATGTCACGCCGCGCTTCAGTACCAATTGATCTAAGCCTCGCACCACCAGTACCAATGACAATACGCTTCTGCCCGTCACGCTCAACAAAAATAATAGCGCTGATGTGCAACACGCCGCGGTCGTCGCTCTGAAATCCCTCAATTTCAACAGCGGAGGTATGAGGTAGTTCGTCGCAGAGTTGCCGGATTATTTTCTCACGAATAAGTTCAGCGGCGAGGAAACGTTCGGTGCGATTTGTGATTTGTCCCTCAGGAAACAGGTGATGTCCCTCGGGGAGCTGCTCTCGAACGAAAGACTCCAACACATCCAGATTCTTTTGCCTCAGAGCTGACACCGGAAATACGCCTGCAAAATTGCTCCGCGCTTGAAGCGTCTCGAGTTCTGGCAACAAACTGTTCGGGTCATCCAGCAAATCCATTTTGTTGATGACCAGCGCGACAGGTGCGCTCGCTGACTCGATTTTCTCCAAAATCCAGCTATCTTCCTCAGTCCATTTCGCTCGATCGATCAGAAAAAGCACCAGATCCACATCCGACATAGCCGAAGTTGCCGAGCGGTTCATAGCCTTATTAATGGCCTTGGGCTCGTTGCGATGTAGTCCTGGTGTATCGACGAAAATCATCTGATCACTGTCTACAGTCTTGACACCTAAGACCTGCTGACGGGTTGTCTGTGGTTTACGTGAAGTGATGCTCAATTTCTGTTCCAGCAGGAAATTAAGCAATGTCGACTTCCCAACATTGGGTCGGCCAACCAAAGCCACTAAACCGCAACGGGTGGCGGACTCATTATTCATTAATCAGAATCTCCAAAAGGTCGTGCGCTGCCGCCTGCTCAGCTTTTTTGCGGCTGGACGCACGCCCATACGTTACAAGGTCACCTACGTCGCTGTGGCACGATACTTCAAACTGTTGATTGTGGTCCTCTCCGGTAACGGATACGACCGTATACTGAGGTAAGGCATAACCCTTTCCCTGCAGCCACTCTTGCAATAACGTCTTAGCGTCACGGGTCGAGGTAGTGTCAAGGCTGGCAACACCCTCTACAAACCACTGTGAGACGATTGCACTTGCTCGTCCGAAATCCGTCTCCACCAAAATAGCGCCGGCTATGGCCTCTACGGCGTCCGCTAAAATACTGTCTCGGTGCCGCCCACCACTTTTACGCTCACCGGTGCCCAGCTGAAGCAGTGACCCAAGATCAAAGCGCTTTGCAATGACAGCGAGACCGTCCTTGGAAACGAGTTTTGAACGCAGCCGACTCAGACTACCCTCATCCAGCGACGGGTGCGCCGAAAACAACAGCATCGCGACCACCGCATTAACCAAACCATCGCCAATGAACTCCAAGCGCTCATTATTCGTGGCACCAAAACTTCGATGGGTTAGTGCTTGCAATAAAAGTGCAGGATCCTCGAACTGATAACCGATGCGCCGCTCGAGGTTCGCCAATTTAGGTTTGAGTGTCAGTGTCGGCAAGGCGTCTCTCCGAAAACGATCACGGCGTCGTTAATCTCTCTTCAAACGACCACACACCGCGAACGCCCCCCACAAGGGGAAAATCAACCTCGTACTCGAGCTGGAGGGTAAGCTGAGCTCTGCGGCGCCTGATTTTCACTTCGGATGCGTCCACTTGATCGACTGAGTTAAGAGACCACGCATTGTTGAGTTTTTTACGAAGCTGCAAGGAGGTATCGTCCGCTGGATCGTATTCCTGAACTATCGTCTCTAAAACCGACACAATGACTCTGTGCTCTAAATAAATGGGCGTTAACCTTAAGAGCACGGTAAGGACGAGCCAGCCCGACAGCGCGTAACAGAGCAGTTGAACGGTGGACGCCCCAGACTGGTTCTGACGCGTTGCAGTCCAAGACTTATTCAATTGAGGCCGCCTACCCTATCAAAACTTGGGATACTGAAGATCGACTCCCAATGCATCCATATCGCCACAGCCTGACCAACGATATCTCGCTCAGGAACCTGGCCCCAAACACGGCTGTCCAGGCTATTATCCCTGTTATCACCCATCATAAAGTAGTGCCCGGGCCTTACGACCACACTGAAATCTCGAATGGGTCGCGAGAGATCCACCTGAACCAAGTGAGACTTGTCGTCTCTTGGTTGCTCAAGTCCGATTTGCAGTCGACGCGTGCCCGGAATCTCAGCCAACCACTCCCTTGGAACGAGTTTGCCGTTCACCGTGAGCTGCTTATTGCGGTACTGAATGCGATCCCCAGGAATGCCTATCACGCGTTTTATGTAATACGTCTCATTGGCATGCGGCGGATAAAACACCATGACGTCACCTCGGTCTGGACTCGAAACATCCCAAACCTTGGTTCGTGTCACCGGTAACCTCAAGCCGTAATTGTATTTATTGACCAGAATGTAATCCCCCACTTGGAGCGTTGGGACCATTGAGGATGAGGGAATTTGGAAGGGCTCGTATAAAAAGGAGCGAAGCACGAGAACAAAGGCCAGTAAGGGAAAGAATGACTTGGCGTATTCCACTACCAAAGGTTCACTCGCCTCCCCTACAGCCGATTCGATGAATAGTTTCGCATCCGCTGACTCGGGGTCGTTCCATTTTGGGAACTGCTGTTGTAGCACCGCTAAGCGAGCCGCGCGCGGGCGCGCCAAAAACAGTGCGTCAAGCAACCAGATACTGCCGCTCACCCCAACGACGATCGTTAAAATAAGGGGTAGGTCTATATTCAAAAGCTGGGCCCTCTCTAATTGGCTTCTAGTCTACCTGAAGCACTGCAAGGAACGCTGATTGAGGAATTTCGACATTTCCGACCTGCTTCATTCGCTTCTTGCCCGCTTTTTGTTTCTCTAAGAGCTTCTTTTTCCGCGTGACATCGCCGCCGTAGCATTTCGCAGTAACGTTCTTACGCAATGCCTTAACCGTCTGACGCGCTACGATTTTCCCTCCGACAGCGGCCTGAATGGCAACGTCGAACATCTGACGAGGAATAAGCTCTTTCATCTTCTCTGTCAGAACGCGACCACGACTTTGGATGTAATCGCGATGCACGATTACGGACAAAGCATCGACTCGGTCGCCATTAATGAGGACATCTAACTTACTCAACGGGGCAGTTTCAAAGCGCTCAAAACCGTAATCAAGCGATGCATAACCGCGACTTACCGACTTTAGCCGGTCAAAAAAGTCGAGGACAACCTCGGCCATGGGTACGTCGTAGATAACTTGGACCTGTTGCCCCAAGAATTGAAGGTCTACTTGCGCACCACGCTTTTCGACGCAGAGCGTAATGACGGCACCGAGGTAGTCTTGGGGCGTCAGTATCGTACAGCGCGCGATGGGTTCTCGCATGCTTTCGATATCACCTAAATCCGGAAGTTTGGATGGATTATCAACATTCACGACATCGCCCGACTTTTTCACGACCTCGTAAATAACGGTCGGTGCGGTTGTGATGAGGTCCAGACCGTACTCTCGCTCCAACCGTTCCTGAATGATTTCCATGTGCAGCATGCCAAGAAATCCACAGCGGAACCCAAAGCCAAGTGCGTCGGAAGTCTCGGGCTCATAAAACAACGATGCGTCGTTCAGTGTAAGCTTGCCTAATGCGTCACGAAAGTCTTCGTAATCGTCCGCATTGATCGTAAAAATACCCGCATAAACCTGCGGTTTTACTTCTTGAAAACCCGGTAAAGCCTGAGTATCTGGCGCATTAGACGCAATGAGCGTATCGCCGACAGGGGCGCCCTTAATATCTTTGATACCGGCGACAATGAATCCAACCTCACCCGCTTGAAGTTGATCAGTGACGGTACGCCGCGGTGTGAACACGCCTACCATGTCGGCTTGATGCACCTTCTTGGTGGACTTCACCATAAACTTGTCGCGCTTCTTGAGCCGTCCTTCTTTTACACGTACAAGTGAGACGACACCGAGATAATTGTCAAACCAGGAGTCTATGATTAATGCTTGCAGCGGCTTTTCTCTGTCCCCTTCGGGTGCTGAGATATTCTCAACGAGATACTCCAGAGCATCTTCGATACCAAGGCCCGTTTTCGCGCTGACAGGAACTGCCTCGCTGGCCTCAATCCCAATAATCTCTTCGATTTCATTTTGAACACGTTCTGGCTCCGCTTGCGGCAGATCCATCTTGTTCAGGATAGGGAGCACCTCCAAGCCTTGCTCGATGGCCGTATAACAGTTAGCCACGGACTGCGCCTCGACCCCCTGCCCTGCGTCCACAACGAGCAGCGCCCCCTCACAGGCGGCAAGCGATCGAGAAACTTCATACGAAAAATCAACGTGTCCGGGCGTATCGATGAAATTGAGCTGATAGACCTCGCCTGACCGGGCGGTGTAATTGAGAGTAACGCTCTGCGCTTTAATGGTAATACCGCGCTCTCTCTCTAGATCCATGGAGTCAAGAACCTGCGCCTCCATTTCTCGGTCAGATAAGCCCCCACAGTGTTGTATGAAGCGATCCGCGAGCGTCGACTTGCCATGATCGATATGCGCGATGATGGAAAAATTTCGAATGTGACTCAATTCGGTCACGCTAACTCCCTTTGAATAATGGGGGCGCTGAACCGCGCCCCGAGCGCGCGCAGTTTAGCGCAGGCGCGAGTCCGATGCCCACTTAGGCGTCAGTCATTTTCCGGTACTTTGATACCAATGAACAAAGGCGCACCTTGGCGAATGAGTCTCAGCGACACGGAGTCACCCGACTCAATTCCATCCAGCGCAACCTCCATATCGGCCAAGCGACTAATCGCTTTTCGACCAAAGCGTGTGATCACGTCCCCCTCTCTGACACCGGCTTCATACGCGGCAGAATTGATCGCAACCTCCATAACGACCACGCCACCGCGCAACTCACCTTCTGCCTCGCTCTCACGATCAAGGTCTCTGACGCTCATCCCCAGCGCCTTCAAGACACCGGGTTCCGATACACTCGCGACGACACGCGGCGTCTGGTCAGCCTCCAGCGCACCGATTTCCACCGAAATCGTCTCGGCGTCACCCTCGCGAATAAGCGTCATGGAAACCGTTGATCCAGGGGAAATTAAGCCTATTACATGCGGGAGATCCGCGGACACCTCTATTGACTCGCCGTCCACTTCGACAATGATGTCACCCGACTGAATACCTGCTCGCTCAGCCGGTGACCCCTCGCCCACTTGAGCCACTAAAGCGCCTCGTGGACGATCCAAATCAAAGGACTCAGCAAGTGTACGATCCACATTCTGAATACTGACGCCCAGCCAGCCACGAACCACCGCTCCATTTTCGCGTAATTGCTCAACAATGTTTCTGACGACTTTAGATGGAATGGCAAAACTCAAGCCAATCGAGCCGCCTGAGCGCGTAAAGATCTGGGAGTTAACACCCACGACTTCGCCGTCTAGATTAAACAATGGACCACCCGAATTGCCGGGATTAATCGCGACGTCGGTTTGAATAAAGGGTACGTAGTTTTCGCCACGCTCGGTAGGGAGGCTGCGCCCTTTAGCGCTTACGATGCCAGCCGTGACTGAATAATCCAATCCAAACGGAGACCCTATGGCCAACACCCACTGTCCGACCTTGAGATCACCCGATTTTCCCAACTTCACATAGGGCAGCTTTTTCGCATCGACCCGCAATAATGCCAAGTCCGACCGCTGATCCGTCCCAACGACCACCGCATCGTACTCTCGGCGATCTGAAAGTCTCACTATGACGCGGTCCGCACCATCGACGACGTGGTGGTTGGTCACGATGTACCCATCAGCGGAGATTATGAACCCCGACCCGGAGCCGCCTCGGGGTGCGGGCGGATTTCGGTTTTGAAAAAATCGCTTTAACGCCTCGGGTAGTTGGTCTAACTCCTCAAACTGCTCCATTTGATCTGAGCTATTTGAGGCCGGCGCTCTCGCCTCTGCCACAACTTTGACAACGGCTGGCGAGGAATCCTCAACGATACCTGTGAAATCTGGCAGCGACGCCATGGTGAGAGGACTTAAAGAGAGACACAAAGAACACAAAATGGCTCTTAACAACATATGAAAACTCCGAGAATTAGTTAACCCGTGCTTTTTTCTTACCCAACGAGTTACTGCGTTGGATCGACGACCATAACGGGCTGTACGGCGGTCTCTACTAGCCGTTCTAATACCGGCTCAGTATTTCCAAGTAGACCGCGCGCATCCATCCAACGAAGGCATATAAAACCCACAGCGAGCCCAACAAAAAAAGCACCTGCCACGTAAAGATCGCTGCGATCAGCCTGTGACATTGCCAACGCTAAGCCCAACCCGAGCGGACCACCGTACAAGGTTAACGCGCTTTTCGTTAATGTGGATCCACGGATCGAAATTTCAACCCTGTCATTGATTGAACACAAAGCGGCCTGCAGCCGTTCCGAATTCCTTGCCCTTACAAGGCCTTTATCGCCCGTAAGCATCCCGGCAAGCGTTCTGTGCCCGCAACCAGACCTTGCCGCACACGACCCACAAGCGGAGCTGCGAATCGTCTCGACCCAAACGCCGCTCTCCTCAATCGCAACCACGCGTCCTGATTCAATGATATCCATGCTTATTGCTGTCCAGCTGTGAGCTTTACCGCGTCAGCAATGACTCGCGCTGCCGCCAGGGGCACTTCGCCGATGACGGTGACAAGGATGTTCTTTCCAGAGACGACACTGCCTCGAGTGTACGTCAAGGTCGCCCCGCGCCGCACAGCACCCTCACCTGGCTTCGTGGTGCTCGGCAGGGGTTCAAAAATAACCGTCGCCGCCGCGATACCATCGGAGACGAATAAAGCTCGCTCCTCAAAACCACGAGCAAGACGTGCGCGATAACCGTTTGGCAAACCCGCCACTTTGACAAAGCGTGGGCGTGTTGGCGCCGCCTGCTCCGGCGACGGCTCTTTCGACAACGATGCAATGGTCACCGTTGCGAATTCGTGCCGCTCGAGTAACTCGCCTTTTTCGCTGATGGTGTCCGATCTTAAAATCACACCAGACTTTTCCTCAAGCGCTAGGCTATAACCAAGCCTCAGGGTGTCTCTTGGTCTCAACTGGAGAACGCGGGTCGACTTGCCGGCGACCTTTGGACCAGCAGTGATCGCAAGTGTGTAAAACTCGAATACCTCACAGGGATCGAGGTATCTCCCCAGAGGCAAGCCAAATGATTGCTGTGCATTATTGGCGTTTGAATTGAAATACTCCGCGGTGCCCTCGGGCGCATCGCTTCGATTCACTGATATGAAATCGCGCGCACCTGCAGACTCTCGCAAGAATGTTCCGCTTACAGCATACGTATCTCGTGACTGCTGCAGCCTCTCTAGATAGCTCGCGGCTTCGGGGTCAACGCCACACTGAGCGCCCGCGGCCTGTGAAAGCCCGCCCCCTAAAAAGACGCCGACAACAAGAAAAAAACGCGGTATTAACAGCTTCTTTGTGGTCAATGTTTACTGATCCACCTGAGGCTCTGCCAGTCGCGCAATGAACGGGGAGATACTGACATCAGCCGCGGTCGCCTGATGAACAGCACCCAATGAAGATGAGCGTTTTTCGGCAAGCTCATTGTAGAACGCTCGCGTCGTTGCCGCCTCGGCTCTACGGCCAGCGCTTTTATCCACCTGCGCAGCCCTCGAATTTTGCGATAAGGGCAATGTTGGCTGCGCAAAGCTAGCCTGAACCGCGCCTGTTCCCGGAAGCTGAACAACAGCACCTGGTGCCGTAATTATCGGTAACGGCTCGTCAGAGAAAAGAAGCGCCTGCTGGCCCCCTAAGACCACCGCAATGGTGACGGAGGCGGCCACGGCCATTGACACCAGCGGATTCGCAAAGCGACGCTTGTCACTCGAAATAGCCTCGCGCACTGCACCACTGACATCAACAGCGCTGAACGACGCAGCCCCCGAGCGCATCACCTCACGATACTGTTGTTGACGTTGCCAGTAATTGCGCAACTCGTCAGATTCCTCGCCACCTTTCAACACTCTGGCGAGATCCAAGTCGTTTGCTTCACCATCTATCAACGCGGAAACGCCTTCACGACCTGTGGGCGAAGTGCCCGAAACGCTTTGTTTATTGTGTTCTTTCAAACTCAATTCCCCTGCAGTTGGGCGGCCACCTTTAAATCGATGGCTTCCCGCGCCCTAAATATACGAGATCTCACTGTACCGATCGGACATTCCAACACCTCAGCGATCTCCTCGTAACTTAACCCATCAAATTCTCGCAATGTCAGGGCTGCACGCAACTCTGCTGGCAGTCCTTCAATTGTTGCCGAAATCAGTGATTCCAGCTCTTGCCCCATGATTACCGCGTCAGGGGATTCGTTGTCTCTCAATCGATTCGGGATCTCAATAGACTCCGAGTCGTCCAGTGCGACATCCGACGATGGACGTCGTCCTTGCGCCACCAGATGGTTTTTAGCGGCGTTCGCGGCAATCCTATATAACCACGTGTAAAAGGCGCTATCGCCTCTGAAGTTAGGTAACGCCCTATAAGCCTTGATGAACGCCTCTTGTGTGACATCCTCCACCTCAGCATGGTTGTTTACATAGCGCCCAACCAACTGCGCAACCCGCCCTTGGTACTTAAGCACCAGTAAATCAAATGCCCTCGAGTCTCCCCTTTTGGCCCGTTTTACAAGCTTGTCATCCCCATCGCCCAGTGCCAACGTACCGCTTCCTTTTATCAGAGCCTGCGTCGCTTATCGGTCAAATAACCAGAGGTCCCTAACGGGCGCCGCGCAAATTCTTGAATTCTATGACTTCACCGCTTCCGAAAAGTTCATAATGTTTGCAACAATAGTAGGAACGCGGCCCCCAAGCTTGCCGTAGCGATCCATTGGAGTCCATCTTGGAAACAAAACAATTTGACGTTCTGATTGTTGGCAGTGGTGCTGCCGGCCTTAGTCTCGCGTTGCAACTACCCGACTCTTTGAGTATCGGTCTGTTGTCGAAGGCGGGGGTGCACTCTGGATCGACCGCCTGGGCCCAAGGCGGCATGGCGGCGGTATTACACGAGCGAGACACAGTAGACTCACATGTGAATGACACGCTGCAGGCGGGTGCAGGGCTCTGCCATGAGGACGCCGTTCGCTTTACCGTGGAACAAAGCACAGACGTAGTGAACTGGTTAGTTGACCAAGGCGTTGACTTCGATCTACGAAACGACCAGCCCGATGATGAATTCCAAGAGTTCCACCTCACGATGGAGGGAGGACACTCTATACGAAGAATCCTTCACGCAGCGGATCAAACGGGTAGCGCGATCTCAAAGGCCTTGAATCAGCGCATCGCAAAGTGCGAAAACGTTGAAATCCTCACAGACAAGTGCGTAGTCGACCTCATTAGTGACGGCAACAGGGTTCAAGGGGCCTACGTTCTCAACACCACAACGGGCTATGTGGAGACGATTGGCGCTGCAACGGTAGCGCTTGCAACGGGTGGCGCGAGTAAAGCGTACCTCTACACCAGCAACCCAGACGGTGCCACCGGGGACGGGATCGCTCTAGCCTGGCGAGCGGGGTGTCGGGTCGCGAACTTAGAATTCAATCAGTTTCATCCAACGTGCCTTTATGACCCGAAGGCTCGCACCTTTTTACTAACCGAAGCGTTACGGGGTGAAGGCGCGACTCTACATTTACCTAATGGCGAGCGATTTATGCCTCGCTTTGATCCTCGCGCCGAACTTGCACCAAGAGATATTGTTGCCCGCGCCATTGACTACGAGATGAAGCGGTTAGGTCTCGACTGCGTCTACCTCGACGTCACACATAAGTCACGTGAGGAAATAGAGGCCCATTTTCCAACCGTACAGGCCCGGTGTCAGGCGCTCGGCATCGACATGGCGGTTGAGAGAATACCGGTTGTGCCTGCAGCGCATTACACCTGTGGAGGCGTTATTGTCGACCAATTCGGCGCTACCGACCTGCCCGGACTCTACGTGATTGGGGAAACCGCCTGCACGGGACTTCACGGTGCCAATCGGATGGCGAGCAACTCGCTTCTCGAGTGCTTTGTCTATGCATTAAGTGCGGCAAAACATATTAAAAACAATCGTCTACAGCAAAAATATAATAATCTACCTCGCTGGGATGATAGCCGCGTTAGAGTGTCTGACGAGGCGATTGTCATCAAGCACAGCTGGCAGGCCTTACGCCGTTTGATGTGGGACTACGTCGGTATTGTGCGGACGAATCGTCGATTGAAGCGGGCCGCAAACCATCTCAAGGTGCTCGAGCAAGAAGTTGATGATTACTACTCAAGCTTCACGATCACCAAAGAGCTGCTGGAATTGCGAAACCTAACGTTGGTCTCGAGACTGATGGTGGAATGCGCACGTGAACGCAAGGAATCGCGAGGTTTGCATTACAACAGCGACTACCCAGACACACTCAAGGCCAGCGCTGACAGTGTACTGGTCCCAGTAAACAGCCGATCTCAGCTAACGGTCCTGCCCCGTTACAGTCGTTGATCGACGCTCACCCTCTGCTTTTTTATGTGCGCGGATTTCCATCACGATTGGCATCAGGACATCAGCAGGTTCAGACCGCGCCATGAGCCACTCAAAGAGGTCTTGGTCGGCTTCACCCATTAAATCCTTGTAAAGCCCCTTCATGTCATCGCTTAAATGGGGGTACGCATTGGCGACAAAATCCTCTAAAAATAAATCGAGTTCCAGCAAGCCCCTTCGGCTCGCCCATCGCATCCTATTGTGATCATCATGGTTTATCATGGCGCCACACTACTCGAAACTCGAACATTCTTCGAGTGGGCAATCATCACTGAGGTCAGGAAGATGAGTCAAAAGTTGAGCGATACCATTTTGGAGTTCACAGGCAGCGACGCGCGCACTGTTTTGCAAGGTCAAACGACACGAAATTTTGTCGCCGCCGAGACAGGGAGCGTCTTGGAGGGTGCGTTCTGCGACCTGAAGGGACGCGTCATTGCTGACTTTTGCGCGGCTATTGTGCGAGATGACCATATTTTGCTGCGCACCGATACTGAGGTCGCGAATTATCTTCAGTCTCATCTTCAGAAGTACCTGATGTTCTCAAAGACGCGCATGACCGCCTCCAAACTGTCGGTATGGGCTTCTAGGGAAACCGCAGATAGCGACTCGAATAGCGTGAGCGAGTCAAAAGTAACCGTCATTCGCAACGGGGAGTTTACTGAGGTTTGGTGTAACGAAGACCCCCGTCCCAATGAGGTGATCGATGCCAATACCTACCATGCGAATCGGCTGACGCATGGCGAAGCAAGAGTACGCAGCGCAACCATTGGAAAATACCTACCCCAAGACCTCAACTTTGATATCAATGGGCTCATCGACTTCGACAAGGGCTGCTACACCGGCCAAGAAATAATTGCGCGATTACATTACCGTGGCCAACCGAAGCGGCGCTTACGCCTGCTCACCCTTGCCAGCCAAAATGACGTCGTCGCTGGCGATAAAATCTTGAACGTCGAGGGCAAATCCATTGGGACGGTTGTAGAGTGCGTCGCTCACGGTGACGAATGCCTGTGCCTGTGCGAGACCGTTATTGATATCGACAGCCACAAGGCGAGCATTCAAGACCACGTAGCTACGCCGAGCGCGCTTCAGCGATTTTAGTCACCAAGCCAGTTAATCGGCGGTTGACCTCGCAATGAGAGCCATTCATTAGCGCGACTAAATTGTTGAGAGTCGAAAAAGCCTCGGTATGCACTCAGTGGCGAGGGATGGGGGGCAGTTAGCACAAGATTCTGTTCTCCCTCGATAAGCTTTGCCTTTTTCTGTGCATGAGCGCCCCAAAGAAAAAAGACCGTCTGTGTGCTGGATTGCGCAACCGCCTCAATGAGACGATCTGTGATGACCTCCCACCCTTGGTTGCGATGCGACTCTGGCTCCCCCTTGTTCACGGTCAGCACCGTATTAAGTAGCAGTACCCCTTCGCTCTCCCAGTGTGCCAGTAGTCCGGGGTGACTTGATTCACGACCTAAATCCCTCGCCACGAGTTTCAATATGTTTCTCAATGAGGGCGGCGCAGCCACGCCGTCAGGCACTTCGAATGCACGCCCCGTCGCCTGACCCGGTTGATGGTAGGGATCTTGACCGAGAATCACCGCCCTGATGTCCCCGACCTCTAGATGGCTCAGGCACTTAAACACGGACTCTAATGCGGGATAGACCTCTTTTCCTTGCTCCACTTCCGAACAAAGCAACGCCTCTAAGCCCTTACCGACACCTCCCATCAAAAGATCTTCGAGTGTCGGTCGCCATGCGATTGGGCAGTGGTCCCAGAGTCTAATCATTAGCGAAAGTGAGATCCCAGTAGCTTGCTGAAGCGACCCGCAACTGTAACACTCTACCGACACGTGGGGAATTTGAAGAGCCTTAGGTTTGAATGACGTGACAGGCAATAACAGTGTTGTTTTATCGCTAAAAAAGGAGACCCTTGATCGGCTAAAACCCTGCCTATCGCTTGTCATCGAAGAAACAGCTGACTACCTACTAACCCTGTCGACGAGTGCCAGACTCGACCCTGCAAATCAAAACCAGTGCTACGACGCATTCCTGAACCTGCAGGCTGAAACAAAACGTGTGGTGGCCGACATTTGCGGCAATGTCGAGAGTGCCTTCGGCGCAATTGGCAAGCCCCAAGTCGCAGATATCGACAACGCCCCTACAGAGCAGCCCCCTGAGCTCGAACTTCTCGATCTAGAGGTATTTGAGGAGACGCTCGCTATCGAAAAAATCGTGAACGCAAGCACTGAGCGATTTTGGGTAGATTTAGAGAGTTTAATGTTCAGACTGGGCGCCCTGCTTGATACCCCAGCAAGCAATATAAGGCTCCCCGTGAGCCCTCACCTACTGTGCTCGGCCTACCGACAAGCGCTTCGAGCCATCGAATTCCCAAGAAATTTCCTAATCGACGCTGACAGCGCCTTCGCAAGGAAATTGCTTCCTGAGCTCGCAGAGATCTACCAATACATGAATCGTTATCTCAATGAGCACGGGTTGCTGCCGAATATCGAGGAAGAGCTCAACCAGACGGGTTCTCGACTACTCATTACACTGGGCAAACGCCCGACTGAACTCAGGCAATCAGCGCCAGAGCCGTCGGCTACCCACGTCGATAACCTTGAGCTCGTCGATCAAGCTGAGGCTCGTGATAATCGACGGCTACTGCATGACACCGATTGGATCAACGCCTTATCGGTTGATATCGCGTCTTCAACCGTGAGCGCGCAGCCTTTCAACCGAGAGACAGCGTCGGTATCACCTGCTTCGCCAGATCAACTACTTGCCTCAGGCGGCAAGCACAGCTTTGTTCCACTGAGAATCATTCCCCCCAGTCGTGATGACGCCGCGCGAAATCGGCTCCTGCAATCGACTGAGCAACTACTTGAGCAGCACCCACCCCCAAGCCTGGAAATGGAGTCAGAATGCCTGCGGATTGCCAGGGCGCTCGCGGCCTTGAGATTAGAGCAAACCCATTCCCGCTTCGATTACGATGCCCTCATCTCACTCATTGGTTTTCAGCCGCAGCCGCTCATAGCTGAGCGCCTTCGCGAAGCGCACAAGATCACCGCCCGACTAATTGACTACCTGTTGCAACGACTTTCCCCCTCTGAAAAACAAGCACCCGCGTTTGCTCACCTTGAGATTTGTTTTCTGGAACTCGCGCTGATCGACGCAAACTTCCTGATCGACGGGGATCATCCGGGACGCGTGTTAGTCGATCGTCTCACTGATCTCGCCACCTTATTTCCCCGAGCTGATGCCAAATACTTGGAAGGCTTAGTCTCAGTGCTCATTGAGCTGACACGTAAATTTGATGGCACAGCAAGCACCCTCGCCATAGCGAGTAATACGCTGAGTGACCTATCACTAAAGCTGATTAAGCAGCAACGACAAAACAGGGAAAGACTCATAACGCGAGAGAACGCGAGAGATAAAATCGACAATGCACGTGTGATGTTGATCGAAACACTCAACGCCTTCTTCAACCATCAGCCTGCCAAACGGGGTCTGATCGAGACCATCACGACAGTTTTTGTTGATAGGTGGGTCGTCGCACTGTTAAAGGGCATCCCGCTCACCACGATACGAGGGGATATCGAAACACTGTATGGGGTTTCATCCGAAGCAAACGAACCCCGGGCCGTTGACATCACACCAATCGAGCTTGCATCAAAAATCGATGTGCCATCGGAGCTCACCAAGGAGGCCAAGCGAGCGCTCACGTCCCTGACTCAGCCCAGCGACGAACAAATTTTAGCTCCCGAAAACTGGGGTCTACAAATCGATTTAACACCTGATCAGCTCGATAATTTGCTTGAAAACAAGCCTCGATTGCGAAGAGCCGCCCAATCCGTACAAAAACTCGCAGTTGACACCTGGTTCAGGCACGAGACACCAAGCGGCTATCGCTACTTACAAATAGTTTGGGTTAACCGCCATGGCACACGCTTTGTTCTAACCGACGAGCGGGGCCTTAAGCAGCGTGATCTCAGTATTATCCAGCTCGCATTGGAGTTCGATCGCTCGTTGAAGCGCCTCACGACCGTCGAAAGGTTGAGCTTGGTTGAGCAGACGCTCTTCTCAAAACTCTCCGCAATTCAGGACGACGTTAGCCAGCGCTTTAGCCGCTTAAATAAAGACTCGGTTAAAGAACTCACACATGAACTCGAGCGCGCCCTACGTCGTGTCAGACGCTCAGGCGACAATATCGTTATCGCCGCGTTTACGCTCCCAGAGGATCAACCTTCCCAACCTGTGGAGAAGGCTTTAGCAGACACAAATAGTGCAACAGGCGCCGTCTGTAGACTCTCCACGTCACGCGTCTGTCTGGTCGGCTCATTTGAGCCCGATACACTGCGCAGCATCGTGCACGAAACATACGGCATCGCCAATGAGTATGAGTTCTTCTTCAAAAAGCTAAGTGAACACGACGCATCTAACATCGACGGCCTTTTGCATGCACTAAATCAAAGTCACCACTCGCGAAAGTCAGCCTTAACTGAGTCCAATGACGCCTCTTCTACGCCCTTTTTACTCGAGCAAGCAGTAGAGGAAGCCGAGAATCAAATAGCGCCTCTTGCGAACAAACTCCGCTTACGAACAATTATTCGCGTACCGGTAGCTGACGCATCAAATATTGAGACAGCCTTCCGGGTAGAGAGCCTGCAGGTTAGCACTGGGAGCGAGATAAGCGAGGCCGCCGCGCAGCAGCGTTCTCTGTGCATTGCAGCTAATCTTATTGAACTGCATGAGCTTTGTAGGTTGCTCCGCGAATGCGAACACCAACAGCGAGCTCGCCCCCACTTGATTCTGAGACTCAATGCAGATACCTGCCTATACGCAGGTGCCCAAGACCGGATCCTGTCACTCATTTCAGAGTACGCAATTGGCACGTCGCAACTAAGCTTCCTCGTGTCTGACTCCCTGCAGTTGCGCGAATCAAATACCTGTCAGCGTCTTACTCGAGCTCTTCGGTCCATCGGCTGCCATATTATTTTGGATGACTACAGCCCCGAGCGGGTCAGCGACAGATCAACCGAACTGCTCAACGTGTCCGAGATTGTGATCGATACTACGTTTTGGGAGCGCGCGGCGCAGTCAGAGCCCTGGAGAAGCTTGCTTCCTCAACTAATAGCCGACACGCATCACATTCTCGGGCAGGCCGTTTCGGTGAGGGACCCGAGTATTACCGAGAACATAGAACATACCGGAATAGATTTTATCGAGCGCGAATCAGATGTACTGCTCTCAACCTCAGAGCTTTTGCGAAGTCTCAGTTCTGAATTTTCGTAACTTACGCGCGCTATAGCCCGCCTCTACGGTTACGGCAATCACTCCCAACCAAACAAGGCCAAATGTCGCTATCGTTATCGTGGTAATCGGCTCCTTGAGCACAAATAGCGCCACGATGAGCTGTATTGAAGGCCCGACATAGGTAAGTAAGCCGATGGTAGATAACGCAAGAACACGCGTGGCCGCAACGTAAGTCAACAAGGGGGCCGCCGTGAAGGCTCCCGCGCAAAGTAAGAAGAGATCCACCTTTAAACCATGAACTCCCATCCCAGCCCCGTCGTGACTCAGAATCCATATTGCAGCGAACGGTGCCATACAGAGTGATTCGAGGAATAGCCCTTGCATTGAGTCGGCGCTTATCTGCTTGCGAATGGCGCCGTAAAGAGCAAAGCTCATCGCGAGGGTCAACGAAACCCAAGGCAAACTTCCGTACGCAACTAACTGAATGAGCACTGCAATTATCGCCAATAAAATAGCCAGTATATGGACCGGCTTTGGTCGCTCTCCGAACATGAAAACACCCAGGGCTATGGTCAGCAGCGGCAACATGAAATAACCCAAGCTCGCCTCTGTCGCTCGCTCGTTAGTCACAGCAAAGACATAGACCCCCCAGTTGATCGTCAGCATCAAAGCCGCCAGCGCTATCCAGAAACAAAACTTGAGCGAGCGCATCAACGCGAGTGTTTCAGATAAACGGCCGAAAAACAGGACGATAAAAAACGTTACCGGCAAGGTCCAGAGCGCGCGGTGCGCCATGACATCGACAGGCCCAATGGGTTTAGTTTGAATCCAGTAAAGCGCTGCAATGCCCCAGATGAAGTTAGCGATGAGAGCAAGTAATATGCCTTTGGCTGTTCCGGCTTGAGTCACCTAGTTACCTTCTTGCTCTCGGCATTAATGTACGCGGCGCTAATTAAACACTGAGACGACCACTGTGCAAGAAACGCTTAGAAGAAATTCAAATAAAAATTGCAGTGCATACCATCAAGCGATGCGCTGCGTGGCACTGCTCGCAGGCACCCTAGTTTTGACCGCATCATTACACATAAAGGCTCAAGGGACAGCGGCTACAAGCGTGGTGAAGCTTACCGTGCCTATCCAGCGCATTGAAAATCATGAGCGTCGGAATTTCATTGAAAACTGCAGCGCCTATGCAGTAAAAAAGACAGCCCAGCACTATGTCTTCTTGTCGTCTTGGCACTGTATCGACGGTTTATACGATCGTTTGAATCTCCCAAAAATTTCGCACGCGGGTACAACTATTTCCCCAACATTAGGTGAATCTGGGGGAAGTATGGATGAGGACTGGCTTATTTTAAGAACACCGAATGATGTATTCAGTGACAGTCTTACGCTCGTTCATTCTGCAAGTGAAGAAGTACAAAAAGGGGAAACGCTTTACGGATTTGGTTGGGGGGGACATTTGCAAAATCCGGCGTCTGCTCCCAAGGAATTAACCTGCCTTGCACTCGATGTGGGTCGTAAGCTCACGTTAAATTGCGGTTTTGCCAAAGGCGACTCGGGAGGCCTTGTAGCCAGAAAAGTGAAGGGACGTTACGAGGCGGTTGGCATTATTTCAGCCGGGGACTCTTCGACGATCACTTTTGCTTACCCCCTCTCAGCACTCCCCGGACAACTCCTCAAGGCCCTTTCCGAAGAAGGGAACTGAATTACTCAACAAGTTTCTGGGCTGCGTCCGCGCCTATGTGCGCCTCTCCACGAGCCCGAGCGAGCGAAATTTGCTTTTGTCGCTCCCTAAAGCGTTGCTTCTGCTCATCGCTATGAGCGTCATGACAGCGCGGACACGACACCCCCGGAACATAAAGCGCTGACGCTTTCTGCGCTTCATCAATTGGGAATCGGCACGCGTAGCATTGGTCATAGCGACCCTTCTGCAACTGATGATCGACTGAGACTCGACTATCAAAAACAAAGCATTCCCCATCCCAGCGCGTTTGCTCTTGCGGCGTCTTCTCCAAGTAGTTCAATATCCCACCCTTCAAGTGCCACACATCCTCAAAACCCAAAGATACGAGCAATGAAGTGGACTTCTCGCATCGAATCCCACCGGTACAGAACATCGCGACCTTTTTGTGCTTAGTGGGATCAAGGTTCTTCTCGACCCAGTCAGGAAACTCTCTAAAACTCGTTGTATTCGGGTTAACCGCGCCCTGAAACGTCCCTATTTCCACCTCGTAGTCGTTACGGGTATCGATCACTAGGCAATCGGGATCATCGACTAGTGCATTCCATTGCTCAGGAGACGCGTAGCGACCGACACAGTGATTCGGGTCAATATCAGAGCGACCCATGGTGACTATCTCGTTTTTGAGTTTCACCTTCATACGCAAAAAGGGCCGTTCCCTATTGTAGGAAAACTTGCAATCGAGATCCGCGAGTCGATCGTCACTGCGAAGAAAAGCCAACACCTCAGCTATAGCCTGCGTGGTACCCGAAATCGTGCCATTAATCCCTTCGTGGGCGAGCAATAGTGTGCCTCGAACACCTCGCGCCTCGCAGAGGTTGAGTAACGGCTCTCTCAGATCCGCGTAATTTTCAAGACGAACAAAGCGATACAGTGCAGCGACTTGTGTCGTGGCAGCATCTGAGATCATTAGCGACCTCCGCCTCTGCAATCTGGTGAATCGGGTACGCTGCCTTTCGCCGCCCACTCCGATGCCGTCATGGTATGCAGCGCAAGCGCGTGGATGGGTCCCTGCATCAGGTCCGTCAATAAGCCATAAACCTCTTGGTGCCGCTTTACTAACCTCAAGCCCTCAAACCTGTCAGAGACCAAAGTGACTTTAAAGTGACTCTCCGATCCGGGCGGCACATTGTGCATGTGGCTCTCGTTCACAATTTCAGCAAAAACTGGCGAGAAATGTGCCTCGAGACGATCTTGGAGTTGATTCTGGATACTCTGCATGGGCTAGACTCCTAAAGCTGGGCGAAGGATACCAGACACAGACAAAACTGAGCGAGCAACAATGACTGACACTGCCATGGACATATGGTTGGATTCGGCGGGGTATGACAAAGAAACCCTCTTGCACCTAAAGGAACGACTCATTAACGAGTTGCGCGTCCCAAGCGAACAGGCTGAGGTGTTAGTTAATGGTAACTCCCACCGAATTAAACGATCCTGCTCCCGCGAGGACAGCGAGCGCCTCGCGATGCAGTTCTCAACATGGGGTATCGACTTAAGAATCGAGCCGAGCTCACTTGGCAAACCGGCTCCCTTAACTTCCGCGCAAACGTCACAAGACAAGATAGCGCTCACACTTGCACCACACGGTGACACTATTCCTAATCTTGCGGGAGAGAAAACAGCGCCCACTATAAAGACAGATCATTTACACTTGGCAGATTAGTAACACCCAATCTGGATCAAAAATTGAGCGCTTCCTCCCCCGATGATATGGCCCGTTATCCACGAGCACCTGTGTGGCGCCACCTGCTAGCCATGATCTACGACCTTTTTCTCATCATCCCCCTTTTGATGGTCACGGCCGCATTGCTCGTGGGGTTTTATGGTCCTGTTGAAAGTGCCTCCGAACGAGCGGTCCCTGCGTGGCAGCAGTGGGTACTCTCATTCGCTGCATTGGTGGCGTTTTTTGGCGTTTTTTGGCGTCAGCAAGGTCAAACCCTCGGTATGCAGGCATGGCGAGTCAAGCTTGTGGTTCAAGCTGATTTAGAAAGGCAAGTCACTTGGAAACAGGTCCTCATTAGGGTGGCCACGGCAGGCCTACCTCTTTTGGCGGCCTTGATCCCCTTCGTCTATACCGATATCAACAATGCTCACATAGCTGTATACCTGTTCTCAGGGACGCTTGCTGTAATGGGGATACTCTGGCGCTTTACCAATCGGCCTAGACACTACTTGCATGACGTCCTTTCGGGTACTGAGTTGCGGCAAACGCCAAAGCGAGCAAAACAGAAGAAGCAGTAGATCGACACCTACTGGAACTACTGATATCGAAAGCGGTTAACGTTGGTTGGCTCTCGCCAGCGGTCAATCGGATAAATCAGCTAAAAGGCGGTAATAACAACCAACCAAGTGCATCGTCAGAGCTGTCTGCGTAGCAGCCCGATTCCAGCCACCCAACACAACAGCACCGTTAACAAGGCCGCGACCCCGCCGCCCAAGCCTAAAAGCAAACTCAGTGGCCCAAAAAAGTCCTGACTAATCCTAAAAATGACGCCCGCGAGGACACCGACGAAGATTCGTGTACTCATATTACCCTCACGCAGAGGGCCAAAGATGAATGACATCGCCAAAACAACGAGCCCTGCACACGATAGCGGCTGCAGTACTTTATTCCAGAACGCCAGTTCGATGTCATTGGCTAGCAAACCTTGCCCCCTCAAGTAAGCAGCGTATTGCCAAAGCTGAGTCGCCGGTAGGCTCTCTGGTTTCACCGCATCGAGCGTTAAAAGATTCGGGGTGATTTCGGATTCCCAGGTTTTTGTTGTCAACCGCTCAACGCGCGTGCCCGTCTCTGACACCTCCGTAATCGATACACCCTCGAGCAGCCATTGCTGGCTCTGATACGTCCCTCTGTCAGCACTGACCGTTCGTGTCAGCGTTCCTTGCTCGTCAAACTCAATCAATATAACGCCAAAGATGAGTCCGCCACGCTGAACTGCCTCGACGTTGATAAAGGTATTACCATCGCGATTCCAGGCACCGTAGCGACCTGCCATATTCGGATCATCTCGCTGAGCAAGCGCTCGCTGGCTAATCGCCATTTGTTCGGAGACGGGCGCCACGTACTCGCCAACGCAAAATCCCCCGAGAGCGATGATCAAGGCGGGCTTAATCGCCATCCAAGCGAGCGTTGGAAGCGAGAGACCGGCCGTCCTCATAACGGTTAACTCACTGGTCGTTGCCAATCTACCGAGGCCGAAAAGCGCACCAATCAGCGTCGCGTAAGGCACAAACTCTTGAATTCGTCTGGGAATCGTCAAGCCAATAAAGACCAGTAGATCAGAAAAGTGATAAGTGTCACTCAGGTCACCCAAGTCATCTATCAATTGACTCAATGCATCCAATCCGACCAGAACGCCCAAAACCCCCAGGATTGACCAAAAGAGGTTAGTCATGAGGTAGCGATCAAGCTGTCTCACGATGCCGTCACCTTGTGATTGCTCTGGGGGCCGTCACCCTTAAAGCCCTTCCGACTAAATAGACGAGGAAGATCGTCAGACATCATGAGCAGCGCACCCATGAGCCCAAAAATCAAATGAACGATCGCAAACACAGAGAAAGAACCTCCCTCCTCTGCGATCGACCGCGCCTGGGATAACGCAACGAAATACAGCAAAAAAACGATCAGCGCTGGGCCCAATTTAGCGTAGCGTCCACCCCTGCTGTCCGTCCGACTGAGCGGTATGGCAAATAGCACCATAATTGGAACAATGAAGGCCAGTGAGATACGCCACCCCAGAATCGCAATGTGTTCGGGATTATCACTGCCAAGGAGCGCCGTCGTCGGAAGTGTCTCGACTTGTGCTTGAGATCGAAGTCCGCCCTCCACTTCTGGAATGAGTGATCGATACCCATCAAATCGCGCTCGTGTCAGTTCAGCCCTCCCAGGGCTAACGCTATAGCGATTACCATTCGATAATTGCAGATACCGGCGCCCCGAATCAGGGTCAATCTCAATTGCACCGCGCGCTGCAAGCGTCGTAGAGAGCACCGTACCGGTCTCCGAACGCTGCCGCTCCGCGACAAAAACGGTGGTCATGACCCCATCTTCATCGATTTGCTCCACGTAGGTCACATAATCACCCCCGCGCTGCTTTTTAAAACGGCCTTCGGCCAGTACGTGCATTCCCTCCGCAGATCGCGGCTCGGCCAACAGCGCATTCGCCTTGGCAGCGCCGTTAGGGCCTAGAAATAACGCCAGCGTCCCAACCAGCACTGTTGTGACGACCGTTGCAATCGAGATCCGACTCAGTAACTGCCATTGACTGGTGCCACTCGCACGAAAAATCACCATTTCGCTATCAGCGTAGAGACGGCCAAATGACAGTAAAACGCCGATGTAGAAACCCAGCGGTAGAATCAACTCGAAAAACGCGGGTAGTTTGTAGATCATTATGGGAAGCAATATGCCCGCCGACAGATCACCAATGGCAGCCTCCGCGAGATATTTGATAAAGCGCCCGCTAAACACCACCAAGAACAGAACCAGGGATACGGCTCCGGTGTGTGTCATCACGTCGTAGGTCAAGTACCGTGCTGCTCTCATTTTATACCGGCATTTAATCCCAGATTAGGTAGGCAAATACCTGCCACAAGGTTTAGTTCTCTCTCGCATCATCATACACTACGCGACCGAATGACTAGCTCGTTTTACGTAAGGAAATACCATGACAAAACTGACGGTGACAGCAGCCAAAGCCATAAAAGTCGGAAATGCAAAGCACGAGCTCGTCGTTGTTCCGCTTTTCACCAATCAAGCCGTTGCGGGGCAATCAGCCGCTGTTGATGCAGCCGCAGGGGGCGTGCTGCAGCGGGCCATTGACATGGGAGAAGCCGAGGCAAAACTTGGAAAAGTCACGAGTATGATTGGAACCGAGTCTGTTGCCCGCATTGTTGCAGTGGGATGCGGTGATCGCGAAAAATTTGGCCGCGACGCGCAGCTTGCTGTCACTGGTGCCATCGGACGATCACTTGCGGCAAGCAAAGCCAAAGCGGCAACCATCGTGACCGATAATGTCAGCGATGACGCCGACTCGGCAGCCTCTTTTTTGGAGTTCCTTGCGCGCGATGTGGCGATGGGCTGTTATCACTACACCGCAACAGTTGGATCGCCAAAACCAGGTCCTGTGCTCACCAAACTCAGTGTGGCAGTCGGTGACATGTTGAGTGCGGCAAAAGCAAAGGCCGCTTTACATAATGGTTTAGCCATTGGGCAAGGCGCTAACGTCACACGAGAACTTGTCAATCTACCCGGCAATGTCTGCACACCGTCCTATCTCGCAAAAGAAGCGCGCACACTCGGGCGCAAATATGACGCACTCTCTGTGTCTGTACTGGACGAAAAAAAGATGGAGTCCCTGGGCATGGGGTCGCTTTTATCCGTCGGGAACGGTAGTGATGAGCCCTCAAAACTGATCGTCATTAAGTACCAAGGAGGCAACGCCAAAGATGCGCCTTATTGCTTGGTTGGAAAAGGCATCACTTTTGACACCGGCGGTATCTCGCTTAAGCCCGCGAAAGGCATGGAGTCGATGAAATTCGATATGGGTGGCGCGGGTTCGGTATTCGGGGTAATGCAGGCCGTCGCAGAACTGAATCTGAAGATAAACGTTATTGGCGTCGTTGCTGCGGCTGAGAATATGCCGAGTGGCTGTGCCACGAAGCCTGGCGATGTTGTGACCTCGATGTCAGGTAAAACAATTGAAATATTGAACACAGACGCAGAGGGACGATTGGTACTGTGCGATGCGCTGACCTATGTAGAGCGTTTTAAACCCGCGGAGGTGGTTGATATCGCAACGTTGACCGGCGCGATTATTGTGGCTTTGGGTCATGAAGCGACAGGGCTTTTTGCGAACGACGATAGCCTTGCAGAGGCACTCACAGCGGCGGGGCAAGCGTCAGGAGATGAGGCGTGGCGGTTACCGATTAACAAGCGATATGACAAGCAACTCAACACCAAGTACGCGGACATGCAAAATATAGGTACAGGATCCGCAGGGAGTATCACAGCGGCTTGCTTCCTTGCGAGGTTCACCGAAAACTATAAGTGGGCCCACCTTGACGTCGCTGGGACCGCGTTCCAAAGCATGCAAAAAGGCGCTACCGGTAGACCGGTTCCGCTACTTGTTGAGTATTTACGCCAAAAGTAATCGCTGAGCGCTCTTGAATGACTCGGATTGATTTTTATGTTGTGAAAACGGCGGGGGCTGATGCACGACTAAATGTCGCCGCAAGGCTTACGGAAAAAGCGCTCGGGCGCGGTCACCGTATTTTCATAAATTGTGAATCAGCCGAGCAACTCAGCGCATTGGATAGCTATCTATGGGAATTTAAGGCTACGAGCTTCGTCCCCCATGAGGTCGCCAGTAACCAGACAGATGAACGGGTGGTTTTAGGGTTTGAACAAGGACCTGAGACACATAACGACGTGCTCATCAATCTTGCCTTATCGCCTCCCTCATATTTTGCACAGTTTGAGCGCGTGGCGGAGGTCGTGACCCAGGATGAGGCGTCGCTGGATGCGTTAAGAAGTGCCTGGAGGCACTACCGGGACAGAGGCTACCCTTTGCAGAAGCATGAACTGCCTTGACTCAACAAATAATCGCCACTGGCGATAAGGTAATAAAACATCATGGATAAAACGTTTTCGCCGGCGGCAATCGAAGCCCACTGGTATTCAGAGTGGGAGTCGAAAAACCATTTTGCGCCACAAGAAGGAAACGGCGCCTATTGCATTCCCATTCCGCCTCCCAACGTGACCGGCACACTTCACATGGGTCACGGCTTCCAGCAGGCCATTATGGACGCGCTGATACGCTTCAACCGAATGAAGGGAAAAAGCACACTCTGGCAGGTCGGTACCGACCACGCGGGTATTGCCACCCAAATGTTAGTTGAGCGACAACTCGAGGCGAAGGGCATCTCCCGCCATGACATAGGCAGAGAAGGCTTCATCGACAAGGTTTGGGAATGGAAAGCAGAGTCTGGGGGCACTATCACCCAACAGCTTCGGCGACTGGGCGCGTCAGTGGATTGGACGCGCGAGCGATTTACGATGGATCCAGACTTATCCAAAGTGGTCAGCGAGGTATTTGTTCGTCTTTATGACGAGGGGTTGATCTACAGGGGACAACGCCTCGTCAACTGGGACCCGAAGTTACACACGGCCATTTCCGATTTAGAGGTGGTGCAGGAGGAAGAATCTGGCCATTTATGGCACCTGCAATACCCAGTGGTTGACTCCGACGAGGTCATCACCGTGGCAACCACCCGTCCGGAGACGATGCTTGGCGATACGGCCGTCGCTGTAAATCCAAACGATGAACGATACCAACACCTCGTTGGAAAGATGATCGCGCTGCCGCTCTGTAACAGAGCAATCCCCATCATTGCCGACGACTACGTTGATGCGGAGTTCGGATCGGGCTGCGTCAAAATCACGCCCGCGCACGACTTCAATGATTACGCCATGGGTGAGCGACATGACTTACCGCTCATCAACATTCTCACAGCAGACGCGCACATCAACGATAATGCACCAGAGGCCTTCAGAGGACTGGAGCGTTTCGAAGCAAGAGCGGCTGTCATCTCAGCTATGGAAAATTTGGGTCTTTTAGAAAAAACAGAAGACCATACGTTAAAGGTACCTCGAGGCGATCGATCAGGTGTCGTTATCGAACCCTGGCTAACGCTGCAGTGGTACGTGGACGCGAAGAAACTGGCGGGGCCCGCAATTGAAGCGGTCGAATCGGGTGCGATCGAATTCGTCCCAAAACAATGGGAGAACACCTATTTCGCTTGGATGCGTGATATTCAAGACTGGTGCATCAGTCGCCAACTTTGGTGGGGCCACCGAATACCCGCTTGGTATGACACAGATGGCAATGTCTACGTAGGCGAGGATGAAACCCTAATTAGACAGGAGAACGGCCTCGATAACGATGTAGAACTTCGCCAAGACGATGATGTACTTGATACCTGGTTCTCTTCAGCACTTTGGACTTTTTCAACGCTGGGCTGGCCAGAAGAAACCGAGGAACTAGAGAGGTTCCATCCGGCGTCGGTACTTGTGACAGGCTTTGACATCATCTTCTTCTGGGTAGCCAGAATGATCATGATGACACTGCATCTGAAGGGGGAAATACCCTTCAAGCAGGTTTATGTACACGGTCTAGTTCGCGATGCGGAAGGGCAGAAAATGTCCAAATCCAAAGGCAATGTATTAGACCCAATCGATCTGATCGATGGCATTGAACTTGAGGATCTCGTTACAAAGCGAACATCGAGCATGATGCAACCAAAGCAGGCGCAGAAAGTCGAAAAGGCGACCCGCAAACAGTTCCCGGACGGCATTCCTGGATACGGTACCGACGCACTGCGATTTACCTTCTACTCTCTGGCATCGACCGGTCGTGATATCAAATTCGATCTCGGACGAATGGAAGGGTTCAGAAATTTCTGCAACAAGCTATGGAATGCGTCACGGTACGTATTGATGAATACTGAGGCGTTCGCGCTCACAAGCGAGAAGCCTAGCTTCAGCCTCGCTGACCGATGGATTCGCAGCCAACTGCAACAAGTCATCGCAGAGACCAGCCGTAATATTGAGCATTACCGTTTTGACCACGCCGCGCAGACACTGTACGACTTTGTTTGGAACGAATACTGTGATTGGTACCTTGAGCTTTCGAAGCCGGTCCTTTGGAGCGACGATGCCTCAGCCTCCCAAAAGCACGGGACGTTGCTCACCTTGCTCGAGGTGCTGGAAACCGTTTTGCGGCTTCTCCACCCCATGATGCCCTTCATCACGGAAGAAATTTGGCAAAACGTCGCGCCACGCCTTGATCGCCATGGCGACACCATCATGTTGGCCCAATGGCCATCGAGCGATGCTGAGGAGGTCGACACCGCCGCGGAGGACGATATCGAGTGGCTAAAAACCGTTATTACTGCCGTGAGAACAATCAGGAGTGAAGCGAATATTCCGCCCGGGGAAGCCTTGGAAGTGCTGTTTGGCAATGCAACAGAAACAGACAAGGCAAACGTCGAGAAACTGGGACAGTCACTTGAAAAAATGGCCAAGGTAAAACGTACGACCGTGCTGGGAAATTCAGACGATAGGCCTCCCGCTCTCAGTGCGCTGGCCGGTACGCTCGAAGTAATGGTGCCCATGGCCGGCGTTGTTGACATCGAGAAAGAGCTGACGCGACTCGAAAAAGAGCTTGAACGGATGAAAACTGAGCAGGCGCGTATTGCCGCAAAGCTTGGGAATCAAAATTTTGTCGATCGAGCACCGCAGGCGGTTGTTGACAAGGAAAAAGTGAAGCTTGAGGAACTTGAAACGGGTATTTCTTCAATATCGGCTCAAAAATCGAAAATTGAGGAGTTGCGTTAAAGGCTGAGCGCTGTTATAGCTACGCAAACATAATAATTAATAAGCGGAGCGTCTGATGGCAGATAAATGTGTCGGCACCGTAAAGTGGTTCAACAATGCAAAAGGTTTTGGCTTCATTACGATGCCTGACCGCACCGAAGATATCTTCGTCCACTTTCGTGCCATAGAGGGCGAGGGGTTCAAAAGCCTTGCCGAAGGTGAAGAAGTGGAATTCGAGCTCGCAGAAGGCCCCAAGGGACTGCAAGCCGAGGCGGTTAAAAAGCGTAGCTAGGGTATTTTGTCGATCGCTCCCAAGCCGTTGTTAAGGAGCTAAGTTGACGACAAACAAACACCTCAGAGTAATATCTGGCTTAAGCGTTCCCTACGCGTCTCACCCGCAGGTTCGTGCGCTCAAGCGCAGTGGTCGACGCCCTTCCCTTCACGGAACGAAGCTATGGGGGGCGAGTCAGATCCTCATGGATTATCTCGCCTCAACCACACAAACACAGCCCAAGACGGTCATTGACGCGGGTTGCGGCTGGGGACTTTCAGGTATCTGGTGCGCCAAGCACCTCCAAGCCACGGTTGCATCGCTTGATGCAGATCCCGATGTCATCCCCTATTTGGAGCTCACCGCAAAGATCAATGGCGCTGAAGTGACACCGATCGTTGGGCGCTTCGAAGATTTGGGCTCAGATCTTCTGTCGGCTACCGACCTTTTAATCGGTGCGGACATTTGTTTCTGGGACGAGCTGGTTGACCCGGTTATAGCCATGATCACGACAGCCATTGAGAGTGGAACCAAGCGAGTCGTCATTGCGGATCCACAACGCGCTCCGTTTCTCGCGGTGTGCGAGCACATTCTGGAATACTTTGGTGGAGAACTGATTGAATGGCGGGCGCCCGCAACAAAAACTGTCGGCGCCCTACTCGTTATCGAAAATGCCTGAGCGCCTAGCGGAGAAAACGATACTGCCCCGTTAGTTCATGCTCTTTCACCTCTCCCTCAGAATCGAGCGATGGCCGAAACCGCATATCTCTTAGTGCTTTGCGAATCCGGTTCGCATCAGAGTCCTCAACTTTTGGGGATACCAAGCTGAAGTCTTTGGCGCGACCGCGCTCAGTGACCATAAACCGGTAGGTTGACACGAACGCATCGTCGTCTGCACGGGATACAACTGACCCTGTAAGTCCATGCGGCAGTGGCTTGGGAGTCCGAAACATTCCAGGGTTCATCTGATGTAAGTCGCGATAAATATCTCGCGCCGCTCCCCGACGACCGAAGTACCAACGCCAATCTGCCAGTGCAAGCTCCAAATCAACTTGTCCCTCGGCCAGATCTATAGCGTCCTCTAGCATGCGCACACCTGACTGGTAGGCGTTACGCTCAAGTGCCACCAATTGATCGTCATAGACCGATCGATCCGCCAGAAACTTCGACGGTAAACTGCCGCGCACTTCACGATCTTCAACAAACGGCTCCACAGCAAATGCAATCAGATACAGCAAATGGAGGCGCCGCTTGACCAGGGCGCCGCACCAAGCAGCAGACGACTTTTCTCCCTCGCAGCTGCGTTCGGTCACACCCTTCAAATGTCGCTCAAATCGCAACACAGCGCTCTCGTTAGCGAGCCAGTCCGTCGTTGCGAACCGTGCGAGCTGATTGTCAAAGTACTCAAGCGCGTAACCTAACGTTTCCTCGGTCCAGTCAGACATGCCAAATCCCGTAATTCGATAGCGGTATCTCAACTGCTCGCCCAACGCATCGCTGTCACCTAGGCGCCGAAGAACACCAATCCAATCACTAAGCGCCTCAACTTGCCCCTTCGTCGTCAACCCCGCATTTAATCGCAAGTTATGAAGACCTTGCTGAAAGAAACGAGCCGCTGACTCAGGTTGCTCTAACCTGACCGCATCGTGCGCAAGGTCAAGCCATGTCTCGCTTAATGACTCATGGTAAGCGCCGAGCGTCACTTGGCGTTTGACGACCTCCTGCACCCGCTGCTCGTGGGCAAGCAGTTCCACCGAGTCAATGATCGAATCGCTTAGCAGCACCTCACCCTTGACTGCCTCGACGTACATACCGAGCGGTTGCGGCACAAGCACCGCCACAGCAGGTGGCGAAAATAAGGAGCCTGATAATAAGAGAGCTAGGAGCGCTTTACAGGAATTCATAATTACGAATATAGCGCAAAAAAAAGCCCGCGCGGAGGCGGGCAAACAAAACCTGGGCGCGTGCGTTTAAACCGCGCAAGTTAGAAGATAAGGTTGCGGTCTTATTTATTCAAATTTATTATTATCATCTAAAACATTCTTTTGGGTTATATCATATGGATACCAGCCAATTATCGCGCGTAGATTTGAATCTTCTGGTTGCCCTGCATGTGTTGCTCGAGGAGAAAAGTGTCTCTCGCGCCGCGGAACGCTTGCACGTAACACAACCGGCGATGTCAAAAACGTTGAACCGGCTCAGAGATACATTTGACGACCCGCTCTTTGCGCGGAGTAAACGCGGTATTCAACCAACACCTCGTGCAGAAGCACTCGCCAGTCAGCTTGTGAACGTGCTCAGTGATATAGAGTCACTTTTGGACGCAGGAGAATTCAGCCCTAATGCCTTTCGTGGGGAGATTGTCATTGCCATCTCCGAGTATGTGGGCTTTACGTTGTTGCCCTCGCTGACATCGCGACTTGAAACTCGCGCGCCAAAACTCAAATTAAGAACCATTACGCGCGCTGAACACCAGCTCGACTTGCTGGCTGACGGGTCGCTAGACTTCGCCATTCAACTCAGTCGCACGAACTACTCGCGTGAGTTTCGTCACCATGAGCTGGCGAGCTCGCCACTTGCGGTTTTTGTACGCAGGGACCACCCGCTCACGAAACAGCCTGTTCACGAAAACGATCTAAGCCTCTTCCCGCAAATTAATCTGTATATCGCCGACAGAAATGAAGTGGCTGAAGTGGATCAATCCGCTTCAGAAATACTAGGGGGTGCAAAAGGCAGCCTGGAAACCTCGCACCTCCTGACAGCCTTCGAAATTCTGCGAAGCACTAATTATACGCTGGTGTGCCCGGCCTATATGGCGCGCAACGACGGAGCAACCAGAGATCTCGTCACCCTGCCGATACCCGAGCATTTAGGTAGAACCATTGAGTACTCGTTAGTTGCGCATCAACGCACCGAGCGGTCTCCTATTCACCAGTGGTTCTGGAATGAGGTAATCGACGCAGTGAGAGCGCTTAGAGTTCGTACGGTTCACCGGGGTTAATCCTCTCCCCCTATTGACCCATACCTGTGCGATAATTCGCGCCGACTTTTCGGGAGCCCCGCATGGGTAAGAAAACCAGACCGCCAATCCCGCACTTAGATGGCAAAATCATAGAGACTCACTGCCACCTTGATTACCTAAGCAAGGAGGAGCTCGTTAGCACCCTAAGGCAATCACGCGCGGTTGGGGTTGAGAAGATCATTACGATTGCCGTCTCACGGGATAACCAATCAACGGTGCGTGAAATTGCCGACTCGGACCCCAACGTTTGGTGTACACAGGGCTTGCACCCACATGAAGCCGCGTCCTGGAGCCCCGATTTCAACGACGATCTTCGATCAAATGCGGACCACTCAAAAGTGGTCGCCGTCGGCGAGATTGGCCTAGATTATTATTACGAACACGCAGAGCCTGAGACGCAAATCGCAGCATTTGAAGGCCAACTTCATGTTGCCATCGAATGCGACAAACCTGTTGTCATCCATACTCGCGAGGCAGAAGACGACACAAAGGCTGTGCTCTCAGGCGTGTCGAGGTCATTATCGAAAAAGGGTGTGATCCACAGCTTTACCAGCAGCCCAGACTTGGCCGAATTTTGTTTAAGTGAGGGTTTCTACCTAGGCTTCAATGGCATTGTCACGTTTAAGAACGCGGATAATGTTAGGGAAGTCGTTCGACAAACACCTATCGAGCGCATTCTGCTTGAGACCGACGCGCCATACCTCACACCCGTACCGTATCGCGGCGTACCGAATGCGCCTTTTTACCTCCCTTTCATCGCTCAAACTGTGGCTGATTTAAAGCAAGTGAGCGTAGAAGAATTACTTTCGATCACCTACCAAAATAGCCTTGACTGCTTTTTTTAAGATTCTCTATGACGTTTGATATTGGACAACGGTGGATCAGCCACGCTGATCTTGAGCTCGGCTTGGGTATTTGTGTTGAGGTCGATTCACGACGTGTCACCCTACTCTACCCTTCAGCTGAGGAAGAGCGAACCTACGCGCTCGATCGCGCACCATTGACTCGCTATGAACTAAAAGCGGGGGATAAATTGACTCATATCGACGGCCGAGTGCTGGAGGTGACCGAGACCTGTCCGCTTGGAAATACACTGAGCTACGAGGCAGTGGAACCTGAGACCGGCGATACATTTTCCGTTCATGAGCAATTCATAGCACCTGAAGTATCGGTCAATACGCCCCAAGATCGCTTACTTAACAACCAACTAGACAAGATCGGTGACTTTCAGCTCCGCTACGAGACACTGATAGAGCGTGCTCGCTATCAGGCCAGCAACAGCTCAGGGCTTATCGGCGCAAGGACTTCGCTCTTGTCGCACCAACTCTTCGTTGCAAGCGAGGTGGGTGACCGATTGGCACCGAGAGTACTTCTCGCCGATGAGGTCGGCTTGGGCAAAACCATCGAAGCAGGACTTATTCTTTCCCAACAGCTAATGCGCGGTCGCGCTGCGCGCGTATTAATCGCGGTGCCAGATCCGCTGTTACACCAGTGGCTGGTGGAAATGTTACGTCGCTTTAACCTGCAGTTTTCTATTTACGATGACGCACGCTGTGAAGCCGAAGAATCGGACTTTGACTTTGCTAACGACCAACTCGTGCTCTCACCTTGGTCATTTATTGAACACAACGAAAGCGCCCGAGCAGGCTTGCTGGAGACAGACTGGGACTTTGTGATTGTGGATGAGGCGCACCATCTCAACCTGGGTTTAGACGCCCAAAATGATCTTGATACCGCCCTTACCCAACTATCTCAGAAAAGTCGCGGACTCCTTTTACTGACAGCGACACCAGGGCAGTCAGGGATCGATAGCCACTTCTCGCGGCTGCAACTTCTTGACCCCGATCGTTTCTCTGACCTCGCTAGGTTCATCGATGAGCAGCGGCAATTTGAAGACACCTTCGATTTGATCGAAAAGCTCCGTCGGGATGAAGATGTCGAGGGTCTTCCCGCTGACATTGACCCCTCACAACCCGCCGATCAGATAATCCAATCGCTCGTGGATCAATATGGAACAGGCCGCGTGCTGTTTCGCAACTCGCGAAAGTCTGTGTCGGGCTTCCCAACGCGAGTACTGCACCAATACGATTTACCTGAAGACGATACCTCATTGTCTGTCGCCGACAGTCACAGGACTAAGTGGCTTGCCGAGTTATTAAAGCAACTCAAGTCGCAGAAGGTACTTGTCATTTGCCGCGATAAAACGACTGCTATGGCATTGGAGCATTATCTGCACCTGCAAGCGGGCATTCGATGCGCCTCGTTCCATGAAGATCTTTCTTTACTTGAGCGAGACCGCGCCGCCGCCTACTTTGCAGATGAAGAGAGCGGCGCCCGAGCGCTAATCTGCTCTGAAATAGGAAGCGAGGGGCGCAACTTCCAATTCAGTCAGCATTTAGTCTGTTTTGACCTGCCGCATCATCCGGACTTACTCGAACAACGCATTGGGCGGTTAGACCGAATCGGACAACGAGGCGATGTTAATATTCATGTCCCGGTCACACCCAACACAACAGAATCTGTCCGTTTTGCTTGGTTTAACGAGGGCATCAATGGATTCGAGACAAGCTGCTCTATTGGCCATTTGATCTTTGACGAGCTCGGTGACGAACTTCGGGTCTGTGAAGAAAAGGGACGGCTGTCAGATGAGTTGTTAACAAGAACTCAAGCGCTCAGGGAACAGTTAAATCAGCAGATGGATCGCGGGCGTGACCGCCTTTTGGAACTCACCTCTCACAACCCCGCGCGTGCCAGCGAGCTCATCGCAGAAATACAGTCCAATGAGCGAACTGTCGAACTCCAACGGTTCACGGATAGCCTATTTGATCGCTTGGGAATTCATACCGAGGAAGGCTCAGAACGCTGTCTCATACTAAAACCCTCTGAGAATTTGGTGACCGGTGAGCTACCCTTTCTAGATGATGGTGGCATTACCTGCACCTTCGACCGAGACCTCGCTTTGGCAAGAGATGATCTGCATTTTTTGACCTGGGAGCATCCGGTGGTGAGAGAAACCATCGATGTCGTTTATCACTCCGAGCTGGGAAATGCGTCAGTCGCCATGATTAAAGCGAAAAGTATCAAGCCCGGAACGGTAATGGTCGAAACCCTGCACACCGCTGACTGCCCTGCGCCCAAACGCCTTGAAATTGGCCGCTACTTGGACCAGACGCCGCTCAGATCACTCATTACATTAGACGGTCGCGACCTCGGCACAGCCATTTCTTGTGAAAACCTAACAAGATTGATCAAACCAGTGAGCATTACGCAAAGCGCCGGCGTCATTAGAGAGCTTCGCCCTAAGCTTGTTTCGGCCCTTACAGAATTGGACGCGCGGGCGGTGTCACACGTCAGGACACTTCAGAAGGCGGCACAGCTCAGTGTTGATAACGCACTGAAAAGCGAAGCACAGCGTCTCGCAGCACTTGGTGCACGCAATGGGTCAGTGCGTGAAGACGAAGTGGAAGCAGTGAATCAACTGTTAACCGAGACAAAAGATGCCATGGCGCGCGCAGAGCCTCGTCTACAAGGCATTCGGGTGGTGGTTGCGACTTAAAAAGGCTTCGCCAAGCAGCCTGCGCAACCAAAACCACTGCCTTTAGCGCGCTGGCTGATACCAAATCGCAGACGAATAGGCTCGCTCTTGAATGACATCAGGACGCCTCGTGTCGACCTCCCCTCCAAGGGCAATCTTATCGAGCAAGCTATGGCGAGGTGTGGGTACCTCAAGAACTCGCACGTAGTAAAAAGCCTGTATCGCCGGATCAAACTCAGGATCTTGCCAAGCAGTCGATAAACTCGCCGCACCGGCTGCATTGCTCCAAGCACCCGTTTCAAGATTCACCGTATTGGGAACCGGCGAGAGCGAACCATCAGGGTTGAGTCTATCGTCAGAAGACCAGGCCACGTCAAAAACCTTCTCAAGCGCCTCACCCTGAGGGTTAATCCAGCCTTTCACAATTTGAATGCGATCGAGCGCACCTGACTTTGGATCAGCCATGGCGTGAACAATAAACGTGGGGGGGCGTGCATCGACCGCGTTGAGCTCTCCCCCCATAGGGACGAGGTTGACGCCATCGGCAGAGAGCTTGGTCGCTTGAAGAAGCGACTCATCAATACCAAAGCCCCCGTAAAAACGCAGACCAATTCGTGATCCCGTCGTTGCGTAGGTTTCTCGCCGTTTCATTGCAGCAAGAATACCTTCGCGCGTATTTTCCTCGGCCCACACTGCCGCGAGCCCCTGCGCCCCCATGGCCCAGCCAAACGAGCTATTGGCGTTGTCAGACCACTTGTACAGCTTCATCTCAGGCGTACTGTCCGTCGCAAACTTCCCATGGAAGTTGTTTTCCTCCGCGGCGGCAAGTCCCGTATGCGCATCCGTCGATCCGATCACCCCGAACTGGTAAGGGTTGATACCTATTTCTTGCTCTAGCTGCATACCTCGAAGTAAAGCCGAGCGAATGAAATCTCCTTTCTCCGGCTTATATTGCGTCCATCCTTTTTGAATGTAGAAGGGGTAATCCTCAAAGTCCGCGAAAGGGTCTTCGGGCGATAAACTTGGGTGTGTTTCGGAGTCGCCTTTGTACTGAGTGATTTCTACAATTGGCTCCCAACGCTTACGTATCTGTGCATAAGCGGGCCCTACCGGTTCATTACGCATGGTAATGGTGTCAAACATCGCGCCCTTAGAGATGTTGGAGTTATGAGGGATCGCAATAAAATTTCCGCCCGTTTCTTGACTCGTTTCATCCAACCACGCCCATAAATCCTCAGGATACATACTGTCGTCGGAGCCAAAGGGCTGAAAAACTTTGACCGATTCACCGTCGAGATCCGTCATCACGACCCGGTGTAAATTGGCGCCCCCCGGAATCAGGCTGTACTCCCAGCCAAGAATGGCTGAAAACTCACCCGGCCTATTGTTTGCCTCAGCCGCATCAGCGATATCGCTCCAGGCCTTATCTTCAATGACAGGCATTTTCGGAAAAACGGAGGTACCAATGTTTTTCTCCCACTCAGCGACAGCCTCCTGTGGTGTATCGTAGGGGTCCGGGAGTTGGCTGTAAAAAAACTCGCGACCGTTGCCTGTTTTGATCGCATCTCGGATTAAATATTGGGAGTACCAAAGTTTAATTTTCTGAACCCATCCCAATCCATTCGTGGGTAGACCCTCGTTGTATACATGTCGGACAGCTCCTAGGAACTCCGCATGATCGGACACCACAAGAAAGTCGAGGGGCGTTTCAAGTTGGACCCTTGCCTTGTGGCCTGGGTGCTCAACAGGCAACCCTCGTGCAAAACGATAAGCCTCATCAGGCCCCACAGAAAAGTTTCGATTGGTAAAGGCGTCGAAAGAGCGGTTCGTGTGGAGATGGGTATCACCCCAGTAAATTTGCTTTTCATTCGCTTGGACCGACGTCGTCAACATCGCAGCCAGTAGGATCAACAGTGGTTTTTTGTTCATAAGTTCCCCCCCCGGGGAAGGGCACTAAAATTAGTGCCCCTGCCAGACTGGCTTTTGCTTATTAAAGAACGAAATTACGGCATTTTTCGCATCATCGCTGTCGATGCAGATCGACTGTAATGCAGCTTCTTTGCTGATTGTCTCGTCAAGGTTGTGCGATTGCCCAAAGTTCACTGCACTTTTTGTGTGACTGAGCGCCAAGGGCGATCGCTGTGCGAGCTCCTGCGCGAAGGCAATACCATCTTGTCGTAAGGTCTCATCTGGGAACACGCGATTCACCATCCCCATAGACAATGCCTTGTCAGCACTCAATTTTTCACCCAGCGCCATCAATTCATACGCTCGTTTAGTACCGACTAACCGCGGTATCAACCAGGTCGCTCCGCCATCGGGCACAAGCCCGATCGCTGAAAAGGGCTGATATAAATAGGCACTCTCGCCCATGCATGCCAAATCACAGGCCATAGCATAGGAGTAGGCAATACCCGCGCAGGGGCCATTAATCACGGCAATCCAGGGTTTCGAACTGTTGTGAATGGCTAGGACGCCGGGCTTGTATTCAAAGTTTAGATCGCTTTCAACAGACTTGCCGTCTCCCATGCCATCGTCATCAGATAAATCCGCGCCCGCACTGAAGGCACGACCATTACCGGTCAAAACAACAGCGCGCACCGTTTTATCAAGATCGGCTTCGATGGCGGCTTTAGCAATCTCCCGTCGCAACACCGTGTTGAACGTATTCATCTTCTCGGGTCGGTTTAGGGCTATCGTCATCACCGCGCCATCTCGGGTGATTTCTAATGTTTGGTAATCGGACATTGTCGTACTCTCAAAATAAGGTCTAGGACGTCACACCAAAGTAACGCCCTCTGTCGCTTTGCGGCCTTGCAGCCGGCCGTTCAGTCTGCTGACGCAGGGTCAAGCACTTCACGTAATTCACGTTTAAGGAATTTACCGTTCGCATTTCTCGGAAGTGGTTCAGCCAAGAACCAAAGGTACTTAGGTACTTTAAAAGCAGCGAGGCGCGTTGATAGATGCTCGCGCAACCCTGCAGCATCCAGCATCGCGCCGTCTTTCAAGTGCACAGCAACACCCACTTCCTCACCCAAACGCTCGTCGGGAACGGCGAAGGCTACGCACTCCAATATCGCAGGGTGATCGAAGACAGCAAATTCAACTTCGGCACCGTATATATTTTCCCCGCCTCTCAGAATCATGTCTTTAGCGCGATCAACGAGATAGAGGAAGCCGTCTTCATCGAAGTAGCCGATATCGCCAGTATGGAGCCAACCATCCACGATCGTGTCTGCTGTCGCCTCGGGCCGATTCAAGTACCCCTTGATGACCGCAGCGCCTTTGACGCAAATCTCCCCAAGCTCACCAACAGGAAGCTCCTTTCCTGACTCGTCGACTACTTTTCCATCGAACGTCGGTGCTAAGTAGCCACAGCTTGAGGGGCGTTCAACGAAGACGTCTCCTGCGATGTACGTAATGATGCCGCACACTTCGGTCATACCGTAGCCTTGCGCAGGTCGCGCCTTCTTGGTCACTGCATCAACCTTTTTGACGAGGTCCGGCTGCACAGCGGCACCCCCTCCTCCCATACTGGCTAAACTCGACGTGTCATAGTCTTCGAAATCGGGGTGTGTCAGAAGCTCACGTGTCATCATGGGCACGGCACTGACGGTATTAACCTTCTCAGCTTCTATCAGCTTTAGCGCCTCAACGGTGTCCCACTTGTACATCAGCACAAACCGGTTGCCTGCCAGGGTCCCTGCTTGCACCGCACAGTTATTGGCGGTCACATGAAATAGCGGTGTCGCTATCAATCCAGTGCCTGACGGCGGTGACTGTACGGCAACCTCGTTATCTCCGCCCGACTTTGCGAGCGCTGACGCGGTCGCAAAGGCCCGCCCCATTGCAACAACATTCAAAACATTGGTAATGCAGCCCCTGTTGGTCAGTTGTGCACCTTTTGGCCGACCCGTGGTGCCCGAGGTATAAAAAATACACGCGACACTGTCGGGATCGATTTCAATATCCGGGAGTTGTGCGCCGTCGACCATCGCTGAATGGAAATCAACGGCGGCTACCGGCGAATTAGCTTCACGAACCGACACGACCTTAATGTCTGGGTACTTATCTTGAATTTGCGCGAAAGCCTCTAGCCGACGATCGTCCGCAATCAATACCTTGGGCTTCGAATCATTTAACGCGTAGTCCATTTCATCGGCTACCCACCACGCATTCATGCCAACAATCGCGGCGCCAATACTATTGACCGCCCAATGCGCCATCATCCACTCCGGATAGTTGCGCATTGCAATGGCCACGTGATCGCCGGGCCCTACGCCTTGCTCCATTAGCCAGCCACCAAATTCGGCAACAACCTTTGCCGTTTGTGTGTATGTCCACCGCTCTTCACCGTAAATCAAATATTCCGCATCGCCGTGGCCGGTCGACAATGCCCAGAGGTCCCTCATAGATCCCGGAGCTTGCGCGAAGGCTTTAACGGGCACCCCATCACGCTCAATAGTGGTGATCTCCAGTAATCCACCATCGGCCGTGGCCATTGAAAGTGCTTCTTTGAAATTAGCTACAACTGACATACCGTACTTTTCTCCATACAACGCTTGATTATCATTATTGAGCGACAGCTCGGTAGTGCGCGTGGCGGAGCCTCAATTGCGAGTCTTCATCGCGGGGTGTATAACGCGCTCAAGAACAATACTGAAACCAGCTCAAGTTAGCTAGGTTGGGGAGTGAAAAATGGCACAGGGTCTTGACTTAACACAGCTTGATACATGGATTAGGCGACATGTACCGGCCTTTGAGGGACCTTTGCAGGCTGAAAAGTTTGCGGGAGGACAGTCAAACCCTACGTTTAAGCTTACTGCGGGCGAAAATCAATATGTATTGAGGCGCAAGCCACAGGGCACGTTACTTGCCTCAGCGCATGCCGTAGATAGGGAATTCAAAGTCCTCGCCGCCCTCGCACCAACAAATGTACCCGTGCCAATACCCGTTGCGCTCTGCGAGGACGAAACCATTATTGGCTCCATGTTCTACATCATGGAATACCTAGAAGGCCGCATTTTCTGGGATCCTGCTCTGCCTGAGGTGAGCGATGAAGATCGGGCCCAAATCTACGACCAAATGAATCGTGTCATGGCCGACATGCACAGCGTAGACATCAACGAAGTCGGCCTCAGCGATTACGGTAAACCGGGAAACTACTTCGAGCGCCAAATCGGGCGATGGACAAAGCAGTATCGCGCCGCTGAGACTGAGACGATTCCTGAAATGGAAAAACTCATCGACTGGTTACCCAAAAATATGCCTGTAGACGATGGCCGCGTGTCGCTCGTACACGGCGATTACCGCCTGGATAATATGATTTTCCACCCGACAGAGCCTCGGATCATTGCCATTTTGGATTGGGAACTATCGACCTTGGGGCATCCGCTAGCGGATCTTGCGTACCAGCTCATGGCCTGGCAGTTCCCGCGTGAGGCTGGAATAAACGGACTCGCAGGCTTGTCGCGCGAAGCGCTCAACATCCCCTCAGATGAGCAATACATCAAGCTCTATTGCGAAAGAACCGGTCAACCGGGAATCCAGGACTGGAACTTCTACATGGCCTTTTGCTTCTTTCGACTCGCGTCCATTACCCAAGGCATCCGGAAGCGCGCTTTGATCGGAACCGCATCGAGCCCAGAGGCAGAAGCCAAAGCAGCAATGGTGGGACCACTTTCGTCGATGGGTGCAGCGTACACCGACTAAGCGTGCGTATCGCTTAGGCTCCTCGCCACCTGAGACGCAAACGTCGCCACATCGATGGGTTTGGTTATGTAGTGACTGCACCCCGCATTCAGGCACTTGTCCGCATCCTGGTCGGTCGCGAATGCCGTGAGCGCGATAATCGGTTTTGACCAACCCTCAGTTCTCAGTGCACTTGCTAGCGCATAGCCGTCCATGACCGGCATTTGAATATCCGTGATAACCACATCAAAGTGCTCTTTCGAATCGGAAAAGTGTTTCATGCCGCTCTCACCATTTTCGGCATGTATCACCAAGGCGCCATCTCGCTCCAAAATCAGTGTCACCAGCGTTGCGACGGTCTCGCTGTCTTCACACAATAGAATCCTTCGATCTTTAAGCACCGCTGTTGGTTTGACCGCAACACCCTTTGGCTCCTGAACGAGTTCCGTCTCTGCGGCAGAGCCTTCGCCTTCCTCAGCTGGAAGAACCGGAATGACCACGTCGAAGCAAGTTCCCTCACCCGGAACTGAAGTGACTGTTATTGATCCTCCCAGTGCATCCACATACAACTCAACAATGCTCAGGCCCAGCCCGGTGCCCTCAACATTCATGAAGCCCTCATGGTCATGAACCCGGGTAAATGGCTCGAAGATGACTCTCAAGTCATCGGGGCTCATACCAATCCCGGTATCGCTCACTTTAAGGTTAAGAGCGGCTCGCCCGTCCAGAGTGCTCAAGCCCATGAAAAACTCAACACGACCCGACACGGTGTACTTTACTGCGTTGGTGAGCAGGTTCATTGTGAGCTCTGTGAGCTTCGCTTTGTCACACTGAATCTGACCCGGGACATCTCGTGCCATCGAACTTCTGAAGCTCAACCCCTTTTGTAAAATCCGTGGGTTAAGCAACGATCCAAGGTCTGCCACCCAATCGGCAAGCACAATGACGTCATAAGATACGCTAACTTGACCGCTCTCGAGCACCGTCAGATCCAAGACATTTCCGACCATGTCAGCCATATACTCGGCGTTTGTCACAATCGCGCGTTGCCATTCAGCCATTTGCTCCTGGCTACTCGCCCCCTCCTCTGCAAGCTTTGAGTACCCAAGAATAGCGGTAAGTGGCGTTCGCATATCGTGAGAAATACTCGCTAAAAAGCGGGATTTTGCTTTCGACGCCGCCTCGGCCTCTCGCCGAGCATCAATGAGTTCTTCGGCTTGCTTTTCCAGTCGCTCAAGCGCGAGTGCTGTGTCAATTCGTGTCGACGCCAATGCGGCAATCGTTGTGAAGAGTTTGACGTCCTCGTCGGAAAAAAAATGGGGCTCTGGATGCTCTGAATCGAGGACGCCGATCACTTTCCCCTCCCGCAAGATGGGAACAGCGAGTTCTGAGCATCGAAACGAGTCGTCAAGAATGTAACGCTCGTCGTCTCGCGTGTCCTCAACTCTCTCGAGAACGCCGGTCTCAGCAACGGAGCCAACGATACCCTCCCCTACGGGAATGGCGATCGGATCCAGGATCTCTCGCTCACCGGGATTTTTATTGCCGTGAGCCGCGCGCTGAACCAGCTCTGAGTGCGCCTCGTTCATGAGATAAACAACGCAATCGACAAAGCCCAGTTCACCAATGGCTGTTTTGGCGATATTCCAGCAAATATCGTCCACTGAATTCATGGAGGCTTGGCGCATGGTGAATTCGTGCAGAACTTCAAGATAACGGTGACGCTCAATTACGGCGGCGTTGTCCTTTTCCATTCTCGTCACCGCACCTTGATAGCTGATCGCTCACGAACTCTAGTGTATGTTCACTCATCACAAGACTTCAATGTTTGCTAAATCGGCATCAATAATAATCAGAAAATTGAAAAGGGATTCAAGATGGAGATCATCGGCTACCTCGGTTTGATAGGGAGTGTTGCACTGCTGATATGGATGGCGTTACGTGGCGTGGACATTATGTTTGCGGCCATTCTCAGCGCGCTGGTTGTTATCATTACTAACGTAATGCCCCTCGCCGACTCGTTACTCACAGGGTTTGCTGCAGGCCCATTGGGGGCTTTTACCTTTGCGGGAAAGTTTTTCTTCTTATTTGCCGCCGGTGCGATTTTCGGCCGAGCGATGGGCGATAGCGGTGCAGCGGCCAGTATTGCCATGGCGCTTGTTCGAAAGCTCGGCGCCGACAAAGCCTTGATCATTACAACCCTTGCCTGTGCGGCACTGACCTACGGCGGTGTTGTTGTCTTCGTGGTTATTTTTGCGGTCTACCCGCTTGGTCTTCAGTTGCTTCGAGAGGCAGATATACCCAAGCGGCTCTTCTGTGCCGCACTCGCACTCGGCGCTGGAACATTCACGCTTACAGCGTTGCCCGGTACGCCTTCAATTCACAACGCGATATCGGCCTCCGCACTCGGCACTTCGCTGACTGCCGCGCCGGGGCTTAGCCTTCTCGCCGCCGCAGTCATGATTGGTCTGGGCATCTGGTATCTCGAGTACCAACGGGTACAGGCAAAAGCCGCCGGTGAAGGCTTCGTCCCTGGCCCGCGGGATGTTCTGCAAGAAGCGGCAGACGACAATCTACCCACATGGGGCGCGGCCGTCTTACCCCTGTTTGTCGTCATAGGCCTCATTATTTCTCCTCGGTTGGTCCCATCAAGTGGAGGTCAGCTGGGTGAACTCATGGCGTTCGCGGGAAGCCAACCCATTATGTGGCCAAGCATCTCACTCGGGATTGGTACTATTTTGTGCCTTGGCCTGTTCCGAAATATTAGAGAGACCGCCTTTACCACCTTAGGGAACGGGACTAACGATTCATTAATGCCAATGCTCAATAGCGCCGCCATCATCGGCTACGGCGGTGTTGTGGTTCAAACCGCAGGATTTCAGCAGTTCGGTGACATCGTCATGAATTCGGGTTTACCTCCGCTTCTTTCCCTGTTTGGCTCAATTAGTATCATTTCGGCGATAACCGGCTCAGCGTCAGGGGGCTTGCAAATTTTCATGCAGACCATGGCCCAAGATTACATCGCGATGGGCTTAGATCCCGAAGTGGTGCACCGCGTGGCAACGGTGGCGGCGGGCGGCTTCGATTCTCTCCCTCACTGCGGTGCGGTGATTACTATGCTTACCATCACGCAGCTAACCCACAAAGAAGCCTATCGTGATACCGCGGTGATCACGGTTGTTATTCCCGTCATCGCCACCTTAACCATTATGGTCGCCGCCACCCTTGGTGTCCGATGAGCCATTAAAAAGGCGGCTCTCGCCGCCTTAATCAGTCCGTTTCGCTGCCCAAGGATCACTTGTAAGCCTCCATCAGGTGCCGCTTGTAGAGCTTGCCGTTATCCATACGCGGCAGTTGCTCCATAAAATCGACACTTTTAGGGACTTTTACAGAGGACAGTCGCTCTTTCATCCACAAAATGAGATCGCCGGCTAACGCGTCGCCGGCCTCATCATGATCCAGAAGCTGCACGACCGCCTTCACCTCCTCGCCGTACTCCTCGTTCGGGATGCCGAATACGGCCGCATCGGCGATCTGCGGATGCGTTACCAACAAACCCTCGATCTCGGCGGGATAGACGTTGACGCCACCCGTAATGATCATGAAGTTCTTCCTATCAGTCAGATAGAGATACCCGTCCGCATCGAGGTAACCCATATCCCCTACCGTTCCCCAGCCTCGTGTATCAAAAGCCTCGTCGGTTTTGCCCGGCTCATCGAAATACTCAAAACGACCGATTTCATCAAAATAAATCTGTCCGACCTCTCCCGGGGGTAAAACCTTCATCTCGTCATCTAAAATTTTCGGCACGCCGGTCAAAGGCCGGCCCACCGATCCCGGATGGGCGAGCCAATCCTCCGAGTCAATCAGCGTAAAACCGACGCCCTCAGTCGATGAATAATATTCGCAGATAACAGGACCCCACCAGTTGATCATCTGTCGTTTAATATCGATGGGGCATGGCGCCGCGGCATGGATTGCACGTTGCATACTTGAGACGTCGTAGCGCTCGCGAATACCTTCGGGCAACTTAAGCATGCGGATAAACATTGATGGAACCCACTGGCTATGGGTTACTTCATAGCGCTCGATCAATGCTAGTGCTTGCTCGGGGTCAAAACGATCCATGATGACCGATGTGCCGCCACCCGTCATGTTCAACGTGTTGTAAAAGAGGGGTGCCGAATGGTAGAGCGGCGCGGGTGACAAATAAACGGTGACATCGCTGAAGCCGTAGTAGGCACCCACCAGTTTGAGCGGGTGTGGCGCATCGAGATCCGTATTCTGCGGCGCTCGAAAAATACCCTTGGGTTTGCCGGTCGTACCCGATGAATACAGCATCGGCACCCCGAGACTCTGATCGGAAATCTCATCGCTCGGCTGTGAGGCTACGGCGCTCTGCCAATCCTCGAAACCGGCGGTTTCACCACCGACAATGAACTTTCTTAAAAGCTCTGGCGCATGTTCTGCGGCCTCTGTCGCCACGTCCGCCAATGATGCCGACGCAATGAATAAACGCGCATTACAGTTATTGATAATGTAGGCGGTTTCTTCTTTTTTAAGGTGCGTACTAATGGGGGTAAACACCACGCCTGCCCTTGAACAGCCAAAAACAACCTCTATAAATTCTCGGCAATTCTTGAGCATCATGGCGATATGTTGACCCGTCTGAATCCCTGATGCCCGCAATAACTGAGCAATCTGGTTGGCCTTAGCATCGAGTTCGGCAAAGGTAACCACCTCACCGGAAGCCCCCATAATGAAAGCGGGCTTATCGGGGGTGGCGCGTGCTTGCTCAGTAATTGTCGGCATTGTGTTTTATCCTTTTTATGTAACGCTTCGCTGCACTACTATAAGGCGATTGCACAGCCCGAAAAAAGCCCTACTGAGTGAAGGATCCGAAAATGACAATCGCTTACCTTAACGGCGAGTATATTCCGCTGGAAGAAGCAAAAATTTCACCTATGGATCGCGGCTTTTTGTTCGGTGATGGCATCTATGAAGTCATCCCCTCCTATGGCGGTAAGACCATCGGTACAGCGCTCCACCTTATTCGGTTTGAAAAGGGTCTTTGCGAGATTGGCATCGATACTCCCTGGAGCCGGACTGACCTTAAAGCCATCTTTGACGAGCTTCTAGCGCGAAACGGCAATGGTAATTTGGGTATCTACCTGCAAGTTACCCGCGGCGTCACGATGAAGCGAAACCACGCGTTCCCAAAATCACCGACGCCGACAATATTTGCCTACACGTTTGATATTCCAGAGCCCGACAATGGAAACAGTGAAACCGTCACCCAATGGCAGGTAAGTTCAGGTAGAGACCTTAGGTGGCAGCGTTGCCACATTAAGAGCACGTCTCTGCTGGGCAATGTTTTGCACATGATGGAAGGAGTAGAGTCTGGCGCGGGTGAAATCCTTCTCTTTGACGCTGAGGATAATTTAACTGAGGCCGCCGCCTGTAACGTGTTCGTCGTCACAAAAGGTGTCGTTCGCACCCCTGCGCTCGACAACCACAAACTAGCGGGCGTAACCCGAGATATGGCACTGGCCATTCTGAGACGACACAGTTCGATTGAGGTGCGCGAAGAAACCATCTCACGCCGAGACGTTATGAGTGCGGATGAAGTGTGGTTGAGCAGCTCGACCAAAGAACTTGAACCCGTTGTATTAATTGACGGTCAAAGTGTCGGGACCGGGAAACCGGGGCCTGTATGGTCTGCGGCACAAGCGTTGTTTGCTCAGCACCGCTTTGACGACTTCGCCTGAGCATCGAAGAAGCGAGAGTCTGCTGAGATGCCCCGTCCGAGTCGTTTTATTATTGATCTTGCTCACCTTGAGCATAACCTCACGCAATTAAGTCGTCTCGCCGGGCCGCGAAAGACAATGGCTGTAGTCAAGGCAAATGCCTACGGTCACGGGGCGCTAGGGTGTGCAAAGGCGCTGGAGAACCAAATAAACGCCTTCGCTGTTGCCCTCACAGAAGAAGCTATCGCTTTGAGAGAAGCAGGCATTACCAAGCCGATCCTTGTGCTTCAAGGCCCTCACTCGAGTGATGATCTGACCGAGATCGCGCGTTATGGCTTGTGGCCTGCCCTATCAAATCGACAGCAGATACACTGGTTACAACATCAAACACCCAATCTTGAGCACGTGTGGCTAAAAGTCGATACAGGGATGCATCGGCTTGGCTTTGATCCCCAAGAAGTTGGCGAGATTAACGCCGTACTCACCGCTATGGGCATACAGCGCATTACGCTTATGAGTCACCTCGCAGACGCTGAGGACAGTGACTCCACGCTCAATCATCGTCAAAAACAACGCTGGCAGAATTTGCTGGAGCGAAATACGGGGGCGAGTGATGGCTATCCCAACGCCAGCTTTTCAAATTCCGCGGGCACCGTGGGCCAGCTGTCGTTTGAAGAGTCATGGGTACGCCTTGGCTATTCGCTCTACGGTGGCTCCCTAGTCGCCCCCCCTCCTACCTTAGATTTACGCCCGGTCATGACCTTTTCGTCCAGAATCATGGCAACGCGCTGGATCGAGGCCGGTGAAACAGTGGGATACGGCGGTAGATGGGTGGCAAAGCGACGAAGCCGCATCGCCACCATACCGGTCGGTTACGGCGATGGGTACCCTCGATCCGCGGCAGATGGAACCCCCATCGGAACGCCCTACGGTACGATTTTGCTCGCGGGCAAAGTATCGATGGATATGATTACGGCAGACGTTACAGATAAGCCTGACATTGAATTTGGTACCGAGGTCACTTTATGGGGGGATTCACCGAGAATCGATGAGGTCGCCACTCACTGTGACACAATAGGTTATGAATTGTGCACACGGATCACTGACCGCACACCCCGACTATTTAATCGCTAATGCGCGTTTTTATGTCCAGTGAGATTACGGATTCCTATATGCTTGTGCTGGTAGTAGTCGCGGACGTCTGATGTGAGCACCGACAGTAACCAACCCAGCGTTGACGCCCCTTCGGCAGAGCCCGTTTTTGCCGCCATTGATATTGGTAGCAACTCGTTTCATCTCATTGTTGCGCGTTTGGAGCACGGAGAAATTCGCCCACTTCACGTTCTCGCCGAGAAAGTGCAGTTGGGTAAGGGACTGAAGAACCATCAACTGACGGACGATGCTGTCCAGCGAGGGTTGGCCTGCATTGAACGCTTCCAACAACTCCTGGCGTCGGTTAAGCCCGATAAAATCCGCGCTGTCGGAACAAACGCGCTGCGGCAGGCCCATAACCGTCATGTGTTTACCGATCCCGCCGAGGCGATTCTTGGGGTGCCGGTCGACGTCATCTACGGGAGGGAAGAAGCGAGACTCATCTATTTGGGCGTTGCGCATACGCTCGCCGATGACGAGCGTAGCCGACTGGTTGTCGACATTGGTGGCGGTAGCACGGAATTCATTTTGGGTACGCAATTCGAGCCTAAGCGGCTTGAAAGTTTGCAGCTCGGGTGCGTCAGTTACTCCGAGCAGTTTTTCCCTGACGGCAAAATCGATAAGAAGCGGTTCAAGCGCGCGTATGAGCAAGCATGCATCGAAGTGTCTCACATCAGGCGCCACTTCAGGCGACGAAACTGGGCAGAAGCGGTGGGCTCCTCAGGCACACTTCAAGCTGTGGAATTACTCATCTCAGCTGCCGGGTGGCGCAACGACGGCATCGATCGAAAGTCACTAAAAAAATTAAGAAAAGCACTCTTACAGTTTGAGTCCGTTGAGGAGATTGATCTCGAAGGCCTCAATGAACGGCGCAGAGGCGTCATTACTGCGGGGGTTGCCATTACGCTTGCGATCTTTGATGTGCTGCAAGTCGACATCATGCGAACCTCCAGCGGAGCCCTTCGAGAGGGCGCTATTTATGACCTGATTGGCCGACGTAGCCATGAGGACGTCCGTGAGCGGACCGTACAGGCCATGATTCAACGATACGCCGCGGACACGGCAAATTCAGATATGGTGGGCACCTACGCGCGACACCTCTGCGCCCAGACGGCAGGCGCCTGGAATCTAGACGAGGACGATATCGATCTACTTTCTTGGTCTGCAAGGCTGCACGAAATTGGCATCGCCATTTCACAGAAACATTACAACCGTCACTCGGCCTATCTCATTGAAAACTCTGACATGCCAGGCTTCTCACAAGGTGACCAAATTTTTATCAGCCGGCTATTGCGCGGACATCGAGGAAAACTACCAAGCTACCTTCTGGATGACATTCCGCGAGGTAAGCAACAAAAACTGGCGAGAATGCTTGTTCTACTTCGATTGGCGGTCACCTTAAAACACGCTGATGCCCCACCCGCCCATCCTGAATTCTCTGCACAGGCAAAGGGGGATAAGTTGAAAGTCAGTTTCAGTGAGAATTGGAGGGAATCTCACCCGCTTACTATCTGGGAAGTCGCTGAATCGCTCTCGGTGTTTGAGAAGCTAGGCATCTCAGTTGAAATGCCTAAAGATGCGGAGTAACTCTAGGTAAGGCGCGAGGCAACGCCGCCGAAGCCGACACGTTGCCCCATGGCTGAGCAAGCCGTTTAGAGGTCGTAACCTCGCTCGTCGTGCAAAACAAGATCCAGACCTTCGGTTTCCTGTTCGTCATCCACGCGCAGGCCAACAAGCTGATCGACTACCTTGAGAAGCAGCCAACTTCCGATCAAGGCGAACACGAACGTCACGACGACACCGAAAATTTGAATATAAAGCTGTCCGCCCATCGAGCTGACACCATCAGAGAAACCGTTTCCACTGAAGATACCCAGCGATGGTGCGGCAAAGACACCAATCAAGATCGTACCCAAAATGCCGCCGACACCGTGCACGGGGAAAACATCGAGGCTGTCGTCGACCTTGAGTGTGTTTTTGAGTGTGATCGTCGCAAAGTAGCAAACCACACCTGCCGATAGACCAATGACAACCGCCGCTGCCGGCCCGACCGAGCCCGAAGCGGGTGTGATCGTACCTAACCCTGCAACCATACCGGTAACGATACCCAACACCGAGGGCTTGCCGTGGCGAATCCATTCCATGGTCATCCACGCAAGCGAGCCACAAGCCGCAGAGAGGTGCGTGACTAACATGGCCATAGCGGCGCTGTTGTCTGCCGCCAGCGCTGAACCTGCATTAAACCCAAACCAGCCTACCCAGAGCATACCCGCGCCGGTCACAGTCATGGTTAGGTTATGAGGGGGCATAGCCGTTTGACCAAATCCGCGGCGCGGTCCCATCATGACAGCGGCAACCAGAGCAGCAACCCCCGCCGTGATATGGACAACGGTTCCACCCGCGAAATCTTGCAGTCCCATATTACCGAGCCAGCCACCGCCCCAAACCCAGTGACAAACGGGGGCATAAACCAAAAGCATCCAAGCCGCACTGAAAAGGAGCATCGCTGAGAACTTCATTCGCTCAGCGAAACCACCAACGATCAAGGCGGGTGTAATGACCGCAAAGGTCATTTGGAACATAACGAACAAGGTTTCTGGAATGCCGTTGCGCACTGAATCCAAAGAGACATTAGCCAGGAACAAGTTCCCCATATCACCAATATAGGCGCCCGGCTCTACGCCATCGGTGCCGAAAGCAATCGAGTAGCCCGCCACGAACCAGAGCAGCGACATCAGCCCCGTTATGGCGAAACACTGCATCAAGACAGAGAGTACGTTCTTTGCACGCACAAGGCCGGCATAGAAAAGGGACAAGCCAGGGATGGTCATGAACAGCACAAGTGCTGTCGCGGTGAGCATCCACGCTGTGTGCCCAGTGTCTGCAGCTAAGCTAGGCTGCGCGAACATAAGCAAAGGCGTCGCGATTATCGCTTGGGTGTTTTTTCGAAACTTTCTCACCAGAGGGACCTCCAATCAAACCAGCGCCGGATAATGGCATATCAGACGTTTCCTTGCGACCACCTTGTCTCAAGCCTCGCCCGCCTTGTCAGGGTTTTTATCCGAACGTGATGGGTTTATGCTCTTGCGCTTCACACCACTGCCTGCGGATTTCTAACGCATGAAATTATTCAACGCTCCCGCCCTGCTCGCGGCTTTTGCTTGTCTCGCAATGGGGCCGCTCGCAAACGCCAACCCTAAATCCGTCATTCTCATTATTGGCGATGGCTTTGATGATCAGCACGTCACCATGGGCCGAAACTATCTATCGGGCCAAAGCGGCACCTTGATCTTAGACACAATGCCCTTCAGGGGCGCCGTTCAAGTCGAAACGGTCGATGCAGCGGGAAGCGCTATTTATGTTGCAGACTCCGCGAACACCGCCACGACACTTGCCACGGGTGCGGTTACGATAATTGGTCGTGTCGGTAAAGACAGAGACGACGAACGGGTCCAAACGGTACTAGAAGCCGCCGCGGCCGTCGGCTACAAGACGGGTATCGTCAGCACTGCCTCTGTTACCGACGCAACACCTGCCGCGTTTGCAGCGCACGTAGGGGTGAGGGCCTGTGAGAACCCCGTCTCCATCAGAGGCGGAAAAAAATATGGTGTTACCTTTGAGGGATGCCCACGCGACCTAGTCGAAAACGGCGGCGCAGGGTCAATAGCGGAGCAACTCGCAAATGCCAATGTCGATCTGATCTTAGGGGGTGGCATGGAGCACTTTGCGGCTCGCTTCGAAAACAACCCCAGCGCCCTCGATATGACCACTGAAGCTGGCGCGACCGTGTTGACCCGCAAAGACCAGCTCGACGATCGCTATGTGGGGCGCGTGGTCGGGCTCTTCGCCGAAGATACGATGCCCGTAAAATGGCAGGGGTCGAACGGCCGCTCTGCCGAGGATATCGAACGCAGCTGGCTCAACCTCGCACACGAAATGATCGGCTCCATTACCCAACCAGACACGATTGCCTGTGTAGACAACCCGTCATTTGAGGCGATACCACCTCTTGAGACCATGACCCGTTTCGCTATTGATCACCTGAGCCGCGATAACGAAAAAGGGTTTTTTCTGACCATTGAGTCCGCATCGATCGATAAGCAAAGTCATGTCCGTGACCCCTGTGGGTCTATTGGTGAAATAGAGCAACTCGAGCGGGCTCTCTCGGTCGTCAACGACTATGCGGCGCGCAACCCTGACACGCTGGTTATTGTGACCGCAGATCACGCTCAAGCGGCACAAATCGTCCCCGATCCAACCCTGTATACGGGGCTTCCTATACCGGTCTTTAGTCCCGGCAAAGTCGCCCGAGTAGAGACGCCAGAGGGCTCTCTAATGCGTATCAATTACGCAACCAACAACATCCGCTCTGAAGAGCACACGGGCGCGAATGTACCTCTCTTTGCCAACGAGCAAGGCAATGCGGTACTCACGCCCTTTATGCGGCAGCGCGAAATCTATCAAGCAATGATGCAATACTTGGAGTTGTAACCATGACCTTACGAACTATCGACTCAAAAGAAGTCTCAAAAATTTGTCTCGGGACCATGACGTGGGGTCAACAAAATACCGAGGCTGAGGCGCACGAGCAGATCTCCTACGCTCTCGATCGGGGCATCAATATGCTGGATGCGGCCGAGATGTATCCGGTGCCACCACGCGCTGAGACGCAGGGGCGCACAGAGGAATACATTGGCACCTGGTTTAAAAAAACAGGCCTGCGCGACAAGTATGTGCTGGCCACCAAAGCGGCAGGCCCTAACCCAGAGTTCCATTATTTGAGAGGCGGACCTCGCTTCACTCAAGAGCAACTTGTCGAGGCGGTTAACGGCTCGCTACGGCGACTGCAAACAGACTGCATTGATCTCTATCAGCTCCATTGGCCCGACCGGTACACCAACTTCTTTGGCCAGCGGGGCTATTTCCATCGCGACCAACCTGAGACACCCATCGAAGAGACGCTGCGCGCGCTCCAAGAGCTCGTGTCTGCTGGCAAGATCCGCTCAATTGGCCTGTCCAATGAAACCCCTTGGGGCACCATGAAGTTTTTGGAGCTTGCTGACCGCGAGGGCCTGCCGCGGGTTGAGTGCGTTCAAAATCCTTACGGACTTCTAAACAGAACCTATGAAATTGCTATGGCCGAGGTGTCTCACCGAGAGGATGTAGGACTTCTCGCCTATTCACCCCTCGGTATGGGTTTGCTCACAGGCAAATATCGACATGGTGCCAAGCCCGAGGGCTCGCGAATGGCTGTGTTTGAGCGCTTCACACGATACGACGGCTCAGAAACGCTCGAAGCAACCGAACAATATCTTCAGCTTGCTGACCAGCATGGCTTGAACCCAACGCATATGGCACTTGCCTTTGTGAATACGCGCCCCTTTGTACTGACCAATATTATCGGTGCCACCAGCATGGAACAGCTGAAAATGAACATAGACAGTCTCGATGTGACGCTAGACAAAGAGGTCTTAAAGGGCATTGAGGCAATACAACAACGCATTCCAAACCCCGCACCCTAAATGCCGTAAGTCTGGCACCATCAGCAACACGGGCTGAGCCCTCTCAAAAGGGGCTGCTCGTGAAACATCTTGCGGATTTGCCAAGGTGTGGCGTAGCTCGGGTCGCGTGGCGTCACAACTGTCACAACATTCACAACAGTCACAACAGTCACAACAGTCCCCACTTGGTATAAACGCCTGCTCTGTGGCGAGGCTTACTTTTACAGACGTGCCCGGACTGACAGGCCTTCATAACTACATATTTATCCAGCTATTTCTCGCACGGACCCTAAATTGAGTCTCACGCCATCGCAGCACCACACTGTCGGGCAGGATATCGATTACGGTAAACGCACCCACGCGTTGACGCTCTCTAAGTGATTTTCCGTTTAGGATCACGAAAGAGTCGCCCGACGGGTCATAGTTATGTTCGCTGTAAATCAGCGATGGAATATCGTCCTTAACCTGTTGAGACAGGGTTTCTAGCAACGGCTCAGTACTCTCTACTAAAGGCGTCACACCGAACTCATTTTGTGCAGCGGCTAGGATATCTGCAAAATCAATGGGTGGAGATTCGCTCTCCTCAGACGGTGATGCCCCCTCACCAGGCTTCTGCTCCGCTATCGATGCGCTTTTGCCCCCACCCTCTGAAGGCGTGACATCGCTCGCCTCTTCCTGCATTGCACGATAAATCGACTCAAGCTCTTCAGTTTTAGGCGCAGATTTGCGCGGCACTGTTGCACTAACCCGTGCCCCGGATGCATCAAGCAAATTCGGACGTGGTGGCTCAGAGGCAACTGGGGCGGTGTCCAGCGTGCGCCCACTGACCGGCTGCCCCCTGCTCTCACCTTCTGTCTCGGGCGTTGAATTCGTGCTTTGCAAAGAACGACCCACTTGAGCAGTCGCGGCAGATTCCCGCGCTTTACTCGGGCGCTCATCGCCGGAAGGACGGGCCGCGTCGACCGGCTTTTGAGGAGCACCCGGCCGTTGAGATAACAACTCAGCTGGCGCCTTACTAGGCGCCCGGGCGTCCGTTGTGGGATGAGTGGGCGTCAAGTTAGTCGCTGTGCCGCTCCCAGCCCGAGACTCGCCTTCAAACGGGGAAAGCACCCCAACTGAGATACCAATAAGCGCCACTAAAACGGCAATCAAAACGAGCAGCTGCCATCGAGAGAACCGCGGCTCAGGCTCTGGCATGAAATGTACGGTATCAACGGTTGGGACATCTGAGCCATTCGTCTCACCCTCCTTTGAACGCCTCATCGCATCAAGAATCATCGACATCAGCGCAGATCTCGCAGGTCTGGAGTGTTCGCACTCGCCGCTTCAACGGGCCACATTGCGCTTCTATTAACCGCTCGTTGTGACGTTAAGCCAATACCCAAGCGATCATTCAGTCTCAGTATTGTTTGTTCGCCAACAACACCGTCGGAAACAAGACCCTCAGCCTCCTGAAACAGTCGAACGCGAGCTTCTAGAGCCGGACCGTAAGCCTTAACCTCTGACACGCTCATGCCATCAAGCGTTGCAAACATCTGAGCAAGCACGTTCACAATGGGCGATTTATCACCGAGTCCCACGCTGCCCTTCCAACCTTTGGGCGGCTGCCATAGATATTGCACACCCCCAGACCATCGTTTAGCAAGCTCCGCCAACGAGACCTCTAAAAGCCCCTCGCGCGTCCAGGTGAGTGCTGAAGCGTCAGCAAAAGACAATACAAAGGCCGCAGCGGCAAATTTATCTTCAGTCACCATTTCCAATAGAACGGGTCGGTTTAGTTTTATCAACTCATTCCAAACCTGAACAGTTTCACGGGTGCATTGTAAACCGGTGATTTGAGGGGGTGGACAGACTGATGTCGGGACGGGCGAATCCATCGCCGCTTGCCAAAGAACATTACTCGCCTCTTGTAAACTGAGTTGCCACCGCGGTGTCGAGACCGCTGGCGAGACTGTTGCAGCACCGTCGCTTTCGACGACAGCACGATTTGTTGTGTCACCGACCGCGGGTGTTGGCTGTAGGGGTTGTAATGATGAGGTTGAAGGGACTAACTCAGCAGGCTCAGTTGGTGCTGAACTTGAGGATAGCTTGGGCTCGCCCTCTACCGGTGGCTCGTCATTCAAAGATACGCTGTCCGCGTTGTCTAAAGGCCCGCTCGCTTGGCTGATCCACACTCCAATGACCAGGCCCGCAATCGCAATGACCGTCACCAGCAAAATCCATAGAGGAAGGGCCGGGGAAGATGAAGGCTGGGTGGCTGGCCCACCAAACACCTCCGATGCAGCCTGGGCGATTAGCTTTTTATTCACACCTCCACGCTGCTGACCGTAAGCACCCAGCAACGCACGATCGCAAAGCACGTTGATTAATCTTGGAATCCCCCGCGTCAGGGCATGGATCTGCTTGATCGCTGCAGTCTCAAAAAGGCTTACACCACCTCGCAATCCCGCTACCTCCAGCCGGTGTTTGATGTACGCGGTTGTCTCCTGCAGGTTCAGTGGCTGAAGGTTATAGCGCGCCGTAATCCGCTGATTCAGTTGGCGTAGCTCGGGACGAGACAATTTCTCTGTTAGTTCAGGCTGGCCAATGAGAATAATTTGTAGCAATTTTTCATCATTGGTTTCGAGGTTTGTAAGTAACCGAATCTGCTCGAGCACATTAAAATCAAGGTGTTGCGCCTCATCAATCATAAGAACGGTCTTTCGGCCGCGCTCATAGTTATCAAGCAGGTACCGGTGCAAAGCGTCCGTCAACTCTTTGAGGCTTTGCGTACCACGAGGGTAGTCAATCTTTAGCTCATCACAGGCAGTGGCCAACAACTCCACGGCGCTCAATGCGGGGTTTAAAATGATGGCCAGGTCAGTGGTATCGGGCAACTGCTCGAGCAAGCAACGATTGACCGTTGTCTTCCCAGTCCCCACCTCCCCGGTTAGCAAAATGAATCCACCGCCACCGCTCACGCCGTAGAGAAGATGCGCAAGCGCATCCCTGTGTCGCTGACTCATAAACAAATAGCGAGGGTTCACCGCGATAGAAAACGGGGCCTCGTTGAGTCCAAAGTGCTGGTGATACATAAGTGCTCGCCACTGGCTAAGTGACAACATTATGCACGGGCAAAATGATGATGAACACGAGGAATCATGACGTGTTGGCTTGCTGGCCAAAAAAACATACTGTAAGTTCAAATCCGAAAAAATTGTCGACTGTCCACCGCGACAGCAATTCCTGCGTTATTTGGAGACTCACATGGCCGTACCTGCAATTCTAAAAGACAACCTGTCGATCCCCGTTATTGGTTCACCACTGTTCATTATTTCGAACCCTGATCTCGTGATCGCACAGTGTAAGGCCGGTGTCATTGGCTCCTTCCCTGCGCTCAATGCCCGTCCCGAGCCCGTGCTGGAAGAGTGGCTGGAGCGCATCACCTCAGAACTTAAAGATCACGACAAGAACAACCCGGACAATAAAGCCGCGCCTTTTGCGGTTAACCAAATTGTTCACGGCTCTAACGCCCGTCTTAAGCACGATATGGACATGTGCGAGAAGTACGAGGTGCCCGTCATCATTACTTCCCTTGGTGCAAAGCAATGGGTGAATGATCAGGTTCACGGCTGGGGTGGCATCGTGCTTCACGACATCATCAACAACCGTTTCGCTAAGAGCGCGGTGAGCAAAGGCGCAGACGGCCTTATTGCGGTAGCGGCCGGTGCAGGTGGCCACGCAGGCCAGCTCTCTCCCTTTGCCCTTATTCAGGAAATCCGTGAATGGTTCGACGGTCCTCTTTTGCTGTCAGGGTCTATGGCCACGGGTGATTCAGTGCTGGCGGCGCAAGCGATGGGCGCCGATATGGGCTACATCGGTTCTGCCTTTATTGCGACCGAAGAAGCCAACGCGGACGAAGGATACAAGCAAGCCATCGTTGACTGTGGCGCCGATGACATCGTTTACAGCAGCCTGTTTACCGGGGTTCATGGCAACTACTTAAAGCCCTCCATCGAGAACGCAGGTCTTGACCCCAACAACCTTCCCGAAAGCGATCCAACTAAGATGGACTTTGGTTCTGGTGGCAACACTGACGCCAAAGCCTGGAAAGATATTTGGGGTTCAGGTCAAGGCATTGGCGCGGTAAAAGCACGTGAAACAGCGGGCGAATACATCGCAACCTTAGTCAACCAATACAACGCCGCCAAAGCACGGATTCTGTAATTATGAGTGACGAACGCGCCAAGATTCCTCGCTCACGGGAGGACGATTACAGTCCTGAGATTATTGCCGAGCGACAAGCATTCATCGAGGCGGAGACCGGTGTAACGCTCAATCACACCAAGCAGTTTTCGTATGATCCGCATGTCATGTCGGGCAACATTGAAAATATCTGGGGCGTCTCGCAGATACCCATTGGTATCGCAGGTCCGCTTTTAGTCGATGGCGAATACGCCAAAGGTGAGTTTTTCGTTCCCATGGCAACCGTGGAAGGCACCATGCTTGCCAGTTACAACCGCGGCATGAAAGTGATTCGCGAGTCAGGCGGCGTAAAGACAACCGTTTCTGCGGAGTCTATGCAGCGCGCACCCCTATTTATTTTCAACGATGCGCGTGAGGCCCGCGACTTCCAAGTATGGCTTCGAGCCAACTTCGAGGTCATAAAGGAGCAGGCAGAGAGCACGACGTCAGTGGGTAAGCTCTTAGAACTTGAGAACTACCATACTCACAACTTCGTGGCCTGCCGGTTTGATTACTCTACTGGCGATGCTGCAGGTCAAAATATGACCAGCCGAGCGACGTTCTTTGCGTGTGAGTGGATTCGTAAGAACTACCCGGGCGCACTCAAGAACTACATGCTCTCGGGCAACTGGGACACAGAAAAGAAAACCTCAGCCGTCAATATGCTCAAGGGGCGAGGCCGTCGTGTGACTGCCGAGGTTACCATTCCTCGTAAGGTCCTGATGGACAACCTCCGTATCACGCCGGAGCAGATGCAATACGGCTATCAAATCACTACGTTGTCCGCGCTAACGACCTCAAGCTCTAATAACGCAAGCCACCCTGCAAACGGTTTGGCCGCACTGTACGCCGCAACCGGACAGGACCTCGCTAACATCGGAGAGTCCAACCAGTGCACTGTGTATCAGCGCATGACGCGTGAAGGCGATCATTACTTCTCCATTACCCTTCCCTCGATCATTATGGCGAGCTATGGCGGCGGGACGAATTTGCCGACGCAACGTGAGTGCCTTGAGATGATGGATTGCTTTGGTAAAGATCGTGCATTGAAGCTCTGTGAAATCGCGGCGGGTCTTGTGGTCGCAGGCGAGCTCTCACTCGCTGCCGCAACCCGGGTCGATAAAGCAACGCGGACCAACGAATGGGTTGATGCGCACGAGCGTCTGGGTAGAAATCGCTAAGTCGCAGAACTGCTCGCTAAGCCGGCCTCGCAAGACGCCGGCTTTTTTGTGGCTATGGGTATGTCTCGCTATGTGGTCCGTCTCTCTTTGTGGTCCCCAAAAAAAGTTGCCGTTGCTTCCAAACAAGCTGTACTAATCACCTGTGCCCTGAGCTAGGCTACGGAAATGGATGTTCTCGCAAAATCACGAGAAATACTCGAGGCGCTTACGACCTTCCCCTATTACATGGTCATGCCCCCCACAAAGGGTCATGCGTCGTGGCAAGAGGCGAGTGCCATTGCTTTCGCGTTGGAGTGCATCGGTTCAATCAGCGGGGAGCTGCCCTCCCGGCTCGGTGCCACTAGGGTTACCGTCAACCCAAAAGCCTCCTCGGTCGAAGACGCCGTTACACGTTACAGCCGGACTACCATCGCGCTCGAGCCCCACACCGACTCCAGTCAACAAAAGAATCCACACTCTATTGTCATCTTTGGCATGTCACGCCCCGATGAATCCGGGGGTGAAACACAGATGGTGGTCATCGATGAGCTGCTACCTTTACTCGATAGCGAGACAGCCGAACTCCTACGACAGCCTATCTGGCCAATGGGTAGGCACCCAAAACCGATTCTAGAGACAGGGTCTGCTAGCGACGAAACTCGCATCAGCTACTACCGGAAACAGTTGGACCGAAGTCTGGAACTCGGTGCCTCATTGTCAGCGCAGCAAATAACCGCCTTGTCGGCTCTCGATGCGGCAATCACTCACCTCTCGGCGCACCGCTCGTTTCGACTCCAAAAGGGTGAAACACTGTTAATCAATAATTGCAAAGTGCTTCACGGTCGCACTGCCTTGGCAGAAGACAGCGATCGTCTGATGATCCGCTATCGATTAAGAACTGACTTCACCTCATGCCATCGCGCCCTGAATGCGGATGGGCTGCCGACAGAACACATCCGACAAAGAGTGATCCAGGGCGCGTCTCGTCTTGAGGAACAGGGGCGCAAAACCCAGGCGCGTATTTTACGCAGCGATGAGAGAGTCAGCTTTGATGCCTTAACAACACCCAGTTCAGTAGCTTCAAGCACTGAGTCGTTAACGCCCGAATCATCGATGACAGACGTCAGGAAAGCATTAAGGGCTAAACAGTTCACCAAAGCTCAATCATTGCTACAGCTAATGGCCCAAAAACCAGACCCGGGTTTCGACGTACCCTACTTTCTCAGTGCGCTCGCCACTCGCGGTAATGAGGACGCTAAAGCCGCGGCCTTGCTAGAGAATGCTGCCGCCGCTCGACCTTTTTTGAAGGCGGGTCGCGAATCCCTCAAACCTGTGGTGTTAAAGGTTCGAGCCTTTGAGGGAACAAAAGTTAAGTTTCGATTCGCAGATGACGGCGCGATAAAAACACGGCTGGTGGGCGGTCAAATATCGACTAAGTACTGGATCGATAAAGCGCGTTTCCACATAACGCTTGGTAATGCGGCCAACCTCGCATTCAGTGGTGCAAACTTGCCGCGTTTTGACGTCTTATTTAACGCGATCAGTGACGTTGACGCCTCACCTAACGCGCTTTTAGGGCTTGAAGGTTTCATCGCCAATCACGGCGTGACCCGGGTGATCAATGAACCCGCTGCGCTGCGTCGCAGCACCCGCGACAATATAGCCAAGCTTGCCAACGCATCGCCCCACCTCAGATCCGGGAGGACAAATCGCTATCTCGGATCGGCCCTCTTTGACGTAGCCAAGCTGGTCAAACAGATCAAGTCGGAATTGACGTTCCCACTTCTAGTTCGATCGGTCGGAACACACACGGGCTCGACATTAAGCAAGTGCGACACTGACACGGCGCTGCGCGAGTCGCTGGAGGGACTCTCCTCGATGAGAGACCTTTACGTGACCGAATTTATTAACGTTGCTAACGAACAGGGTGTATTTCACAAAATTAGGGGCTTTTACATCGATGGGGACCTCTATCCTGTCCACCTACTGCGCGCAAAGCATTGGGAGGTCGGTCGCCGTGGTGATCGCTTGAAGATCATGAGTGAACAAACGTGGATGCAGGAAGACGAGGCAAGCTGCCTTAATGACCTCGCTGCCTACCTTGGCGCCACCCACTACAGCGCATTACTCGCCTTTCTCAGTGACATTGGCCTCGACTTTTGCGGCGTCGACTTCGCTGTCGGCCCTGACGGAAAACTTGTTATTTTTGAGGCGAACCCGGCCATGCGGCACCACTATGACCATGTAAAAACCGCCCCTTACATAAAACCTGCGCATGACAGGGCCAGTGAAGCCTTTAATCAAATGATCAGTGTACGAAGCAAAAAGCGGTGAGCCATCTCACCTAAAAACGTTCATTTAATATCCAAAACCATTACAAACGTCACATTTTTGACACGGTTTATTTGCTTCTATGGCGCAAACAGACACACTCTATACATCTTTTATCAGCGCACACAATCATGACGAGAGATGCTTTAGAGGAAATAAACCAGCAAGGGTTTACGCTACTCGAGCTCATGGTAGTGGTTGCCATCATAGCGATTCTAGCAAGCATCGCGATCCCATCCTTTACGAGCTCTATTGCGCAAGCTCGCCTACGTCTTGTTGTTGAAACTGTTGTCACCGATCTCAGACAAGCTCAGAGGGATGTCCTCGCAACTGGCGCCACGGGTACTGCAACGATCTCGTTTACAACAGGAAATCAATGGTCAGTCGATAAAGATCTTGGGGCTGACGGAACAAATGACCTAACGAGAAGCTATGCGGATTTTGCTGACGGGATTGAGCTGTCGACTACTTTCAGTCCGGCGGAGATGTCTATGTCACAGGATAACCTGCGGCAATTCTCAGACTCTACAGCAGGCAGCATTGCGTTTTGTAATTCAGCGGGAAAGGTCACTATTAGCCACAGCACCACGGGTATCTGGAATGTCGGAACTCTAGATTCGAGTGCCTCATGTTGATAGCGGCAGTGCAAAAAGGCGTGGGTCTCACGGAGCTAATGGTGTCGTTAGCGGTGAGTAGTTTTATTGTCCTTGCCGCAGCCACGCATTACACAATCACCTACCGGACAACCATAAACGCGCAAAATAGTGCGCTTAGAACGGAGCAATTCACAAAAACCGAGTATGTGATCAGTTCTGCGATCAGGGAATCTGGCTATCTGGGCTCACTGTCGAACGTTACGACTCACCTGACGACGACTGGCGGTTACAACAATACATCAGCCCCCACAGCGGAAGCTTATGCCGCTGCTGTCTTTCCAAACACATCACTTAATTGCGTTATTCTCGAGATCGGAACGGCTACAGGCTCAGATCCCTCAGATATAAACGAGGTCTACTATCAATACGGCTTTAGAATTCAGAGTGATATTGTGCAAACCAGCCGAGGAGTTAGTGTGGCTTGTGACAGTGGAACCTGGTCCGACCTCACTGTGTCTGACATTTTAGAGTTTCAGTCACTCAAAGTTACCAAAGACGGTAACGACGCCTTCGTAAATGCAGATTCTCCGACACTGTCGGCGTTGACCGAAGCAGAGTGTTACAACTCAAGCAGGGCAAACAACTGCCTAATCGAACAACTATGGCAACTAGAGCTATGCGCGCTTCCACCTGGTTCTGATGCGGTAGTGTGTGATGACACCACGTCGGCCTATTTCAGCGAAATTTTGGTGACACCCCGCAACCCTCTTTTGACGGGGGCAACGCCATGATAAACCCAGATTCATCCATTAAAAGCGACTTGCAAAGCCGCGATTCCATAACGGTGCCGAAAGCTCCCTCTCGAACGTATGCTCATTATTTTTGCAGAAGAGTAGCAACAAAAGCGACTAGACGCTTGGGTAGTAAAGACGCTGCAAACGGCTGTTCTTCGGGTTACGTTACAACAGCAGTCGTTAGCATACTCGCGATATTATCGCTCTTTGCCACACGAAGCATGATCGTCGCCACGGTGGACAACTTCCGCTCGGCGGGCTACTCACAAGCTCTCACAACTTCGCTCTATGCTGCAGAGGTGGCGCTACAAGACTCGATAACGGAGATGGAAACCCGAAGTGGTCTTGACGCTACCTCAAACTGTTTCGAGGTAATGCTTGATAACGTGGAAATTGATACGGACCTTGAAGCAACTGCAAGTTACCGAGCTAAACCACTAGGGGCCAACACAGTAGGTAGTGAAACGCGATATCTTTACAGAATTTACGCTAGCGCTGCCTATCGTGTAGCCTCCGCTACCGTCTCGCAAATAGTAAGCGTCGAAGTGGATAGCTCGAACACTGTATACCTGTTGCCGGCCACTTGGAGTGATCGACTAGCACCGTGTGCCCTCCCTTAACTGGAGAAAACTGAATGAGTAAACACATGAAGCGGTATTTGAAGTACGTCAGAGGCATGAGTTTGATCGAAACGGTCTTTGCCTCCGCAGCCCTTTCCGTCGTCGTCGTTACGGGTCTGACCGTGGCTTCAGACACGATCAAGTCAAAAGCGAAAGGAGACGCCAGGGTCGCAATGCTATCGGAAAATGTCTCGTCAATAGAGAAGGCTAGACATGACGTATATGCCGATGGGGAGAACTTCAATCTTGCGAATGCAAATAATGATGCCGGCCGTACTATAGATCGTCAGCGACTTCTTGATGCAGATAAGGAAAAACTAGCGGCATTAAAAGCGACCTATGAACAGGACGGAACAAAATTATCTATCAAGACTAGTGGTGACTACGCCATTATGGATGGCACTAACAAGATCGCCTTAAAGACGGCCATTGCGGGGGATCATGAGGCCCTGTCAGTGTTCATGGGCACCGACGACTCAATTCCCGCGTGCACGACGCTACCCTTCGTTGGGAGTAGCAAAAGTAAGTCATGGGGTAGCAAGGGGAAAAATGCTGAGATAAAAATCTATGGGACCGACATGACCTGCCCCAACGACGGGCAATTCGTAGCCACGATATCGACATCTTTTTGCGATTTTGAACGGTCAAAGAGCGGAGCCTCGAAAGCGAAGTGTAAACGCGACAAAATATCTCAGGACACATCCTCTGTCGTTACTTTGAACCCCACTAATATGTACTGCACGGGCAATGGTACCGCTAGCTCCGGGATGTGTTCAGTCACGTTTAATCTTACTGCGAGTGACTACAAACAAAAATTTTATATCCAGCTGACAAACGACGCGAGCTTGTGCACAAGAGGCCCTTCATGGGATAAAAATAGTGGTAGCAGTAACAGCAGAAGTAGTGGCGGCATAAGCAGTAAAAGCTGCAACGGAAGTAGTAGCAATAGCAGTAGCAGTAGTAGCAGTAGTAGTAGCAGTAGTAATAGCAATAGCTAGGTTGTGGGCAAGTATTCGTATCGATCAAGTTGTTTTGAAACATCGACCCTAATCGGCGATCTATACTCAAATCGCGTGGGAGCAAACGGATTGGACAGTGGGCGCGCCGGTGTGTCTACCAACCGATAAAGTCCCCTTGCATTTACTGCGGTGCATATCGCTTCGCGGGATATTGGTTTGCTTTCCTTAGCCCAGTGATCAATGTTCCATGAATTAGGCGGCGCCATGAAAATGCGCGGCAGGCACGCCTGTATGAAATCGTATGATCAAACCTAATTCCCAACCTCACGTACTGACAGGCTTATTTGAGATTCCAAGCTCAATAGGTGTATCCACAGTCCGCGAAGGATACAAAGAAAACCTGTTATTTCTAAAAACTCTTCTAAGACGCGCTGGTAATGCTCTATGGCGTCTACAGACAGAGCCCTTCCATCTAGATCAATCACCTCGTTATCGACAAGACCCTCGAAGTAGTCTAATCCCAAAGCAATTGCTATGAAGAATCCGCCCAAGATCATGTATCGGTGTGTTTCAGGTACCGAGATATTGTTGAATCCCCATAACAATATAAAAAAGGCGCAGAAGAGGAAGACTGGCAATACAAAGACTTGCCAAGAGTAAGTAGATGCGCCCTCCAGCAGGGGTTGGAAAACTGTGAACATACCACTGCTCTCCTCCGTAAGTTCCCTAAAAAAACTGCCCAGACGCTCATGAATTTTTGCGCCATCATCCATCGACAAAAAGATGAAAAAGGCGCTAAAAAACAACCACGGCGCTGCGACATGTCTCTCAACGCGATATCTTTGAATCGCGTATGTAAGAGCACAGGTGAGTGAAATGCAGAATAGAAGAATTGAGGCATACCAATTAGGGATGCTCTCCTCTCTTGTCATATCGAAAACACGATAGAAAACGTAGTAGCCCGTGACGTCGTGAAATGTGAATACGGAATCGCACACGACTAATCCACAGCAAACAAACCACAAATACCAGAACAGCTTTTTTGGCAATAAATACTCGTTTACTTCAAAAGTAAGCATATGCTCCCCCAGTGACTCAAACGAACCCAACTACAAGCGAACACCACGAATAAGGCAAGTAAAGCACTGGTAATCACCAACAAGACTGTGGAGCACAATCCCCAGTGCTGATAACCCCCGTTTCATCAACACAAAAATACAGAGGACTGCTACTACCAGTGCATGGAGCGTCGTTTTCTTGCCCTTCACCGCTCACCGGTGTCGCGCGCATTTCAAAACCTGTAGTGAAGTCTTCACCATCGGGCTTCCTGACGGTAATACGGTAATAGTTGTTTGCGGTGAATTCATCTGCGCCAATCTGGGCTCGCCAGCCATACATGAAATTATTTGCAAAGTATTCTGCCTGCTTCAACTGACCGTCAAACAATGCATTTCTGGCCTCAGCCCTGCGTGACTTCATAACCTGATCGTTAAAAGACGGAATGGCGATAGTCGCCAAGATACCAATGATGGCCACTACGATCATAAGCTCCAAAAGCGTCATGCCATGCTGGCGACTTTTTTTAAAAGCCATTACCTCCCCCTCGGCGCAATATACGGTGGCACTCACGTAAGTGTTCTTCATACTCTCAATGCTTAAATTAGCGACTTTGCACTGAACTGTCATTGATTTCTCTTTTAGTGCGACATTAAATCTCTCGGGGCTTAAACACATCGCACGGTCGCAGACGAAGCCAAATACACGACTTGGACAAAGAAACCTAAGTACTTCGCTACAATCGGATTCAGCCCCCGAGCTCGGTTCTTTGCGTAAGAAGTTAAAATGCTGAACGAGTCCGTCCCTAGTAACGTAGATAGTAAAAACAGCGAGTCTTATTGAATGAAATTACGTGCTTTACTGCTAGGCATACTTCTAACTTCGCCCGTGGCAACTTACGGCGCAGGTGGCAACTCCGTTGTAACAGTGAACCCCCCTATTCCAGCGCCAGATTGGACCCTACCGGCCATTCAAAATGCGAAGGGCAATTTGTCGATGTCGGACTTCCGTGGAAAGATCACGTACGTGGATTTCTGGGCGTCCTGGTGCGGGCCGTGCCGTCTCTCTCTGCCGGCATTAAATGCACTGAATTCGCAGTTTGCCGATGATCCCGTGCAGTTCCTTGCTATTAGTATTGACGTAGTCGAGGAGGACGCCTGGGATTTTCTTAAGCGCTACTCTGTTGACTACCCTGTCGTCATCGATACAGAGGGCGATATTGCACGCACCTTCGCCGTTGATGGTATGCCCTCTGGATACTTACTCGACGGACAGGGTCGTGTCAGAGAGATTCACATTGGTTTTAAGCGCGGTGATGAGCTCAAACTTGCAGAGAGCATAAAACGCTTACTGTCCGATCTGGTGACGTCAGAGGTGGACGAGACCTGAGCAGTTCTCCCCCTTTGCGTTGCGAGCCTTTACAGTTCGCGGCCTGTACACAGGTCTGCGGACATCGAGAGCCTTGCTATGCAATCTGACACTGAGTCATGCAACACCGAGCAGGAAACCCTTTATTACGACGGCGCTTGCCCCTTGTGCGCACGCGAGATGAAACATCTGGCAAAACTGAAGCGAGACAGCCTCGCTCTCGTTGATATTCACGGGATTGAGGTGTCTGAGGGTATGCCAAGTAAAGAAGACCTACTCTTGAACTTACACCTCAAACGAGGTGACAAGTGGGTAGTCGGGGCCGACGCGAACGTTGCGGCCTGGCAGCACACCCGATTTGGTGCACTGTGGGCATGGCTACGCTGGCCCGTTATTCGAAACATTGTCGATCCGGTCTATGCCTTCTGGGCACAACGTCGTTATGAGGGGCTCTACGGAGAACGCCAACGCCCTGCGACGAGTACAGAAAATCAGGCCGCAAAATGATTCTCGGAAAACGTGAGATTGAGGCGCTACCCCGGCGGTACCGCGCGGCGTTAATCAACAGCCTTCCTGGCTACAAACCAGTTGTGCTAGCCGGAACCGCGGATACGAAAGGCCACACAAACCTTTCAGCCATCAACTCGTGTTTTCATGTCGGCGCAGTCCCTGCCCTTCTCGGCATGATCATCCGGCCCGCACCTGAGGGCACTGAACGTCATACACTCGAAAATATTCTTGATACGGGATGGTACACATTCAACGCGTTGACACCCGAGATGACTCAGCGCGGGCATCACACATCAGCGCGATTCCCACGTGAACAGTCAGAGTTTGAAGCCTGTGGTTTTGAGCCCAGCTGGCAGATGCCCATCAAAGCACCTTTTGTGGCGGAGTCACCGCTGCAGATCGGTCTCAAACTAGCAGAACACCAACCTCTGGATATTAATGGGACGCATCTAATCATAGGTGGCGTCGAGAGTGTTCAATTCAGCGACGACGCACTTCGAGACGACGGCTCGGTAGACCTGCACACACTGGGTCTCGTGGCGGCAGTGGGACTGGACGCCTATCATGAGGTGGCTCCAGGGCAACGATATGCGTACGCCAAGGCAGATAGACCACCTGAACTACTGTAAAACGTGGGTTTAAGTTGCCGGACCATATCGATCCAATGAACTTTCTTGGGTACCCTCTTGTCTATAAAAAACAACCGGGGGTAAACCAATGTCAGATGAGCAGCCAGACGCGAAAGTTCAACCAGTCATCTTAGGGATCATCTTCGCCCTGATTCTCGCCACACTGGTGTTTGTTTTGGCGACCGGGGATTACGGCGAGTCGCAACCAATGGAAGACTTTACGGTCATTCAGCCGGTTGAAATTGCAGAGCCCGTCGTCGTGGAAGTAGAGCCAGAGCCAGAATCTGTCCCCGCTTTCGTTCCCGAGCCTGTTGCACCCCCACCCCCACCCCCACCTGCGGTAACAGAGGAGACTGCAGACAGCTTTGCGCGAGAGGTCATCGACACTCTTAATGGCGGCAAAGCACTCAAGCAGTTTGTCGCGGGCGATTACGTTGTTGAACGCAGTGTCGCCATCGTCGATGCCCTGCGTCGTGGCGAGGTGCCGTATAAGCTTTTACCCGTAGGAAAACCGGCGAGCGTATTCCCGACGTTGGAAGATGGCGTGCGAGTGACGATGAACCCTACCGGCTTCACCCGTTACGACGGCTTTGCTAACTGGGTCAATAGCCTAGATGTCGCTGCCATCATGGCGGTGTTCAATGACTATGAGTCATTGGCTACAACGGCTCTGTCGCGCATGGGTGTCAACGACTTTGATATTGGCGGCGCCGCACTTGCTGCGACCACACATATTTTGGCAACGCCCACCCTGCCCGAAAACGCCGAGCTGGTGCGCGACGAAGCGAACTGGGCGTACAAAGACCCTGAGTTGGAGTCGCTCACCCCACTCCAGAAGCAAGTGCTTCGCATGGGGCCCGACAACGCGGAGCTTGTTCAACAAAAAGCGCGCGAACTGCGCGGTGCGCTACTTGGAGACCTACCGTAGCTGCGGACCTCTAAGTCTTCGGTGGCAAGACACCAGCACGAGTTCAACCCGTTCTGTCTAGTTGCAACTAACTCACTCGTCAGACGTGGCTTCAAGAAGATGCATGAAGTGCGACGGCGCGAACCCGCGTGAGCTCATGAAACGCCCACGCTTGGCGCGCTCCTTTTGCTTAAGCTCCCATTCTTCAGGCATTGGCTTTGCACCAAACTTGCGGTCGTAAACGTCCTCCGCCGCGGCAAACCAGTCAACCCCGTCTGGAAACGCATCAACGAGTGCCGCATCAGGATCACAGCCCTTCTGACGCAACTCGTAAGCGACTTTGGAGGGGCCTGCGCCGCGATTTACCAATTGGCGAGCCATCGACGCCGCGTAACGCTGATCACTCAGCAACCCCTCACGAGTCAGCTGGTCCACTGCATCGTGGATGACGACATCACTCTCTAAGCGTTTACCAAACCGTTTTTTAAGCTTGGTAATGATCTCTTGGGAGGAGTGTTCTCGCCTCGCGAGTAAGTCCATACCCGCAAGGCGTACATCCGACGGTTTTACTTCCACGTCGGTGCTTACTCGGCGGTCACTTCTTCGGTCTGCTCAGCAGGTGCATCGGACTCATCAGAGGGGATATTCATAGTCTGACGCCGAATTTCGCCTTCGATCTCAGAGGCAATGGCGGGGTTCTCATCGAGGAACTTCGCTGCGTTCGCCTTTCCTTGACCAATCTTGTCGCCCTTGTAGGCATACCACGCACCCGATTTGTCGACCAGGTTCAGCTTTACGCCCCAGTCGAGCACCTCACCCATATGATAAATGCCGGCGCCGTACATGATCTGGAACTCAGCTTGCTTAAAGGGTGGCGACACCTTGTTCTTGACCACCTTTACCCGCGTCTCGTTCCCTACAATTTCATCGCCATCTTTAATGGCGCCAATGCGGCGAATATCGAGACGTACCGATGAATAGAACTTAAGCGCGTTACCCCCGGTCGTTGTCTCTGGACTGCCGAACATCACACCAATTTTCATGCGAATCTGGTTAATAAAGATCACGAGGCAATTTGTCTGCTTAATCGCTCCCGTTAACTTACGCATAGCCTGACTTAACAGGCGAGCTTGCAGACCCACATGCGAATCACCCATGTCGCCTTCAATTTCAGCCTTTGGAGTTAGCGCGGCAACTGAGTCAACCACTAGGACATCAACAGCACCCGAGCGCACCAGCATTTCAGCGACCTCCAGGGCCTGCTCGCCGGTATCAGGCTGAGACATGATGAGATCGTCCATTTGCACGCCTAACTTCTCTGCGTACTGCGGATCGAGCGCGTGCTCCGCGTCAACAAAGGCCGCCGTACCCCCAAGCTTTTGCGCTTCGGCAATGACTTGTAGGGTTAAGGTTGTTTTTCCCGAGGACTCTGGGCCGTAGACCTCAACAATTCGGCCTCGGGGAAGACCGCCGATACCGAGCGCAATATCCAAACCCAACGAGCCGGTTGAGATGGCGGGAATCGCCACCTGCTCGTAGTCACCCATGCGCATGACTGTACCTTTACCAAACTGACGCTCAATTTGGGCCAGTGCTGCGTCCAACGCTTTTTGCTTATTAGGATCCATGAGTTTCTCCCTTTGGCACACTTCGATGCCGCTTAACGAATACTGTATATATAATCAGTGTTTTATTTCCTGAATGCAAACGAGTTTAGAGGTAAACGAAGAAAAAAAAACATCATTGCCTAACACCTGTCGTCAAAGGCGACAGACAATGCGCTGCACACAGCAGCGAGAGGGGGAAATTGATTTGGAAGCGAACCCTATTTAGGCCAGCGTGCGGTCAATCATCGCCAAAAATACCCACCACCTTCTCTCCCGACGCATTGATGCTGGCGCGGTACATACCCGGTGTATTAAAGGTGAGCGCCACATTCCCTTTGGCGTCGACGGCGATAATTCCCCCGTCCCCACCCGCCTTGACGAGCGTTTTATTGACCACCTCGTCAGCGGCTTGGCTCAAGGATTCACCGGCAAGCTCCATCCGCGCGCACACGTCGCGAGCTACCGTATGTCGAATAAAGTACTCACCATGACCCGTTGCAGAAACCGCACAGGAGGCGTTATTTGCATAGGTACCTGCGCCGATCACAGGGGCGTCACCAATGCGCCCCCAACGTTTGCCTGTCATACCACCGGTGGAGGTACCAGCAACCAAGTTACCCATAGTGTCAAGGACGGCAACGCCAACCGTTCCAAACTTGTAATCGGGTTTGGGCGACAGGCCCGCCTGCCGTGCCCGCTTGTAGGCCTCAAGCGCCTTTTGGCGACGCTCGGTGTCAAAGTAGTCCTCTGGCACCCCTTCAAACCCTTGTTCCGCAGCAAACTGTTCAGCACCGCGAGATGCCAACATGACATGAGGAGACCGCTCCATGACAGCGCGCGCAAGGGCGATCGGAGACTTAACGGTCGTCACGCCCGCAACGGCTCCCGCATCCAACTCAGCGCCATGCATGATCGATGCATCGAGCTCATGATGCCCCTCCCATGTGTAGACCGCACCACGCCCTGCATTGAAGAGCGGAGAGTCCTCCATGCGCTGGATAATATTCACAACAACATCAAGGCCCACCGCGCCCGCTTTCAGCTGGCGATGTCCCTCAACAATCGCCTCGTCTAAGAAGCGGGAATACGCCATTGCCTGCTCTGGTGTCATTCGCGCGCGCTCGATCGTCCCCGCACCGCCGTGCAGTGCTATCGCAACGGGCGGCTCTTCAGCGCTTATGGGCGAGGTGAAGAACGTCAGCAGTAAAAAAAATAGCCGGCCCCTCATGCGCCGTCATTCCGGAATACTGAGCCCGCCTTCATTACAAAACTGGGACGCTCCAACACCCCCACGTCTTCGAGAGGGTTACTATCAAATGCCACGATATCAGCATGAAAACCGGGAGCGATCTGTCCCAGCTCGTCCTCTACCCTAAGAAGCTTCGCGGCGTTAACAGTCGCCGCCTGAATGGTTTCCATGACCGGCATACCCGCTTCTGCCATGAAGCGAAACTCTCTCCCGTTTGAACCGTGTGGAGAGACACCCGCGTCGGTACCAAAGGCTATTTTCACACCGGCTTTATAGGCCTCGCCGAAGGTGTCCTGAATCAAAGGGCCAATGGCTGCAGCTTTGGGCCTGACGACAGCTGGAAGCTTGTCATCGAGCTCGGCCAGATCACCCACCCATTTTCCGGCCGAAATTGTAGGGACGTACCAAGTGCCCTGCTTACGCATAAGACGCATTGCTTCCTCGTCCATGTACGTGCCGTGCTCTACAGAGTCGACGCCGGCTCGAATCGCTCGTTTCATACCCGTCGCGCCATGGGCGTGAACTGCCACGACAAAATCATAGTCTTTCGCGGCGCTGACAACCGCCTGCAATTCCTCGTCCGTGAATTGTGGGTTATCACCGCTCTTTGCTAACGAGAGCACACCGCCGGTCACGGTCAACTTTACGACATCGCTCCCGTCCTTATAGCGCTGACGCACTGCTTTATAGGCGTCGTCAGGGCCATTGATAACGCCCTGCTTGGGGCCGGGGTCACCACGCAAATCCGCGCGTATGCCATTAGTCGGGTCAGCATGGCCTCCCGTGGTGGCCATGGCCTTACCCGCGGCAAAAATGCGCGGACCGTCAACGAGCCCTTTTGCAATCGCATCTCTTAATGCAAAGATCGCTTGGATATCGCCCGCACCCAAATCGCGCACCGTTGTAAACCCTGCATCCAAAGTTCGCTTAGCGAAAACGCTCGAGCGCAATGCAATATCAGCCGAATTCATGAAAAATTCTTCCGAGTAACTTGCGGGCGGGTTGAGCTCGCCGTCTAGATGCACATGCATGTCCATGAATCCAGGAGACACATAGGACGCGCTAAGGTCGATCACCTCGTTGCCCTGGGATTCAATAAAACCCGATTGCACCGACGTAACACGCCCAGATTCGATAATCACAGATTGCTTCTCAAGCAACTTGCCGCTCTCGGTATCGAACAGGTGTCCGGCGTGAATAATGGTTGCAGCTGATGTGAAAGGTGCGACGAAAATACCGCAGATAAATAGGCTTCTTTTAAGCATGACCTACCCCAGGGTGACTGTAATTTCAGCGACAATAACGGTAAACGAACAAGATAACCAGATCCGCCCAGGCCTGAGATTTTTGAACCCACCAGCGTGCAAGAAACCCCACCGATATTGCTTGACGGGATTTAAAGCGAGCGCCTTTTGACCTATCCTCTCGCTTTGAATTTTTAGCCTATAGGCATCCATGTCCTCATCACCCGACACAAGCCAACACACACCGATGATGCGTCAGTTTTTGGCCATCAAAGCGGCGCATCCTGATGAACTCCTGTTTTACAGGATGGGTGACTTTTACGAGCTCTTCTATAAGGACGCTGAGATAGCTGCGCCGGTATTGGATATCACGCTGACATCTCGTGGAAAGTCAGCAGGGGAACCGATCCCAATGGCGGGTGTGCCGTTTCACGCAGCGGAGAGTTACCTTGCCCGATTAGTCAGAGCCGGTTTCTCGGTCGCTATCGCTGAGCAAATCGGCGACCCCGCTGAGTCAAAAGGCCCCGTAGAGCGAAAAGTTGTTCGAATCGTCACCCCCGGGACCTTGACCGATGAGTCGTTACTCGATGCCAGTGGCGACTCACTGATTGTCTCCGTCTTCAGACAGCAAATGGACTGCGGTGTCGCGTGGATGGACGTGAGCAGTGGCCGTTTTTTGGTCTCGGAAATGTCGGGAGAAGAAGCGCTCGCCGCAGAGCTGCAGCGGCTCGCTCCTGCCGAGGTACTGGTGTCCGAAGATGCGACCCTACCCTCGCTGGGTGATCATGTGGCAATCCGTCGGCTCGCAGCGTGGCAGTTTGACGAGGAAGCCGCTCGACGTGCGCTCAACCAGCAGTTTCAGACCCGTGATTTAAGCGGTTTTGGTTGTGAAGACTTGGTGCTGGCCATTTCAGCGGCTGGCGCTTTGCTGGACTACGTAAAAGATACTCAGCGCAACGAACTGCCTCACTTGGCCGCAATTCGCCACGAGCGCCAAAGCGAAGCCGTGGTGTTGGACGCGGCGACACGTCGTAACCTTGAAATTGATAAAAATATCCACGGCAATGAGGACAACACACTCTTTTCGGTCTACAACGCCACGGTAACGGCAATGGGTACACGCCACCTTAAAAGGTGGTTGCATCGTCCCGTTCGCCTGCGCGAAGAGTTAGAAGCGCGTCTTGACGCCGTAGAGCAGCTCAAAAGTAACTATGGCTACGAGGCAATACGCCAGCAACTCAAGCCTATTGCCGATATGGAGCGCATTCTCGCGCGGGTGGCGCTTCGCTCTGCTCGCCCGCGGGATCTAACACGCCTGCGCGACAGCTTATGGGCACTGCCCACCTTGGTATCAGCCGTTCCAGCAGGCTCTGAGCGGCTGAATGCGCTCGTAGCGGATATCAGTGATTATCCTGCTCTTTGTGAGCTGCTGAGCAAAGCGCTAGTGGAGGCCCCCCCCGTGGTCATTCGCGATGGTGGTGTGCTCGCTCAGGGCTATGATGAGGAGCTAGATGAGTTGCGCGGTATCAGCGAGAACGCCGGTGAATACCTCGTTGATATCGAGCGCAGAGAGCGAGAGGCTACGGGGCTTTCCACACTCAAGGTCGGCTATAACCGGGTCCACGGTTATTACATTGAGATTAGTCGCCAACAGTCTGATCTCGCACCCGATACCTACCAGCGTCGCCAGACACTTAAAAACGTCGAGCGCTTCATAACGCCTGAACTGAAGCTGTTTGAGGACAAAGCACTATCGAGCCGCAGTCGAGCACTCGCTCGGGAGAAACACCTCTACGATGCGCTTGTCGAGCGCGTCGCAGATGACCTTCTCGCTCTCCAAAAAACGTCCAACGCTTTGTGCGACCTCGACGTACTCGCTTGCTTTGCCGAGCGTGCAGATGCGCTGACGCTGAATAGGCCAACCTTTAGTGACGCGGTGCAACTCGATATTACGGGCGGTCGTCATCCGGTCGTTGAGCAAGTCAGTGACAGGCCGTTTATCGCCAACAACACCTTGCTCAATGATGCTCGGCGAATGTTATTGATAACGGGCCCCAACATGGGCGGTAAGTCGACCTACATGCGGCAAAATGCGCTGATTACCTTGCTGGCCCACTGCGGTGCATTCGTGCCTGCACAAAGCGCCACCCTATCGTTAGTCGACCGCATCTTTACCCGAATTGGGTCGTCCGACGATCTCGCCAGTGGCCTCTCGACGTTTATGGTTGAAATGACCGAGACGGCGAACATTCTTCACAATGCGACAGATCGCAGCCTGGTGCTTATGGACGAGGTCGGTCGCGGCACAAGCACCTTCGATGGGCTGAGCATTGCTTGGGCGGCCGCCGTCGCACTGGCCGAGCGAGTTCGCGCTCTTACCTTTTTTGCGACACACTACTTCGAGCTCACCGCACTACCCGATGACTACGTCGCCATGGCGAATGTGCATCTGGATGCTACAGAGCACGAGGACCACGTTGTGTTCATGCACCATATTCAAGAGGGACCGGCGAATCGCAGTTTTGGGTTAGAAGTTGCTAAACTAGCAGGTGTGCCAAATGGCGTACTGCTGCACGCGCGGCAAAAACTTGCGGAGCTGGAAAATCAACAGGTTCTTTCGCCCGGTGAAACCACGGGCGGACAAGCAGATCTGTTCGTCGCACCGGTGCATAAAAGCCCCGCTCTTGATGTGTTATCCGATATTGATCCAGATCAAATGACACCAAAAGAAGCGCTTGACGCGCTTTATATGCTGAAAACTTTACTAGACACTTAGATCGACTTATTATTTTGACACTCACCGCACTAAATTACGTAAAAAAGCGGGTATTGGGGGAAGTATTATGACATTCGTCGTTGGCGAAGATTGCATTAAATGTAAGCACACTGATTGCGTAGAAGTGTGCCCGGTAGACTGTTTTTACGAGGGACCTAACTTTCTCGTCATTCATCCGGATGAGTGTATTGACTGCGCTCTTTGTGAGCCTGAATGCCCTATTGACGCGATCTTCTCGGAAGATGAACTACCCGCCGATCAAGAGAACTTCCTTGAGCTCAATGCTGAGCTAGCTGAGGTTTGGCCGAACATCACTGAAAAGAAAGACGCGCCTGCCGATGCCGCCGAATGGGAAGGCAAACCCGGCAAGCTGGCATTACTCGAACGCTAGACACCGACACCGCAACGACCTTGTTGTCTCCCTATGCGCGGAGGCCTGATTTTCTCCACCAGTGCCGCTCGTTTATTCGGTGGTAGCTTTCGCCTGACGCGCAGTCCTCACCCAAGGGCATTCATCTTCGGTGCGATGTGAGCGTGTGATGCTGCAGGGGCAGTCTAACTGGCTGACTGTCAAAAAGACTGAGTCCATTCCATTCAGGCAATGTGCTGAAAACTCAACGCTTAGGCAGCAGTGTTAACGGGTCCACGGGCTTACCCTGCCTGCGAAGCTCGAAATGGAGCTTTACCGAATTTGTGCCGCTACTACCCATCGTGGCGATTTGCTGTCCGGCGTTCACTACACTTCCCTCAGACACCAATAAGCGTTCATTGTGTCCGTACGCGCTTAAATACGTGTCGTTATGTTTTACGATGATGAGCGATCCATACCCTGTAACACCTGCGCCGGCATAGACAACCTTGCCGGCGGCAGCGCTTGTCACGGGGTCTCCCCGCTTACCCGCGATATCAATACCCTTATGAACGTTGGCTGCGAACGTTCGAATAACCTTTCCCCGAGAAGGCCAGCGCCAGCGTGACACAGGTCGGCTTGGTTCAACCGACTTTGAAGCTGATTTTTTTTGCGGTTTTGACGCAGTTCTTGCAACCGATTTGGTTTTGGGCGTAGCCGCTGAGGCCGGTTTTGACACCGCCTTTGTGGCAGTCCCTTTTGAGGTCGAGCTCTTAGACTTAGGCTTAGAGGACTGAGTGCCGCTGTTGGATTGCGCTGAAGCGCTTCCCCGCGCTCTGGACTGGCCAGAAGCCACGACGACGGGTTCTGATGTTGCTAAGACTTGTCCAACACTGATGGTATACGGTGACTTGATGCCATTTCGCGCAGCCAACTGGCGAAAGTCAATTCCGAGTCTAAATGCGATGGCATAGAGCGTATCGCCACGTTTGACGGTGTAAGGCTCCCCAACAGAGAGCTTTGGACCGTATTCCGGTTTCAGCGATTTTGCACCACTGGAGGAGGCGCGGCTTGAGGCGGCATCCTGATTCGCCTCCCACGGTTTTAGATCACGCGGTGCGGTTCCGGCGCAACCGACCAATAAGGTCAGTAACAGGAGCATCGAGATGTGCTGGGAGTAACGCATGGCGCCAGTGACCCTCAATCCGCCCTTTGGTTCTCAGATAAGGACATGAGTAACCGTACCGCAACTACACCGACGATGAAGCCACCAATACACATTAGCAACATCGAGTCCCCTACCTGCTGTGCATAATAGGTGGGACTCACGGGAAGTGTCTGCACGGCTCTTATATCTCCGTGGCGGTCAACGACGCTGCTCACTGTGATTTGCCACGGCCATAAGATAACCAGTGAACCCAGTAAGAAGCCGAATAGGGTTGCCATGGTGGCTTTTTCAGCTACCGCTAGCAGACGATGTAGTAGCTTTGAAAAGAATATCAGTCCCACACCACAACCCAGCGCGAAGAGCGCGAGTGTGACGAGCTCTAGATTAACGACGGCGGCAATAATGGGTTGATACACACCCATCAATAACAGCAAAAAGCTCCCCGATATACCGGGTAAAATCATGGCACTGATCGCGATACTTCCGGCAAAGAATATACCCAGGGGCGTTAAGGGCATTTGAATGGCTTGGGTTAAACCCACAGATACCGCGACGGCGACACCAATGGTAAAGAAAGACCAATCTCTAAGGCTCCACGAGCGGTAGTTTTGCTTAACGAGCGACAGCGCGCTTGCCAACACGAGGCCAGAAAATGTAGCCCACAAAGGCAACGGGTAGTGCAGTAACAGCCAGTTCAATATAGCGGCAAAACCGACGATGGCCGTTCCGATACCTGCTGCCAATAAGAGCAAGAAGTTACCGTCGATCGCTTTGTATGCTTCAGCTATTCTCCCCCGCAGCACCAGTGAAAGCATATCGATTCCAACACTTGCAATAGCGGAAATAAGACGCCCATAAATTCCTGTGATGAGCGCGACGGTGCCACCTGACACACCGGGCACAAGGTCGGCCGCACCCATGGCAATGCCGCGCAAATAGACGCCAAGTCCCGAGAGCTTCATCGTTGAACCCCCTCCAGCATCGGAACAAAAAATACATCCTCAACGACCGTTTGCTCGAATCCATCGTCTGTAAGCGTCACCTGAATCAGTTTTTGCGAACTGCCGCCGACGGGTAACAATAAGACACCCCCTGGCGCGAGCTGGCTTAGCAAATTTTCAGGAAGCGTCTCCGGTGCCGCAGCGCCAAGAATGACATCAAAAGGCGCAAATTCGGCCCATCCCTCGAAGCCGTCACCGTGTTTACAGCGCACATTTCTCGCCTTTAAGGCCCTCAGTCTCTGGCGGGCCTTATCGAGAAGCGGCTTGATCCGCTCAATGGAGAACACCTCCAACGCGACACGCGCTAAAACCGCACTTTGGTAGCCCGATCCCGTGCCCAACTCGAGCACCCTTTTGGGCTTGCCGTTTTGCAACGCAAGCTCCGTCATTCTCGCCACGATATACGGCTGGCTTAACGTCTGATTAAAACCGATAGGCAGTGCCGTGTCCTCGTAAGCGCGGTGTGCCAGTGCCTCATCGACGAAAAGGTGCCGGGGGGTCTCCCCCATCGCATCAAGAACGCTTTCATCTGAAATACCCTGACTGCGCAGTCGATCAATTAATCGCATACGGGTGCGCTGTGAGGTCATGCCGATACCGCGAATATCTGTCACGTGCGCTCGGTCTCTTTTATTAGAGCTACCGCATGAACCGCGATGCCCTCCTCTCGCCCTGCAAACCCCAGCTTTTCGGTGGTTGTTGCTTTGACATTGCAGTTCGAATCATCCGTTTTTAAGTCTGACGCGATATTCATGCGCATCGCCGCAATATGGTCAGCAAGCTTAGGTCTCTGCGCAACAATCGTGATGTCAACGTTGCCGATCTCATATCCCCGGTCTCCCATTTGCGCCACAACGCGACGTAACAAAATACGACTGTCGACACCTTTCAGCGCCGGGTCATCATCGGGGAAGTGATGGCCAATATCGCCCAATGCCAGTGCACCGAGCAGTGCATCGCTTAATGCATGGAGTACAACGTCGCCGTCAGAATGGGCTAAGAGCCCTGCCGAGTGCGGGATCTTAACACCGCCTAGGACAATGAAATCGCCTTCGCCAAACGCATGGACATCGTATCCATGCCCAATCCTCATGCTAAGACTCATACCTTTGACTCCTCGTTTAATCGACGAAGGATAATCTCCGCAAACTCAAGATCAGCAGGCAGGGTTACTTTGATATTGGTTGACGGCCCTTCAAGTATAGAGACCGGGTAACCGGCTCGCTCCATTGCCATCGACTCATCGGTTATCGCTATGTCATTCGCCAATGCCTCTGACAGAGCAGCGCTGAGCTCGCCAAGTTTAAACATCTGCGGGGTTTGTGCACGCCAGATCGCTTTCCGATCGAGTGTTTCAACCACTCGATTATCATCGGAAATACGTTTCAGCGTATCGACCGATGCTTGAGCCATTACAGCCCCGACGTTCTCCGACACGCAAGCGGTGATAAGCGAGTGCAATAGCGCGACTGATACGCAGGGTCGTGCTGCGTCATGAACAAGAACCCAGTCCTGCTCACTCGCCTCCAGAGAAACCGCTTGCAACCCCGCCAACACGGAATCCGCTCTCTCTGCCCCGCCCGCTGCAGTTGATACGCGTGGATCGGAGAGACTGGGAATGGCGTCTGCACGACGATCGCTGGGGTCGAGAACGACCATAACACCCCTGATATCGGGGCAGGCTAGCAAGGCGCGAAGCGTGTGCTCAAGGATCGGCACGCCATTAAGTTTGAGATACTGCTTGGGCACCTCAGCCGCCATCCGTCGCCCGCTTCCCGCAGCCGGAACAACAGCCCATACACTACTCACGGCGATTTCTCTCCGCTCTTATCGTCAACGAAGAGGATAAATTCTTCTCCTTCTCGCACCAAACCAAGGTCCTCCCGAGCGACCGCCTCTAGCATTTCATCGCCTTCCTGAAGCTCAATGACGCGATCCGCCAACGCCTCATTCCTCTGCCTAAGACTCTGGTTCTCTTTGCTGTCACTCGCCACTTGAGATTCAAGCGATCGACGCTCACTAATACCACCGTCACCCAACCACAACTGATACTGCAGGAGGGCTAAGAGCCCCAGCAGCACAAGTAGCAAGGCGCGTGGCACTTAGGCGCCTCGCTCCAACTCAGCCCGACCACGGTAAGGGGCCGTCATACCGAGTTCGGCTTCGATACGAAGTAATCGATTGTACTTAGCGACTCGGTCAGATCGGCACAATGAGCCCGTCTTAATTTGACCTGCCCCGGTACCGACGGCCAGATCAGCGATAGTCGCGTCCTCTGTCTCGCCACTGCGATGCGATATGACCGCTGTAAATCCGGCGTCTTGCGCCATCTTTATCGCATCCAACGTCTCGCTAAGCGAACCTATCTGATTGAACTTAATAAGAATTGAATTACCAATATTTTCGTCAATGCCGCGCTTGAGGATCCGAGTATTCGTCACGAATAAATCGTCACCAACGAGTTGTACCTTATCCCCTAGTTTGCGAGTGAGATAAGCCCACCCAGCCCAATCCGACTCATCAAGACCATCTTCAATCGAGACAATGGGATGGGAAGCTGCCAAGTCCGAAAGGTAATCGGCAAAGCCTTCACTGGAGAAGGAGCGACCTTCTCCAGATAGATGATATTCGCCCTCTCGGTAAAATTCCGAGGCCGCACAGTCAAGGGCTAAGGTAATGTCATTGCCCAATGAATAACCGGCTTTCGAGACCGCCTCAGCAATGATTTCTAGCGCGGCTGCATTGGAGGGCAAATCAGGTGCAAATCCCCCCTCATCTCCGACCGACGTTGCTAAACCGCGTGAACTCAACACTTTCTTCAAATGATGAAAAATTTCGGCTCCGATTCTCAGCGCTTCGGCAAATGACTTCGCACCAACGGGCTGGATCATAAACTCCTGAATATCGACGTTATTGTCCGCGTGCTCCCCGCCATTGAGGATATTCATCATCGGCACCGGCATGGTGAGCTGAGTCGTACCAGCGAGGTTGGCAATGTGTTGATAAAGCGGCGTCTTAGAGGACTGTGCAGCTGCTCGAGCCGTTGCTAATGAGACCGCCAGCACGGCATTTGCGCCAAACTTGGCCTTATTCTCAGTGCCATCGGCTTCGATCATTCTTGTGTCGACGCCTCGCTGATCCATAGCATCGTGCCCAAGCAAACAGTCTCGAATAGGGCCATTGACGTTGGCAACAGCGTTCAAAACGCCTTTGCCCAAATAGCGCGCAACATCCCCATCTCGAAGCTCGAGCGCCTCGCGCGAGCCCGTGCTCGCGCCAGATGGCGCATAGGCAGTACCAACGGTGTCATCGTCAAGTGTGACTTCAGCCATGACGGTGGGATTCCCGCGGGAATCCATAACTTCAAAAGCGCGGATATCTACAATTTCGCTCACTCGTTACTCCAAAGGGTATTAATTAATCTCTAGGCTCGGCAACGATTTAACCACGTCATCGACTGCTTTAACCTGCTCTAGGAAAGGCGCTAACTGCGATAGCGGTAAGGCACTGGGCCCATCGCATAACGCTTTTGTTGGATCCGGATGCGACTCCAAAAACAGCCCGGCAAGACCCGTTGCCATGCCCGCTCTGGCTAACTCAACCACTTGAGCACGACGCCCGCCAGAGGCGGCATCACCGGGGTCACGACGCTGCAAGGCATGCGTCACGTCAAAGATCACCGGCACCTCGTTCGTGGTTTTGCGCATAACACCAAAACCCAACATATCGACCACCAAGTTGTCGTACCCAAAGTTGCTACCACGCTCGCACAGGATGAGCCGATCGTTGCCGCACTCTTCGAACTTTTGAACAATATTGCTCATCTGCTCAGGGCTTAAAAACTGCGGTTTCTTGATATTAATGACTGCGCCTGTTTCCGCCATTGCGCGCACCAAATCTGTTTGTCGTGCCAAAAATGCCGGTAACTGGATAATGTCAACGACACTCGCGGCAGGTGCTGCCTCCTCCGGACTATGGATGTCGGTAATCGTCGGCAACCCTGTGGCTTTCTTCACCGCTTCGAAGATAGCCAGACCTGCCTCGAGCCCCGGCCCACGAAACGAGTGTATGGAAGAGCGATTAGCCTTGTCATAAGACGCCTTGAAGACAAGCGGTATATCCAACTTACTGCAGACCTCTTGGTAAACACCGGCAACATCTACCGCAAATTGCTCAGACTCCAGAACATTGACGCCGCCTACCAAAACAAAGGGCTTGTCATTAGCGAAGTCAATTCCAGCGGTCGAAACGGTCTTGCAGCTCATCAAGACTGCCCCTTAACGGCCGCATCAATAAAACTAGAAAATAAGGGATGTCCACCTCGTGGTCGCGACGTGAATTCCGGGTGGAATTGGCAGGCGACAAACCAGGGATGGTCGGCGAGCTCAATCATCTCGACCAACCCCTTATCTTGAGACCAACCGGAGATCGTCATCCCGTTCGCTTCAAGCTGAGGCACCAGCGTATTGTTGACCTCGTAGCGATGACGATGACGCTCACGGACAACATCACTGCCATATATCTCGCGCGTTCTGGTGCCATCGACCAAATAGCAGGGCTGTGAACCCAAACGCATGGTGCCACCAAGGTCCGAGTGCTCGTCTCGCACCTCGATTCCGCCCGTCTCGGTCTGCCATTCTGTTATCAGACCAATTATCGGATAAGGTGTCTTCGCGTTCATTTCAGTAGAGTGTGCATCCGCCATTCCGCAGACATTTCGCGCAAACTCGATCATGGCCATGTGCATACCAAGACAAATACCTAAGTAAGGGATTTTGTTCTCACGAGCGTAGGTAACTGCCGCAATCTTCCCTTCGATACCTCGGTCGCCAAAACCGCCAGGGACCAAAATAGCGTCGAGGGAGTCGAGCACGCCGATACCTTGGGTCTCAAGGTCTTCGGCGTCAATGTAATCGATTTCGACCTGGGTGTTGGTCTGCAGACCTGCATGACCGAGGGCTTCATTGAGCGATTTATAAGCGTCAACGAGGTCGGTGTACTTACCGACCATACCCACTCTTACAACAGCCCGTCGAGGCGCGAATTCTTTGGCAACAACGTCGTCCCACTCACTGAAGTCAACTTCACCCGGTGACATGCCAAAGCGCTCGAGTATGTAATCATCAAGCCCCTGCTCGTGCAGGCTCTTGGGGATTTTATAAATGGAATCCGCGTCCAGCACTGGGATAACAGCCCGCTCTTCGACATTCGTGAACAAGGAGATTTTGCGGCGCGCACTGTCATCGATTTCCACAGAACAGCGGCACAGCAGTACATCCGCCTGAAGACCTATTGATCGGAGCTCTTTTACCGAGTGCTGGGTAGGCTTCGTTTTAATCTCTCCGGCCGTCGGGATATAAGGCACCAACGTCAAATGCATCAAGAGTGCATTTGAAGACCCCGCTTCCAACTTCAGTTGCCGTAATGCTTCAAGGAAAGGCTGGCTCTCAATATCACCTACGGTGCCACCTACTTCAATAACCGCCACATCCGCGCCTTCTGCACCTGCGATGACACGTCGCTTAATTTCGTCTGTTATATGTGGAATGACCTGAACCGTGCCACCTAAATAGTCGCCACGGCGCTCCTTCCTCAGGACCTCGTCGTAAACTTGCCCGGTGGTAAAGTTATTACGCTTGGACATCGTCGCCCGCGTGAACCGCTCGTAGTGACCAAGGTCAAGGTCGGTCTCAGCCCCATCGTCGGTAACGAAGACCTCACCATGCTGAAATGGACTCATCGTCCCGGGATCGACGTTAATATAGGGGTCAAGTTTCAGTAGTGTGACTTTGAGGCCTCTCGCCTCAAGCACTGCTGCAAGGGATGCTGCGGCTATGCCTTTCCCTAACGAGGAAACAACACCACCGGTAACAAATACGTATCGCGTCATGGACTCCACCAAAGCAACGGGAACTGTGGGGCGGCTAACAAGGTGTTGCCGATAGCATAGCTCCGATGGGCGTTCAGCTTACCAAAGAGTGCAGGCTGGCTCAATTTCCAATGCGGATTTTTGGCGGGGTCCAGATCGGTACTAATCCCTCTGAATTCTCATTGAAAATGTGCGCGCCTTGTTCGGTGCAGCCTAAACCGGCGACTGCCACCACCTCCGCATTGACGCATATCGTGGGCACGCTGGCACGCCAATAAGGTGCTATACCCATTTCTTGCATGCCATGGCGGATAGGCCGACTCGGTCTTCCGGGAAATCTGACCCGCTCTCCCTCGTCTATCGGGCGGAGTGAAACCCGCGAGCCCTCGGGAAGACCGGTGTTGGCAGCGACCCAAGATAAGCTGCCCCAAGCGCGTGAGATAACCCGACCTACCACGACCTCTTCCGGTTCGCATGGCGCAATGGTCGCCGGTAAAATTTGCAGTCTGCCTCGCCAACAACTAAGCGCATAGGCATCGGTATACAAGGTTGGTGTTTTGTCTCGTCCAGCGGTTAGACATTGCCGAGACAACTCTCTTAGTGCATCGAAGGCTGGCAAGTCGAGGCCCATGACCTTGAGTTTCGCGTGAACGGCCGCATGCAATGTTTCCGCTTCACGAAAATCAATATCCAAGCTTGGACAGCCAAAGGGACACTGATACCAGGCGTCTGTCGATGCATCATCAATTGAACCCATGATCTGTGCGGTACGAGAGATACCTGAGCGATAACCTGGCCAGCGCGCCTCGATCATTGGTAACACTTGGTGGCGCAAAAAGTTTCTGTCGAGAGCGAGGTCGTCATTACTGGAGTCATGGATGCTCTGTAGGCCCAGCTCAGACGCATAAGCCTCGATCTCTGAGCGGTGAACGCCCAAAAACGGCCTTAATAGGCTCCCAGCTCCCACTTGACGAGTTTTGGGGATACCGCTGAGCCCTGTAGAGCCTGCCCCGCGAATCAGCCTGAACAGCACGGTTTCAACGTGATCATCCAAATGATGCGCTAGCAATAAGAGCGCATTCTCAGTCAGGTATTTTTGAAAAATCTGATAACGCGCCGCCCTCGCCTGAGCCTCTAACGAGGGCTTGGATTTAACCCCAACACGCTCGATGACAATATCGACGCCTAATTCACCGGCTATTTTCCGGCACTGCATTTCCCATGCGTCGGCGTCAGCATGAAGACCATGATTGACGTGAATAGCCGTAACCGGTGGAAGCGGCTCGTTTTGACTGAAGGTCGTTAAAGCATGCAATAGGCAGTGGCTGTCGATACCACCTGAGAATCCGACATAAACTCGCGTAGCGGAGCGAAGGGCCGCCGAATGCTCTTCTAGGGCCTCGAGCAACGGCGTAGGCATGGAATTAGTGACTACCGTAGGCCATCAGCCGCTGATAGCGCGCCTCGACAAGCTCATCTGTATCCGTACTGCAAAGACGATCCAGTTGACCTGATACATGCTCTTTGATGCGCCGCGCCATTTCATCAACATCTCGGTGAGCACCGCCCATGGGCTCCTCAATGGTCGTATCGACGATCCCCAGCTCTTGCAACGTGGACGAGGTAACCCCCATCGCCTCTGCCGCCTGTGGGGCAAACTCGCTACTCTTCCAAATGATATTGGCGCAGCCCTCGGGTGAAATAACGAAATACGTTGAGTACTGCAGCATGGCGAGATGATCACCCACGCCGATACCTAGGGCACCGCCTGAGGAACCCTCGCCAATAACAACACAAATGATCGGAGTCCGCAGACGCGACATGACGGCCAGGTTCTGAGCAATAGCCTCGGAAATGCCGCGCTCCTCGGAATCGATTCCCGGATAAGCTCCCGGCGTATCGATTAGGGTGACAACTGGCATATTGAACCGCTCAGCCATCTCCATCAGTCTCAGGGCTTTTCGGTACCCCTCAGGCTTTGGCATACCAAAATTGCGGTGGACTTTATCCTTAACCCCTCTGCCCTTCTCCTGACCGATCACCATTACTGGGCGGCCATTCAAGCGGGCAACGCCACCCACAATCGCTTTGTCATCGCCAAAATGCCGATCACCGTGCAACTCGTCAAAGTCCTCAAAAACCAAGGGAATGTAGTCCAGCGAGTAGGGCCTAAGCGGGTGGCGCGCAACGCGGACAATATCCCAGGCACTCAAATCTCGATAGATTGACTGAGTCAGCTTGTGACTTTTAGCTTTGAGTCGATCTATTTCATCGCTGATATTGATTTCGGAATCATCAACGACGGTTTTGAGCTCTTCGATTTTCATTTCGAGCTCAGCGATTGGCTGCTCGAAATCCAAATAATTGGGATTCATTGTGACTTGCCCTGTTACAAACGGCTAATATTGCGACGGTCTACAGTCTACAAACGTAGAACGATGGCGTCATCTGTAAGATTTACGCTACGAAATACCGAAATTTTATGGAACTTATGAGCAAATTAGTCATCGACCCTCCGCGCATTCTGCTCGCACCCATGGAAGGGGTTATGGAATCCGTGATGCGAGACATGCTGACACGCATCGGTGGATACGAGCGATGTGTCACAGAATTTGTTCGCGTTTCCAGTACGGTACTCCCACCCAAAGTTTATTATCGGCTCTGCCCCGAACTCAAACAGGGAGGACGAACAGCGGCCGGTACTCCAGTGTACGTTCAATTGCTGGGTTCAGATCCCGTCTTAATGGCTGCGAACGCCGCAGTGGCTGCCGAACTGGGTGCGCCGGGAATCGATCTTAACTTCGGCTGCCCTGCGAAGACGGTTAATAAGTCTCGCGGGGGCGCCACCCTACTCAGGACGCCCAAGGCCGTGTATGAAATTTGCGCAGCGGTCAGAGACGCCACGCCAGCAGCGATTCCTGTGACGGCGAAAGTACGCCTTGGCTTTGACTCGGACACCCGATTTGAGGAGATCGCTGAGCAAGCGCTGCTGAGCGGAATTGACGAATTGACCGTGCACGCCAGGACAAAAGTCCAAGCGTATCGTCCCCCAGCACATTGGCAACGCCTTCAAGACATCGTTAACCCGCTGGATATTCCGATCATTGCCAACGGCGAAATTTGGACGCCTAGCGACCTGTTTGACTGTAAAGAGCAAAGCGGCTGCAATGCCTTCATGCTGGCAAGAGGGGCGCTTTGCAGGCCCGATCTCGCGAGAGCCGTCCATGCCCACTGCAATGGAGACCCCATTGAACCGATGACCTGGCCCGAAGTCAGCCAGCTTCTTATCGATTTTTTCGAGGCTAATGGGGCGCTCTATCAGCGCAAATATGCCATCAACCCGCTGAAACAATGGCTGGTCTACCTTCAACACTGCTATCCGCAGGCCGCAGCGCTGTTTGCACAAGTCAAACGAATCCGCGATCCTGATGACATGCGTGATGCGCTACTGGGAGCAACCGCCGCAATGGCCGCTTAATGTGTGCCACCCAACCTACCTAAAGTGCAGAGCGTTGCGCGTGGGTTTATAACCAAGAATAAGGATGATCATGACATCACAGACCCTACCCGCCGGCCCGCAGTGGTTTGGCCACCCGCGAGGGCTTTTTGTATGCTTTGCCACAGAAATGTGGGAGCGATTTTCTTTTTATGGAATGAAGTACTTACTCGTACTGTTCCTGGTCCAGCACCACCTCTTCACTGACGGCGAAGCGCTGAGAATACTGGGGTCGTATGCCGCCTTGGTATACGCAATGCCCCTGCTGGGAGGCGTGATTTCGGACCGTTATTTGGGGCAAACCAAGGCGGTTAAATTAGGTGGCATCCTACTTGTGCTGGGTCACTGCGCCATGGCATTTGAGGGAATCCCCGCCACGCAAACAGCCGCCGGTGAAATAATGCGTGACGATCAGGCAATCCGTGTTTTCTATTTTGCTCTAGCACTCATTGTCGTCGGTGTCGGCCTGCTCAAGCCCAATATATCGACCGTTGTTGGTCGCCTTTACGGTGAGAACGACCCTAGGCGGGATGGCGGCTTCACCATCTTCTACATGGGCATCAATATCGGTGCGGCCAGTGCATCATTACTGTGTGGCTGGCTCGCGAGTGCCTATGGCTGGGCCTACGGCTTCGGTGCGGCCGGTATCGGCATGCTGATTGGCCTCGTTATTTTCTCTCTCGGACAGGACTGGTTAGAGGGGCACGGTGATCCAAACGACCCTGAAGTACTGAAACAACCCGCACCGGCGGCCCTAGGTTTGCTCAATGTAGAACGGGCTATCGTTTTGTACAGCCTCTTGTCCGTCTTGGTCGTCTGGGTCATTTTACAGAGCCCGAGTGGTGTGGGCCTGATGCTACCGATTGTCGCCGCCCTCTTTCTCGCCTGGTTTATCTGGCTTTTAGTGACGCAATGCGATGCCGAGGAACGGGGAAAAATGAGCGCGTTATTTTTCCTTATCGTAATCAGCACCGTTTTTTGGTCGATGTTTGAGCAGTCTGGCGGGTCGATGACCTTGTTTGCAGACAGGGCAACCGATTTAACGCTCTTCGGCGCCGAACTCACTGCCGCGCAGTTCGGCTCCGCAAACGCGATTTTTATTATCCTGCTCTCGCCCTTGTTTGCGCTGATGTGGCCTGCGTTGCTGTCGAATAATATAGAACCCTCAACGCCTGCAAAATTTGGCTTCGGCATCATTCAGGTTGGCCTTGGCTTTGGCGCCCTTCTCATTGGACTGAACAACCCCAACGCAGCGGGATTGGTCTCTGCTTGGTGGTTGGTACTGGCCTATTTTCTCCACACCTCTGCTGAACTCTGCCTGAGCCCAATTGGGCTGTCTGCCGTCACCAAGCTATCCATTGCTCGCTATGTTGGCGTAATGATGGGCGCTTGGTTCCTCGCCAGTGCATACGGCTCTTACCTTGCTTCTGAACTCGCTATTTTCTTCTCAAGTATCGATGGACCAGGCGACGGACGACTGGGTTTAGACGGGTTCACCGCACTCTTTACCGAACTGCTTCTCTACGGCGTAGGCGTGGGGCTTGTGGTTGTGGCAATATCGCCATTGGTGCGTCGAATGATGCGCGATGTGCATTGACAGTTAGACCTACGCTCTTCAGCCAATATTCAATGTCAGGCGCGTTTTACGCGCCCAGCAAGCGGGGCAAAAGGCTAGGTTAACCTTGGGCGGAGGGGATGCTGCTTATGCAACGACTCCCCTGAAAAGATCGGCGTCTTGGAGATTCAATGCGTCGTCTTGCGCTTTGCGAGGTGCCCAGCTTATGCCGAGTCCTGACGTGGTAGCCGAGGGAAAAATCCGGACAGCACTCGCTTGGCTCTCCCCCAGTCATCCCCGATCAAGTAAAGCGCTGGGACGAGAATCAGGCTCACAAAGAACGCAAAGAAGACACCAAACGCGAGTGAAATAACCGATGGCTTTAGGAATGCCGCCGCCTGTGACGTTTCTATAATGATGGGGAATAAACCGACAAAGGTCGTCAACGTCGTCAAGAGAATGGGCCTAAATCGGTTCTTCGCCGCATTGATAATTGCCGTGAAGCGGTCATCGCCCTGCTCTTCTCGCTTGAGAATGTAATCAATGAGAACCAAATTGTCGTTGACCACCACACCCGCTGCAGCGCCCATCCCAAAGAACGAGAACATATCGAGCGGGATCCCCAGCATTTGATGACCAAAAACAGCGCCCATGTACGCAAAAGGAATCGCTGACATGATGATGACTGGAAGTGAATAAGACCTGAACGCCACCGCAAGCAACGCATAAATTGTCAGCATAGCCAGGGTAAACAAGCGCGTAACTTCCGCCAAAAATTCAGCCTGTTGCTCTTCCCAGCCACCTTTGATTATTTCCAGCGCTGGATACTTCGACTGCAGCTCAGGCATAAACTCGTCGCGGACGGTATCGTTAATGTCGGTCATCGTGTCCGGTGTCACAACGGCATACACCTCAAAAATACGCTGACCATCACGACGTACAATTTGTTGCGATGCCTTACGCACCTCAATATCCGCAACGGTTGCCAGAGGCACCAGCCGACCATCGTCGGTCCGGACGTTAAGTTCACGGAGGGAGTTCAGTGACTCTCTCGCGGCCTCTGGGTAACGCAACATAACCCGCACGTCGCCGTACTGGCGTGGAAGTCGTTGCACCTCCTCACCGTAATAAGACTGCCGGATTTGCCGAGACACGTCCGCCAAAGAGACACCCAAAGTCTGGGCGCCGGGCTTCAACTGAATATTGAGTTCATCGATCTCACCACGCTGGTTATCTCTTACGAAGAACACATCTTTAAAGGTGATCAAGTAATTCCTCAGGTCTGACGCCGCCGCTTTTAAACGCTCTTCGCTTGAGTGAGCAAGAACGAAGGTGAGAATCGCCTCTCCTTGGTTCGCGGTGTACTGGACATTGATATTCTCGGCGTCAGGAATCTCTCCCATGGTTTCTAGATACGACTCCGCCACATCGCGCATCGAGACGCTACTCTCGTCGGGTGGCGGTAGCTGGATGTACTGCTCTAATTCATTTTCATAAGCAAAGGTGAACGAGCCGATGACCGGGTAGTTGTCTTTTAAGGCCTCACTGGTTCGGTTAAGTTGCGCCATAACCGTCTCAGTGCGCTCGAAGGGGACCCCCGTTGGCAACCCAACATTGACCACCAAGGTCTCACTCTCTAACTGCGGGAAAAAATAAAACTTAACCCAGCCTGTGTAGGCGAGCGTCAACGCGACGACAAACCCCGAGAGGAAAATAGCGCTTACGGTATATCGAATCTTGAGTATCCGCTCTAGCAGCGGTGCATAGGTATTGGCAGCAAATGACGTAATGCCACCGGCAATTTTGCGCTGTAACCCAAAGCCTTTTGACTCCTCCTGCCGCGCGGGCAGCTTGCGAAGGTGCGCGGGCAAAATGAAAAAAGCTTCGATGAGGGAAAACGCCAAGGCAAATGCAATGACGGCCGACAAATGACGCAAAAACTCACTTTGTGGACCTGTAAGAAACGCCCACGGTGCAAAGGCGACGACCGTGGTTAGCACTGCGAAGATCACGGGCCTTGAGACGGCACTCGCACCACGAATAGCCGCTTCCTCGGCGGGCAAACCCAAATCTTCCCTGTGGTGGTGAATGCTCTCGCCAACCACGATCGCATCGTCAACCACGATCCCAAGAACCAACAGGAATGCGAAGGTCGATAAGAAATTGATCGACACATCAGCCGCCGGTAGGAATATGAACGCGCCCACGAAGGAGATGGCAATGCCCACTGTCACCCAAAGCGCCACGGTGAAACGAAGCGTCAGCAGCAAAATAGCCATTACCAGTAAAAGCCCCATCCACGCTGCGTCGAAAATGAGTGACATACGGGAGTCGTAGGCGTCGGCCATATCGGCCAAACTCATAATCTCGATACCCTGGGGCAGGTCAGGTCGCTTCGCTTCAATCCAGTCATTAACCTGCTTGGAGGTCTTGGTAATAAATAGGCGGTCCGAGGGCTCGATCTGGAGCATCACCGCGGGAACGCCATCGGTTGATGCCGTGATATCAAAGTCCTCAAAGCCATCGATCACGGTTGCTACATCGCCCAGCCTCAATTGCGCACCAGAAGGTAGTTCGCGGATGACAATATCTTCAAAGTCGGTCTGACTATCCGCCAGATTCTCGGCTCTTAACTGGACACGACCTGTGGGTGTCTTCACGTCACCTGACGACAGATTGATAGACGAGGCGCGGATCGCGGTGGAGACCTCGGCAAAACTGAGCTGATAACGCTGAAGGGCCTCTTCGGACACTTCTATGGTGACTTCCTCGTTGCGCGATCCACTGATATCAACATCGCTTACATGGCTAAGACCCAGTAACTCATCACGCAACTCCTCTGCGAGTCGACCCAGTTCTCGCTCGCCCACATTCCCCATTACCGTTAAGTAATGGATCGTCTCCTTCCACTCCAATAAGCGAATTCGCGGGGGCTCTAAATCTCTCGGAAAGGAGGTGATGGCGTCGACAGCGTCGCGCACATCTTCCTTAAACTTCGTCATGTCTGCACGGGGCACCGCCTCGAGCCGGACACTGCCAAAGCCTTCACGCGCACTCGAGTTGTAACGACGAACGTTGTCTAAGTTCTTGACCGCGGCTTCAACCCGCTGAACCACCTGCTGTTCAATTTCCTTGGGCGACGCCCCAGGCCAAGTAAGCGATATTTGAACTAAAGGGAGTTTAACAATCGGCTGAACTTCTTTTTCTATCGTGCCCCACGCGATGAGACCCGAAACAAAAATGAAGACCATCAGAAGGTTAGCGGCAACTGCGTTTCTTACCCACCACGCGATGACTCCGTTCATAACTTACCCCGCGCTCAGCTGTACGGGGTCAGCAGCGTCCTGAATAGCCTTCAAGGCCATACCGGGAACAGGGTTACGAATAGGTGAGACAATTACTCGGTCACCCTCGACGATACCGCCACTCAAATAGGCCACCTCGTTTGTTGCGTGAGCAACTTGGACACTCCGGACTTCCAACAGACTCTCGTCGTTCATAATAAACACGCGTCCACCAGCGCGGAGACCTGCGGCTGGAATGGCCAATACATCGGACAGCGATCGACCCTCGATCAAAGCGGCTACAAACAGTCCCGGCACCATAGGCATCGCGCCATCGGTTGGGGCAAATGGATTTTTCACCTCCACAGTGCCAAAGGTGGTTCTCGTGCGCGGATCAAGCGATGCGTCGAGCCTCACAAGTCTTCCCTGCCATCTCCTTGCAGCCCCCGCAACATCGGCTGAGAGTCTGACGCGCAAACCCTCATCGTCATCGGCCTCGTAACCAATGGGCACGCCCAGCGCGGCAATGTCAGCGTCCGTTAAAGGCAATCGAACCTCGGCTACGTCTGTTGAGAAGACCGATGCAATTGTTCGCCCGAGCCCGAGGTACTGCCCTTCATCGACCGCGGTCTCAATGATTCGCGCATCAAAAGGCAGCGTGACACGTGTTCTTTGCAAGTCTGATTCTGCGCGCTCAAGGCCTATTTCAGCAGCCTCCAAAGCCGCTCGCGCCTGGGCGATCTGTGGCTTCTTAAGCGCTAAATCGGACGGGGATGGTTCTGCTGCCAACTGCTTTTTAGCCACGTCTGCATCGGCTAGCGCTTGGGCTAGCTCTAACTCACGCGCGGCTAAACGCGCTTTCGCCTCAGACAGCGCAACATTGTAGTCACGTTGCTCGATAGTAATAAGGGGCTCACCCGCCAGGACACTGCCGCCCTCTGCAAACTTGGGAGACACTGCCGTAATACGACCAGCGACTTCGCTGATGACGTCGATCTGTACTCTGGGTCTCACTTCACCGTATACCGTCACTTCGGCGGAAGCACCTGTTCGTTTCGCAGGCTGGGTATAAACCCCGATTCTTACGGTTTCCGGCTCACCGACCTCAGGCTGAGGCGCATTTTCGATGAGTACCTTTACCAGGAGCAGTGTTAGCAACAGAACAATCACTGGGCCAACCAACCGCTTTAACAACAAGACCACCATCAACCCCCTGTTTAGGACGGATTTGCAAGGCCGTTAGGCTATCACACCCCTCGCGTGCAACGTGATTAATACCCGCCATTTTTCGTCACACTGTTACACTATGAACAATCAGCACGGGGGCATTATGAACGACACCTTAGACAGAAGTTTTGATCTGGTTATCTACGGCGCTACAGGGTTTACCGGCGCACTCGTAGCAGAGTATCTCCATCAAACGCAATCTGGCCTCTCCTGGGCCATTGCTGGACGGTCGCAGAGTAAACTTGATTTATTGAAAGACAGGATCAACGCTCCAGATCTCGAGACGATCGTCGCTGACAGCGAAAGTCCGGATGATATGCGGCGCCTCGTGACATCTACCCGAGTTGTCATCAGCACCGTGGGTCCTTACGCGCGTTTCGGGACGCCGCTGGTCGAAGCCTGCGCCGCCGAAGGCACACACTACTGCGACCTTACGGGCGAGCCCCAGTGGATGGCGTCAATTTTTGAGCGCGTGAGCCCGCTTGCCGAGGAGACAGGTGCGCGCCTGATTCACTGCTGCGGGTTCGACAGTATCCCCTCCGATCTAGGCGTTTTCGTTGCGCAGCAGAGCATGATGAACAAGCATGGGCTATTCGCAACCAAGGTGAGTGGGCGAATGGGTAAATCCAAAGGCGCGGTAAGCGGTGGCACTGTCGCGAGCATGTTGCTCGCTGTCGAGCAAGCCGTTAGCGATCCGATTGCTCGAAAGGTGCTAAATGACCCCTACGGTCTCTACCCGTCGGAACTTAGCCCTGGCTCGGACGGTCCCGATCAACGCGGTGTACGTTGGGACGATCACTTTGAGAGCTGGACAGGTCCGTTTGTGATGGCCGCCATTAACAGCAAGGTCGTCAGACGCTCCAACGCGCTTGCCAGCCTTGTTTACGGTGCTGACTTTTCTTATGACGAATCACTTCTTGTTGATAATCGACGCTCTGGCCTATTAATGGCGGGCGGTATGTCAATCGGAATGACCGCCTTAGCAATCCCTCCGCTTCGACGCCTGATTAGCAAGCGACTGCCGCAACCGGGAGAAGGCCCCTCTGTATCAGAGCAAGAGAATGGATTTTTTGAATTTTTTGTCCACGCACACCACCCCACAGACAGTGAGAAAGACGTTCGGATTTGTGTAAAGGGTAAGCGTGATCCCGGTTACGGTGCGACATCGCGAATGCTCGCACAGGCAGGATTATCGCTGGCATTTGATGATCTCGACGTCGAAGGCGGGATTTGGACACCCGCCTCTGCGCTTGGCAATCATCTAGTGAATCGACTCGCCGATGTGGACATCACCTTCGAGGACGTTTCGCCCTGAATTAAAGCGGGTCGTAGCTAAACTTTTGTCCACCGATCGAAACTTCGACCATAAAGCCGCCCTGCGAGAGCGTGAAGACCGCCATGCCGTCGACAAACCCGGCACTGTCGACCTCTGCGCTCTCCCCATTGGCGGCTGTCACTGACACGCGGCCACCACCACCCGTGCTGATGGCAGCTGAAGCACCTGAATTAAGCGCGACAGCAGCAGCCTGGCCGTTAAATTCAAACTCACCAGACGTAAATTCTCGCATCGAACGGGCATCCTCAAAGAAGATAATCTGCTTATAGACCTGCCCACCAAACTGAAGGCCTAAGCTGACTTGCGTCATTGTGGAATTACCGATGACCGTCCCCTCACGGTACACAGCGCCTTTGCCGTGTGCGCCGCCGACGATTAAGCCCGCTTTACCGATGCTGGGGAAAACCGCGTACCCATAGGATGCATCGATGTACGACCCCGCACCCGCATCTCTAAACGCTTGAAGCGCCAATTCATTCTTACCCGCCGCCATTGCTGGCGACGAAATTAGCGCGACGACCGCGAAAAACCATGAAAAACGTGTCAACATACCTTTACACCTATGCAAAACATCTACAAATGAGAACAAACTCTATTTAACGGCTTGGAGATGGCATCCGCGCCCAAAACACTGCCGTAACAAGTTTACACCTAATTCTAAGGACAACGGACGATGCATCAAGTTCAAACTAAAGCAAAGACCACTAAGCTGCCCGGTTCGCTCTCTGAAGAGGCCATCGCTGTGCGCGGAGCACTCCTTGAGCGTGGTTTAGAAACACCGATGGTGGTGAATAATCTATCACGCGATCAAAAATACGACCGCATCCGCGAATCGTTCGAGACGATCATGGATACCTTGGGATTGGACCTGACGGACGACAGCCTCGAAGAAACACCGCATCGTATCGCGAAGATGTATGTCGACGAGATTTTTTCGGGTCTCGACTACTCGCAATTCCCAAAGATCACTGTGATCGACAACAAAATGGATGTCGAGGAAATGATCTGCGTCGATAAAATAGATCTAACAAGCACCTGCGAGCACCATTTCGTGACGATCGATGGCTCTGCGAAAGTCGCTTACATTCCAAACGAAAAAGTTATCGGGCTCTCGAAAATCAACCGTTTAGTCCGGTTCTTCGCGCAGCGCCCACAGGTCCAAGAGCGCCTCACCCAGCAAATTCTTGTGGCATTGCAGACCCTTCTGGGGACGGATAATGTCGCTGTAACAATGAACGCGGTCCACTACTGCGTGAAAGCGCGTGGCGTGAAAGATGGCAACTCGACAACGCGAACAACGTCACTTGGTGGTGTATTCAAAACGGATCCAGCATCGCGCGCTGAATTTTTGTCGTAGGCGTAAACGTCCGAACCTTGCGTTGGCGGGCTACCAGTCTATGGCTTGCCCCGCCCAATCTAAGTAAGAAAGCGTGCCGTCCGGCACCGCGCTAGTCATCAAATTGTCGAGTTGCTCGGCTGAAAATTCAGGGGAAAATAGTTTCCCCTCAGGTACAGATCGCTGAAAAGGCTTCGACAGCGGAGAATCTACCGTGCCCGGATGATAAGCGATCAATTTGGCATTCTTGTTGATTCGCCTCACTTCAATGGCAGCACATTTAAGCATCATATTGAGTGCCGCTTTACTGGCGCGGTAGCTATACCACCCACCCAACTCGTTGTCCGACAAGCTGCCGACGCGCGCAGTCAAAACCGCGACACGCGGCTGGGTCGACGAGCGCATAAGCGACCACAGTGCCGAGAGGATCAGCATGGGAGTCAGTGCGTTTACAGTCATAACATGCTGCCAGGATGTCGTCGTTAGATCGCCCACTTTGCGCTCAGGACTGAAATCCTCACCCGACAACACGCCGTTTGTGACAACCAAGCGCTCAATGTTTGACCCCAGTGCTGAGACGGCGGCAGTAACCTCAGCGAGTGATGCCTCTGAGTAATCCGTGGTGAGCGAGTGCACACCCTGAATATCGCAGTGAGACCGACCCACAGCAACCACGTCGTAGAGACCTGACTCACACCACCGTGCTAGGAGTGATCGAGCAATGGCCCCACCACTTCCGACCACGACGGCAAGTGGTCGCGTGTCAGTAGCCAACAACCGTTCCATCCTTACGCATTTCCGTAGCCCCCGTTAACACGCCTGTCTGCACATTTCGGCTAATCGCCTGGTAGCCACCAAACTTACCCGCCGTGTCGTCCACTTCAACTCTGTGTCCTAATGCGCGCAGCGCTTTTACCGTACCTTCGGGTACACCCGGCTCGACAAATAAAGTTCCGTAGTCAGTGTCCTTACCCTCATCGGGGCTCGAGCCGCCATCGTGGAGAAATCTCGCTGCGTCACCCGCCTCCTGCAGGTTCATTCCAAAATCTGCAATATTCACGAGCACTTGGACATGCCCCTGCGGCTGCATTCCCCCTCCCATGAGCCCGTAACTCATAAAAGGCTTTCCGTCCTTGAAAAGGAAGGCAGGAATAATGGTGTGAAACGGACGCTTGCCCGGGGCATAAACGTTGGGGTGTCCCGCCTCTAAGGAAAACAACTCGCCACGGTCTTGCAACATGAATCCGAGCCCTGTCGGAACGAGCCCACTCCCCATACCGCGGTAATTAGACTGAATGAGCGATACCATCATGCCGTCTCCATCGACGACCGTGAGGTAGGTCGTATCACCCTCACCTTCTAGTTCAACGGCCAGCTGAGACGGTGATATCACCCTATCTTGTGCAATGCGATCGAACTGACGCTTTGCAAATCCATCGCTTAGGAGCTGATCAATTGGCACCTGTGCGAAGTCAGGGTCTGCGAACGTACCCGCCATAGCCTCAAAGGCCAGACGTTTGGCCTCCACCATGTAATGAAACATTTCAGTCGAGCCACGCTCAAACTCACGCAAATCAATTTGCTTGAGGATATTGAGCATCATCAATGCGGCGAATCCCTGACCATTGGGCGGCAGCTCAAAAAGTGTGTATCCATGGTAATCGACGCCCCTTGGTTCGACCCATTCGCCCTCGTGACTTTCGAAGTCGGCCAGGGTCAAATCGGCATCGATTTTTTCAAAATAAGCCGCCATTTTTTGCGCGATAGGTCCACTGTAAAACGCGTCTCGCCCGCCCTTAGCGATGGCCTCCAGCGATTTGGCTAAGTCAGGGTTGCGGAAGATTTCTCCGGCCTTGGGCGCTACACCGCCTTTGAAGTAGGTGTTCGTCGCATTGTCGCGTTCCTCCACCATCGGCGCCACGGTCTCGAAGCGACGACGATTGGCCTCAAAGCCTGCGGCAATAACTGGCGATAATGGAAAACCCTCATTGGCATACTTAATGGGATCTCGAAGAACGGTGCTCATTGGCAACTGCCCCCAACGCTTATGCAGCGCAAACCATCCGTCCACCGTACCCGGCACTGTCACGGAAAGAGAGCCGTGCGACGGTATACCTACGTAGTCCTCGGGGAGCTTACCTGAGGCCTTCATCTTCGCAATTGCGGCTGTAAGTTGCGCATAAGACCGGCCTTTAGGGGAGCGACCTGAGCCGTTGTAACCATAGAGTTGCTTGGATTCTGGGTCCCAGACGATGGCAAACAGATCACCTCCAATGCCATTACCGGTGGGTTCCATCAATCCTAAAGCCGCGTTTGCCGCTATGGCTGCATCAACAGCAGAGCCTCCTGCCTTGAGTACATCTATTGCAATCAAAGACGCCAGGGGTTGAGCCGTCGCCGCCATCCCGTTGGTCGCCATCACGGGGCTTCGAGACCAATTCTCGCCAACGGGCCGTGCACCTGGACCCAAATCCTGGGCGCTCACATTGAGCGCTAAAATCATGGTCGATAACGCGGCGAAAGATCGCCTTATCACTGTTTTCATGGTCAACTAACTCCGGAAATTGTGTCTAAACCTTGCATCAGGAACCCCTCCCATGTCGAGTCAACAACGCGTTGCCTTTATCGGCCTTGGCGCCATGGGCTATCCCATGGCTGGCCACTTACAGCGTCATGGTTTAGACGTATGCGTCTACAACCGCACCGAGACTAAATCGTTCGCCTGGGTCGACGAATTTGGTGGATCCTCCGCACCAACCCCCGCAGAAGCGGCCGTCGGTGCAAGCGTTGTCTTTCTGTGCGTAGGCAATGATAGCGACGTTCGTGCGGTCACGTCTGAGTCTGAAGGTGTTTTGTCCACGATGACGCAAGGCGCACTGCTGGTAGATCACACCACGACATCGAAAGAACTTGCATTAGAGATGCACGATGCCTGCGACGCCATTGGGGTTCACTTTTTGGACGCCCCTGTATCCGGCGGACAAGCGGGCGCGGAGAACGGTGTCCTGACGACAATGGTGGGCGGAGACAGTGCAGCGTTTGATCAAGTGGAACCGGTCATGGGCTGTTACACAAAGCATGCTCAGCTCATGGGCGGTGTGGGAAGTGGCCAGACAACAAAGATGGTAAACCAACTTGCTATCGCCGGTATTTTGGGTGGCCTATCGGAGGCACTCCACTTTGCTGAATGTGCAGGCCTCGACATAGACGAGGTAACGAGGGCGATACAAGGCGGTGCGGCGCAATCATGGCAGTTGACGAATCGGGCTGCGACGATTGCAAAGCGAGAATACAATTTTGGCTTCGCCATCGATTGGATGCGAAAAGACTTAGGGTTTGCGCTCGATGTTGCCGACCGATTGGGTCTGCACTTACCCATCGCCACACTGGTCGATGAGCAGTATGCGGATGTGCAAGTGAATGGTGGCGGTCGATGGGACACCTCCGGTCTGATTGAACAGATTCGCATCAGGCGCCAAAAAGTAGAGGCGGCTGAGGCCGGTCCACGTGTAACGCACACAGGAGGATGTCACTGTGGCAGCGTTGAGTGGACAGTTGAGGCGCCCGCAGTGCTGGTGACTCATACCTGCAACTGCAGTATTTGCGAGATCAATCACTATCAGCACCTGCTAGTTCCGGAAAGCCGCTTTACACTGACTCGGGGCGAGGAATTGCTATCCCTGTATACCTTCGGCAGCGGTATGGCGAAGCATTACTTCTGTAGCCGGTGTGGCGTTAAGTCTTTCTATATCCCACGGTCCAATCCGGACGGGGTGAGCGTCAACGCGCGATGTATTAAACCCGAGACCATCGACGCCATTTACGACACGCCCTTCGATGGCCGCAATTGGGAGAAAAATGCAGGCTCGTTGGCACACCTTTCCAAGGAAGGGCAATGACGCAATGTGCCCGGCCAAGCTAAGCGGATAATTTGGGAAAGTTAGCCATGTCGCAAGATGCTAATTACTGGAATAAGACACCGCTCTCTGAGCTAAGCCAGCAAGAGTGGGAAATGCTCTGCGACGGTTGTGGAAAGTGTTGCCTGCACAAACTGCAGGATGAGGACACCGAAGAGGTGTTTTACACGCGAGTGGCCTGCCACCTACTCGATGTCAAAAGTGGCCGATGCGGCGACTATCGCGAGCGGTTTAACCGCGTGCCTGACTGTATGGACGTAGGCAAGATGACGCCTGATCAGATGAAGTGGTTGCCCGCCTCCTGCGCATACAGGCTGCGATCCGAGAACAAAGAACTCCCACTATGGCACCCGCTTATCAGCGGCCACGTTTCGTCGGTGAGGAAAGATCCGCGTGGCATAAGAGGAAAAGTAGTATCGGAGTCTGAGGTCGACCTCGATGCGCTAGAGGATTACATCGTCCGCTGGATTGATGCCTGACCCCGATAGTCAGTCTCAAACTGGCGGGGTGTAATAGCCAAGCAAGCGGGGATAGCCGCTCTTTGTGCGACGACTAAACCGCGAATCCCAGGCATCCCAGACAGCGCCCTCTCTCACCGCCATCACATGACGTGGGATAACGGCGATGTGGTGTCCGTCGCGAGGAATGTCAGGGAGATAGGCACTTTTTGTAAGCGTAAGCTCCCAGCCTTTACTGGTTAGATATAAATAGTGGACCGGTGTCATCACACCATCGGAGATCGAGGGATAAAGACCGCCTGTCATCTTTTTCTGAAGGTACGACAAGTCCTGTCGAACATCGGTGTAAGCGTCGCCCGTAATCAAGCAGATGGCCCGCACGACACAGTCTGACCTGCCCCGAAATCCGGCATCCTCTCTTCCCCCGTCGTGCTGCACATAATCCAACACTGCACGCGCCCCACCGTATGTATTAGTCTTACTTCGAAATTTCATGCCAACCGGATCAATTTTGGCGTGGCGAAAACACAATAAACATTTCGCACTCCATGCCCAGAGGACACACCGTGACCGTTACCCTGAAGGAAATTCAAGACGCGTATCAGCGCATTGAGAGCCATATCGTAAAAACCCCACTGCTCAATTCGCCGCGGCTAGATGCTATCGCTGGGAGAAGACTTTGGCTCAAAGCTGAGCCGCTTCAGGTGACCGGTAGCTTCAAATTCAGAGGGGCATGTTCCGCCGTCAGTGCACTCTCAAGCGAAGTGCTTGAACGAGGTGTCGTCGCCTATTCCTCAGGCAACCATGCTCAAGGCGTCGCGCTTGCTGCAAAAATATGGGGGGCTCGGGCTACGATCATCATGCCTCACGACGCCCCGGCAAATAAGGTCGCCAATACCGAGGCTTATGGCGCCCGGGTCGTCCGCTATAAGCGCGGCGTTGAGAGTCGAGAGGCGATTGGCACACAGCTCGCAACACAGGAAGGGCTACATCTGATAAAACCCTACGACGACCCGCATGTCATCGCGGGCCAAGGGAGTATCGGACTTGAGCTCGTCGACCAACTGAGGGATGCAGGTGCCAAGGCAAGCTCCTTGCTCTGTTGTTGCGGTGGCGGCGGCCTCAGTGCTGGACTGGCAACGGCGCTCCATTCATTGGCCAAAGACATAACGCTCCATACGGTAGAGCCTGAGGGCTTTGACGATACCGCTCGATCACTGAGTTTAGGCGAGCGCGTTACGAATGCCACTGAGCAAGGATCGATTTGTGACGCTATCGTAACGCCAACCCCGGGGGAGCTCACCTTCCCCGTGCTCAAGCGTTACGCTGGGCCTGGCTTTGCCGTCAGTGACATGGCCGTTTTGAATGCCATGAAAGTAGCCTTCGATACGCTCAAATTGGTAATAGAGCCCGGTGGCGCTGTCGCTCTAGCGGCCGCGCTCGACCCGGCTACGTTGCCAGACGACCAGGAGCTCGTCGTGGTGGCTTCCGGTGGGAACGTTGATGAGCGCGTTTTTCAGCAAGCGCTTCAGTTTGGGTAGCTCAATACTCAGTATTTACCATGTGACAAATTACCAATTCCGGTGATCTACCGACTACCTCCTCACGTACCTTGGGCGTAATCAAGCGGTGGGGAGAACCGGGCTTCCGGTGCTTGTTGGCAGGTGTGCTCTGGATGCAAGTCGCATTCGTTGCAGACGTCTGCTGAATCGGCCTCCTCCGTCAACGATTTTTCGAGAGGGAGAAAAGCATGAGCGATGACCGTACCTGGGGCGTTTTACCGTCACAGTCCGATGAGGATGCGCTTAGAAACCACATACAGAACGATGCCGATCAGTTTCATGCGGAAGTCGCTTCGAGAGAGATTCACTGGCAGAACGCCTCCAGCGGTGCATGGCTTGCTCGCACCGGCGATAGCGGCTGGGTGGGCTGGGATTCTCGCGGTGAAAATGTGGCATTGGACGATGAGGACTGGACCCCTTGGTCCTCCGTGCTGGACCAATCTGCGGCGCCCTACTACCGATGGTTTACGGGTGGACAAACAAACGCGTGCTTTAACTTAGTCGATCGTCACTTGCTACAGGGCCGCGCTGACAAGACGGCTATTATCTTTGAAGGTGATCGCTGGGATCCATCGAAGAACGAGGGTCGTGGCGGACCGGTTACCGAGCAGCACTTCAGTTACCGCGTCCTTTTTGAAGAAGTCGTGGCGCGGATGCAAGTTCTGAAAGACTTGGGGCTTTCGAAAGGCGATCGCATCGCCTTTAACCTACCCAATATTCCCGAGCAGGTCTTTTACATGCTCGCAGCCCAACGCATGGGGGTAGTCTATACGCCCGTGTTTGGCGGATTCTCCGCCAAAACGCTCTCCGACCGCATCCACGACGCAGGCGCTAAGTTAGTGATTACCGCTGACGGTGGTTACAGAAACGCCGAGGTTGTCGCTTACAAGGGTACGTATACCGACCCCGCGCTCGATAACTACATTCCGAGGGAGACAGCGTTACAAACCTTGCAAACCGTTTTGGCAACCTACGATCTGGGTGCCTTAGCAGAAACCCTCTACAACGATGTTCACGAGGCGTTGGCAGGAGAAATCACCCTAGAACGTTCGGACTTGATGCGTGAGCTTGGTGCTTCGATAGCTAAGCAAAATGCACTGCCCGCCGAGATGACGGCGGAACTGCGAACGGCTGTTGCACGCCAGCTTGCCGACGCAAAGCACGACATCGACAACGTGATAGTGGTCGACTACACCGGGCAAGAGATCGTGGAGCATGCTCGGGATAAGTGGTCAAACGACCTGGTCGATACAGCGAAGGCAAGGATTGCTGGGCATTTGGGTCTCTCTTCCTTTACCGATCTTTCAGGTGATAGTGCCGCGGAGTTGTGGGCCAAGCTTAACGCCGTGCTTCCGGTAGAGAGTGTTGATTCCAACTTCCCCCTCTTTATCATTTACACGTCAGGCTCTACGGGCAAGCCCAAGGGTGTCGTGCACACACACGGCAGTTGGCTCAGTGGTGTGAGCCACACGATGCGAACCGTCTTCAGCGCTACCGAGGATGACACCCTTTACGTCATTGGCGACCCCGGCTGGATTACAGGTCAGAGCTATCTTATTGCCGCACCGCTGGTTCAGGGTATGACCACGGTTATCGCAGAGGGCTCACCCCTGTTTCCGCATGCAGGTCGATTCTCCTCGATTATCGAACGGTACAAAGTAACGCTGTTCAAGGCGGGATCAACCTTCCTCAAAGCGGTAATGACAGACCCCGCAAGTGCGCGAGAAATGGCTGACTTTGACATGTCGTCGCTGCGTGTCGGGACATTCTGTGCGGAACCGGTCTCCCCCGCTGTTCAGCAGTTTGCGATGGACAATATTTGCAAGCACTACATCAACTCCTACTGGGCAACCGAGCATGGTGGCATTGTCTTCAGCTGCCCTTGGGGCGGATACAAGCCGCTCTCTGCTGATGCAAAAACATGGCCACTTCCCTGGGTGCAGGCGGAGGTACGCGTTGCAGAGGAAACCGCTCAGGACGGTACGGTAACCCAATGGCGTACAGCCGAGTCCGGAGAAAAAGGAGAGCTCGTTATCACACAGCCCTACCCCTATCTGGCAAGAACGCTGTGGGGCGATGCCGACAATTTATTCGAGAACAGCTGGCGTGGCGATATCGACCGCTTCACAGAGGTATATTTCAATCGATGGGGTGGTGAACTTACTTATACGCAGGGCGACTACGCACGTCAGCACGACGACGGCGCCTTCACACTCCATGGTCGCTCTGACGACGTTATCAACGTATCGGGGCATCGCATCGGCACCGAGGAAATCGAAGGGGCCATCCTCAGAGACAAGACGCTGCGAGAGGACTCGCCAGTGGGCAACGTGGTTGTCGTTGGCGCCCCTCACGATGAAAAAGGCGAAACGCCAGTAGCGTTTTTGGTTGCTGCAGCCGGGCGAAAGCTATCCGATGACGATCTGGCGCGACTTCAGTCGTTAGTCCGATCCGAAAAGGGTGCGACGGCAGTCCCATCTGACTTCTTGGTGGTTTCAGCCTTCCCCGAAACGCGATCTGGAAAATACATGCGCCGGACATTGCGCTCGATTCTGCTGGATCAGCCGCTGGGTGACATTTCGACACTGAAGAACCCCGAATCGGTCGATGAAATCCGCACCGCTGTCACGCAGTGGAAGGACTTCGGCCGCTTAACCGAGGCGCGTCGCGTCGTGCAGACCTGGCGATATCTCCGCGTGGAAACGCACGAAATTGCGCCCGGTCGCCTGGTGGCCCTTGTGGTCATTAGCAGTCCACCGGTCAATGCCTTAAGCGAGCGCACACTCGACGAGTTGCACACGGCGCTAACGCAGCTTGCCCACCAAGACGATTTGTCAGCCATGGTGGTAACGGGCGCACGCAACACCTTCGTTGCAGGTGCTGACGTGAAGGAGCTCCTAAAGATCGGTGAAAAGGGTGATTTAGAATCTGCTCAAACCCTTCCTAACGCCGCGCAAACCGCCTTTGCCACGTTAGAAAACCTCGATATCCCCATTATCGCCGCCGTTAATGGCCCTGCCCTTGGTGGTGGTAACGAGCTTGTTCTTGCTTGCTCGCACGTCATTGCCGCGCAACACGCGGAGTTCGGACAGCCTGAGATCAATTTGAATCTGTTACCGGGGTATGGCGGCACACAGCGTTTAACCCGGAAGCTTTTTGACGCACAGGGTGTAGACGGTGCCGCAGAAGCGTTGCGCATGATGCTCGATGGTCGCACGATTGATGCCGAAAAAGCGCTTGAAATCGGGCTGATCGACGACATTGTGACCACTGAGGGCCTGTCCACGGTTGAAGCTGCGATGGCAGCGCTCAGGGACCACTTTTCAGGTGGTGATGCCCTAAAAGTATCAATGGCGCGCAGGAAGAAACTTAAGGATCAACGAGAGCAGGCTCTTGCAATCGACGAGTCGCTGACGACCCACTCCGGCGTTGCTGGGGCACTCGAGCAAATTCGCAATAGTGGGCGTACAAAACCCGTCGAGTTCATCATCGATGCGATGCTGACCGGCGCGCGTGACGGACAAGCTGCCGGCTTGCGTCGCGAGGCTGAGCTTTTCGCTAAGGGTGTTTGTGACCCCGAGTGTGGCCCTGAGGGTATCTCCGCTTTCCTTGAAAAGCGTAGCGCACCGCTACCGCCCAAACCTAAAGCAGTGCAGCCCGATGCGTCTCAGGATGAACGCGCAGCACTGATCGATGAGGGCAAACTGTTACCCATGGGCGCCAGTTTTTTCCCCGGCATTACGCCCATTCCTCAATACCAATTGGGCTACGGTGTCATGCGATCGCATGAAGACGGCAGTCCTCTTCACGGCGACCCTGAGGTTGCTGAGAAAGAGTTAGTGTTGCCAACTCCCTTACCCAGCGCCAACGAAGCCTTGGTCTACATTCTCGCTTCAGAGATGAATTTCAACGACATTTGGGCAATCACCGGCATTCCTGTATCACCCTTTGATGCGCGCGATGCCGACGTGCAGGTAACCGGTTCGGGTGGTGTCGGTATTGTCGCTCAGCTCGGGCAAGACTTGGTCCGCGAAGGCCGTTTGTCAGTCGGCGACATCGTCACCATTTACTCAGGGCAGAGCGAGCTTATGGCGCCCGATCAGGGGCTTGACCCCATGGCGGCGGACTTCCGAATTCAGGGCTACGAACGCAACGATGGCAGCCACGCTCAATTCTTGACGGTACAAGGACCGCAGCTCCACGCCAAACTGCCGGGAATCAGTATCGAGGAAGCGGGATCCTATGGGTTAACCATGGGCACGATTCATCGTGCTCTGTACAACACGCTGGCTATCGAACCCGGTAAACGTCTATTTGTCGAGGGAGCCTCCACAGGTACGGGTTATGACTGCTTGCGCAGTGCGCTTTCCTCCAGCTGTGGTGCGCTGGGTATGGTTTCTAGTGAAAACCGAGGCGAACGTGTCGAAGCCGTGGGTGGTCACGCCATCAACCGAAAAGACAGCCGTTGGTCCGATATTTTCACGGCCGTACCCGATGACCCCAAAGAATGGGACGCTTGGGAGGCGGCAGGCGAAGCGTTTGTTGCCGAGGCTGAAAAGAAAGTCGGTGGGCAGATTGATTACTCTGTCTCACACGCAGGTGAAACCGCATTCCCACGTTCATTCCAGTTGCTTGGAGAAAATGGTGTGCTCACCTTTTATGGCGCCTCATCGGGCTATCGCTTTACCTTTATGGGCAAGGCCGGGGCCTCCACCCCCGCCTCACAATTCTCGAAAGCGGGACTGCGAGCAGGTCAGTCGTTACTCGTGGTCTACGGCCCCGGTGCCGAGGACGGTATTGTTGACCCCGTCGCGATCGAAGCGATCGAGGTTGGGTGCCAGCGCGGTGCACAAGTGGCGGTACTGGTCGACACGGTCTCACAGCGCGAGTTCGTTACGTCCCTTGGCTTCGGCGCTCAAATGAAAGGAGTGGTCAGTCTCGAAGAGATCGAGCGTCGACTCGGTGATGAATTTGACCCACCCGGTCCCTTCCAAAAAATGCCCAACCCGTTCACGGAGTCGGCCGCATTTAAGGAATCGGTCCGTGCCTTTTCAGATCGCACGCTCAAGCCAATTGGCTCAGCCATCGCCCCACTACTTCGCAATACATTGGACAAGCGCGGACTACCAGACGTTGTATTCGAGCGAGCAGGTCGCGATGGCCTCGCGTTAGCGACCTCTTTAGTCAAACCCAATGTCGGCAAAATTGTCTACTCAGAGGACCTTAAAGGCGCACGCTTTAGTTTTTATGCTCCGCAAGTCTGGATGCGCCAACGCCGCATTCTGATGCCCACTGCGGAGATACGCGGAACGCACCTTAATACGGCCCGTGAATTTGCAGAGATGCAAGAGCGAATCGCCGCAGGTCACATCAGCGTCTTGCCGCCAACCATTATCCCGATGGAAGGCGTGCCTGAAGCGCACCAGGCCATGTGGGAAAACCGTCATGCGGGTGCGAACTATGTCGCCATGCATGCATTACCTCGTACCAACCTAAAGTCCCGAGACGAGCTGTATCGCGCTTGGGCAATCCGCGACGCTATGGAGCGGGGCGAAACACTCACAAAAGTAGAAACAGGATCAGCAGGAGCACTTCGATGAATGATATGAGCGATATTCCCCAGGATTTGCTGACGCAGTCCATTGCTGGGCGTCGACTCGACAACAAATGCATCATCCTGACGGGTGCCGCCGGCTCAATCGGCAGCTACATCACCCGTCAGCTCCTGCGCGAAGGCGCACGTGTGATGCTAACCGGTCGAGATCAGAGCAAACTCGATGATTTCATAGGCGATCTGGTCGGCGAAGGCTTCGAAGAAACCTTCATGGTCAGCGCGACAGGTGATTGCGCGGATCCCGAGGTCTGCCGTCAGATCGTTGCAAAAACCGTTGCCGCCTTCGGACCGATCGACGTATTGGTCAACAACGCGGGCGCTGCGGGACCTAAGTTTACGCTCCGAGATATCCCTTTCACCGAGGCAGAAAAGCGCGCGGCTGATTCAGATCAAACGATGTTTGACTCCGCAATGAATCTCTTGGGCGCACCCTGGAACATGGCCCGAGCGGCCGCGCCACATATGTCGGCCGGTGGCAGCATCATCAACGTTTCTACGATCTTCTCAAGAACACATTACTACGGGCGTATTCCATACGTTGTACCCAAGTCCGGCCTCAATGCACTGGGCAAGGGCCTCGCGCTTGAACTGGGCGAGAAACAGGGTATTCGCGTAAATACGCTATTCCCCGGTCCCATCGAGTCAGAGCGCATTGAAAGTGTTTTTGCGCGAATGGATGAACTGCAGGGTGTCGAGCCCGGCAGTACCGGCAAAGAGTTCCGGGACCTTATGATTACAACGCGCACATCGGACGGTGGACTTGAATACAAGTACCCCACGCCGACCGACGTTGCATCGGGCATTATATGGCTTGCATCAGATGAGTCCTCAGCGCTCTCAGGGCACCACATCGAAGTCACCAACGGCATGCAGGTACCGGCACAGAGCCGTTCACAACTCGTTTCTTGGCCGGATAAGCGTCTCGAGGATCTTTCGGGTCAAGTAGTCCTTATTTTGGGCGGCGATGACTACCAGGAGGCCGTGACATTTGCAGAGCGCCAGATTCAGAGCGGCGCCCGCGTCATGCTCGCCTTTAGAAATCTGACCACAGTTGGTCACGCGCGTTCTCTGTTGCAGTCGCGCAATCTCGATGATGTGCAGCTGTCACACCTAGATCCCCTGCGTAGAGAGTCGGTTGATCGCTCTATGCAGCTGATGTCGGATCATTTCGGACGTCTGGATGGCGTCATATTGCTGCCGCAAAAGCCAAATGGCGAGTACGGGTATTCGCTGTGCACGGCCAACGATGAAGACGTCGCTAACTTTGTTCGCGATGAAGTGGTCGCACCCGTTGCGTTCGCGTCAAGCTTCGCGCGCAACATGGATCGCTTGTTTACGGACGGCGAGCCACCGGCCATTGTCTACGTAACCAACCCGTCTGATCGTCACGGTAACTTAATGAACGAGATCATCCGGGCCTCGGTCGAGGCGTTGATTCGTGGCTGGCGTCATGAAGATGAGACTCTGGCAAACGCGGGTGATCTCACTTGGGCAGTCCAGCCCAATCAGATGGTCCGCTACGATACCGAAGATGAAGAGGCGCTGACGTTTGCTGCCGATTGGGCGGCAACACTCACAAACCGGGTCCGAAAAATGGATTCGATTAATTTGTGGTTGCCTCGGAGCATCAAACGCTCAACCGGTAAAAGCTCAATGCCGTCCTCCATTTCGAGAGTGCTGCCCGGGCTTCACAAGGGCCGAACCGCCGTCATCACTGGCGGTAGCTTAGGCATTGGCCTGCAGCTTGGTCGCTTCCTTGCGATCGCGGGAGCGCGCGTCCTTCTGAGCGCCCGAAGCGAAGGGAAATTAGCTGAGGCGCGCGACGACATCGTCGATGAATTGCGCAACATTGGCTACCCGCGGCCGGAGACACGCGTGACCATTCTCGGTGGCATTGATGTGGGTGACCCCGAAGCACTGGATCGTTTACATGACCACGCGGTTGCCGAGTTAGGCCATGTGGACTTCCTCATTAACAACGCGGGCATCTCAGGTGCCGAGGAAATGGTAGTGGACATGACACGTGCGGATTGGGATCGCACGATGGAAGCGAACCTGATTTCCAACTACTCGCTTATTCGTAAATTCAGCCCCGCAATGAAAGCCGGCGGAAAGGGTTCAATACTCAACGTATCGAGCTACTTCGGTGGTGAAAAATACGTTGCTGTGGCCTACCCAAATCGTGCCGACTACGCCGTGTCTAAAGCAGGTCAGCGCGTACTTGCTGAGATTCTCTCCCGCCACCTTGGTCCGGAGATTCAAATCAATGCCCTCGCACCCGGCCCCGTTGACGGTGCGCGTCTGCGAGGTTCTGCCGAAGCGCCCGGACTCTTTGATCGGCGCGGTAGATTGGTACTTGAGAACAAGCGCCTCAACGAGGTGCACAAGGCCATTTTAGCTGGGATGTCCGCTGGATTCAGTGCTGATGACGTTATGTCACTTGCAAGTAATGCAGTGGATGGTATTGATATCGACGCGCTGCCTAAGCCTATTGCACGCCTTGTCCTGAAGATTAGGGACTCCAGTGGTTTGGGTAACTCATCGAAGTACCTTATGCACACGGGGATTGCGTCTAAGCTCATGACACGCCTGGTTCGTGCAGGCATATTGAGCGACGAACAACGAGAGCAGTTCCTCGGTACGTTTATCGATGCACCGGCGCCGTTCTTTGACTTTTCAGAAACCTCGAAACAGGCGGAGCAAATCGAAACCGGCATTCTCAATCGTCTGCACCTTCATAAGATGCCAACGGATGAGCAAGTGGGGCTATCGACCGTTTTCCACCTCGCCGATGACATTGTGAGTGGGGAAACCTTCCACCCATCGGGCGGTCTCAAGTTCGACCGGTCGGTGACCGAGGGAGAATTGCTGTTACCACCCAATGAGACAGAAGTTGCGAAACTAAAGGGCAAGCGCATCGTCTTGATTGGCGACTCTATGCGGAATGAATTGACGCACATAGCCAACGGTTTCCTTGCCCAAAACGTTGAAAAACTCTGGGTTCTCACAAAGTCGGAAGATTCAGCGAATGCCATGACACACAGTGTTGATAATCCTAACGGTATCGACATCGAGTGTCGTGCCATAGGCGATGACTTGGAGCGTAGCCTTGACGACATTCTCCGCAATGAGGGTGGTTATGATGTAGTCGTAAGCAGCCCGTTTGAGCGGTTACCGCTGAACGCACTCGCTGCTAACGCCAATGAGCCATGGGATCGGGTCCTCAGCGACCACGAATTCAGAAAGCTTGTTCACGATCAGCTTACGCATCACTTCCGTGTAGCGCGAACCTCGGCATTGGTGCCCAACTCTCAGATCGTATTAATTACGCCTGAAACCTCGTTGGCATCGACTCGTGAGGAGTTCGCGCTTGCACTGTTCGTTAAAAACTCTCTCCATGCCTTTACGGTCACATTGGGTGTTGAGGGCGAGCGACTTCCTACCGTACCGGCTATTAACCAAGTACAGCTTACGCGCCGGGCTCATACGGAGGAGCCCTCTAACGATAAGGAACTCGAAGAAGAAATGATTCGGTTGGTGCACGCGGTTCTGCAGTGCTCGGTACCGGCACCGGCACCGTCGGAAAGTCGCTACCTATCGAAAATCTTCCGAGGAAATGCTGTTACGGTGTAACTCAGGGCAGGGTGATCACCAAAACCGGGGCTCTGCCCCGGTTTTTTTTTGCCGATTTCTGCCTGTCACATTTCTTTGCACCCGCCGCACTTTGTCAGTAGTCTCAGAGGACTCTAAGAATAAAGACAGTGCAGATGAAATCGAGCGGTTCGGCACTCCCCTTTAGCACCAAATTCCTTTACGGGTTTGGTTCGATTGCCTACGGAATTAAAGACAACGCCTTCGCCTATTTCCTGCTATTTGTTTACGTGCAAGTCTTTGGGCTCGCGCCCGATTTAGCTGGTCTCGCCATCCTGATCATGTTGATCTTCGATGCCATCTCAGACCCACTCATCGGCTACTTGTCGGACAATACTCGCTCTCGCTGGGGACGGCGTCATCCCTTCATATACGGCTCAGCCATCCCAGTAGCACTCACCTTCTTCCTTATTTGGGATCCACCGGCGGGCATTTCAAACCAAGGGCTATTTTGGTATTTACTGCTAATGGGTATTGGGATCCGCACCACGATCACGCTCTACGAAATACCCAGTACTGCATTAGGACCGGAACTGACCCAAGATTATGTTGAGCGCAGCTCGCTCATTGCCTTCCGTATGTGGTTTGGCTGGTGGGGCGGCTTAGTCATGTGGAACTTGTTGTGGCTGTTTGTTGTTTACAGCAGTTACAAGGGGACAGAAGACGCACGATATAACCCGGACACCTGGGTCGTTTATGGCATCGCCTGTGGCATCGTCATGGTTATAGCCATTCTCGTTACGGGTATCGGAACGCATCGACATGTTCCTGACCTGCACATACCGAAGCAAGCGGAAAAGACGACTCAACAGTCAGTGGTGCTCGATATCCTCAAGGATATCTGGATGACGCTGAATGTCAGTCGGAATTATCGCATCTTGTTTGTCGCGTACATCGTCTGTAAGGCCGCATCGGGGCTCTTCACCAACCTCACGCTTTTTTATTACAGCTATTTCTGGGAATTCGAGCCGATCGATATTCTAACCATCGGTATGACGTTGTTTATCGCGCCCATTTTGGGTCTAAAACTGGCGCCAATGTGCACGCGCCTTTTTGGAAAACGAAATACGGCTATTGGTTTTTTTGCGGGCGCTATGGTGCTTGAGAATGCGCTGATTTCGCTTCGCATTTTTGATTTACTGCCGTCCAACGAGTCCAAGGTAATACTCGGCTCGGTACTCTTTTGTCATCTCGCTGCCATTTGCAGCATTATTGTTGCGAGCACAGCCATCGGCTCCATGGTGTTTGATACCGTTGAGGAAGTAGAAGCGGTAACCAAGAAGCGCATGGAAGGCACCCTCCTCGCGGCTCGTTCCTTCGCTGAGAAGTGCATGGCCGGCGTGGGCGCCTTCTCCGCGGGCCTTATTTTGAGTTTCGCTGCATGGCCCGAGGACGCAAAGCCTGGTTTGGTATCTCAGGCGACACTCGATACCGTTGGCACCTACACCGTATTAGCGTCTGCATCGCTGTGGCTGCTTGGTTTAGTTTTGATTGCGAGGGTCCGCGAGGACCGACAAGCACATGCGGATCGTCTGGCGGGCCTGGCCGGGAACGCCCAAGAAGCCTAATTTGTGGTGCTGAGCACGCCTCTTTTCACGCACGAAACTCGAGGGCACTGACGATAATGATGACCCCAAAGATGGATTTTTTGCGCCTACCGAGCGACGATATCGGCGTGTTATCCCAATTAACTCAACAGCAAGGACCGAAACTCATGAACACTCTCAAATCCCTGCTCTGTCTTGCGGTGTGCCTGCACAGTTCATTCTCCTATGCCCTCCCCGCTGATATTCAACCAAAAATAGACGCGGTGATGCCCAAGGTCGTGACCTGGCGTCGTGATTTCCACCAGCACCCAGAGTTGAGTAATCAAGAGTTTCGAACAGCTGAGATCATTGCAGACCATTTGCGGGCTCTGGGTATGGAGGTGCAAACAGAGGTGGCGCACACTGGCGTCGTTGGCACCTTACGCGGTGGTGACGGACCCGTTGTCGCCTTACGTGCCGATATGGACGCCTTACCGGTAACAGAATTGGTTGACCTCCCCTTTGCATCGAAAGCCAAGGGTGTCTATCAAGGGCGAGAGGTGGGCGTCATGCACGCCTGTGGGCACGATAATCACGTGGCCATATTAATGGGCGTGGCTGAAGTGCTCGCTGGTATGGGCGATGAGTTACCCGGCACGGTTAAATTCATATTCCAGCCAGCGGAGGAAGGCACGCCAGATGGCTCTATCGGCGGTGCAGAGCTGATGCTTATGGAGGGTGTCTTTGAGAATCCTCGCCCCGATGTCGTGTTTGGACTTCATGTTTTTCCATTCCCAGCGGGAACCATCGCAACACGCCCAGGCGGGCTGATGGCCTCTTCAGATCGTCATCAAATCACGATCAAAGGCAAGCAGACGCACGGGGCAGTGCCCTGGGCGGGCGTCGATCCAATTGTTGCAGCCAGTCAAGTTGTTATGGGGCTGCAGACCATTGTTTCGCGCCAACTCGATGCCACACTCACACCTTCCATTGTGACAGTTGGACGCATTGAGGGGGGGGTTCGAAACAACATCATCCCTGAATCTGTCGAGCTAGAGGGCACCATTCGAACCTTTGATGCAGCGACGCGCAATGACATCCATACGCGCATTCGCCGAACCGCCTCCAATATTGCAGAGGCTGCAGGTGCAACAGCGGACATTGTTATCGATCAAGGCTATGGCGTGACACGCAACGACCCAACGCTCTATCGACAAATGGCACCGACATTGGAGATCGTTGCCGGTGACCGTTTCATTGAAGCCACACAAACAACCACGGCCGAGGACTTTTCTTACTTCGCGAATGAGGTGCCGGGATTATTCTTATTTTTGGGCGTCGCACCAGACGACCCTACCCTTATCCACCCCAATCACTCACCCCGATTTTACGCTGACGAGCGAGCGCTTCCAGTGGGTGTCGAGGCCTTAACTTCAATGACTCTGGACTACATGGTGTCAGAGCGTTAAGCCGTAACCTTAAAGTTATCTCGAAGTTGACGTTTCAGTATTTTCCCAATGTCGCTTCGAGGTAACTCGTCCATGAACGTTACGCCCGCAATGGCTTGAATAGGGCTCAGGGCTTCGTTGGCTTCAAGACGGATCTCATCCTCGGTTTTGTCACACCCGGCGCGTCTCACGACGAAGGCCCAAGGGGTCTCGCCCCATTGCTCTGAAGGCTTGGCAACGACTGCTGACTCGATAACGTCCGACATTGCGTTCAAGGCGTGCTCGAGATCGGTTGCATAGATATTCTGACCACCTGAGAGAATCATGTCCTTGATTCTGTCACTCAAAAACAACCAGCCGTCCTCGTCGAGGTAACCCACATCACCCGAGCGATAGAACAGTCTTCCGTCCTCATCAAACCAGTGCATTGCTTTTGTGGCCTCCTCACGATTGAGATAGCCATCGCTCATGATGCCGGTACGCCCCACAATTTCGCCCGCCTCATTGGGTCCAAGAAGCTCACCCCCCTCTCCGAGAATGCGCAACTCCCCGCCTGCCTGCACTTGGCCAACCGACGCCAACTTGCCCAGTTCAGCCGCCTTTCTCGCCACAAGCGTGGTGGCAACGCCACCCTCAGTGAGTCCATAAAACTCGAGAAGCTGCGCTTGGGTGTCGCGCAGAATCTTCTTTTTCATCTCAGCAGACAGCGGTGCACTGGTTGAGAGCAGCCATTGCACGCTGCGCCAGTTTTCGGGCCTGTGATTCTCGGCAGCCCACATACGCTGATACTGCACGGGCACCAACATGGCATGCGTAACGCCGTACTCTGCGATGAGCGCGTTAGCACGTTCAGCATTGAACTTACGCATGATCACTTGTGTCGCTCCCATCCATACCGAGGGCCACCAGGTGGTGATCGTAGTGTTTGAGTAAAGTGGTGTGCTGGTCAGCACAACAGCCTCATCGAACGCCATGCTTTGTGTGCCAGAAATCAATAAGTTACGCGCTAAATGGCTGTGAATAATCCCTTTGGGAATACCGGTGGTGCCAGAGCTGTAGAGGATGTCATATTCCTCATCGAGTTCCATGTGAACATCCGGTGACTCGCTGGAGAATGCCTCTGCCCACAAATGATAATCCGCAAACTGTTCACAGGGCGTCTCAAGGGCGAAACGAAGCGCTTTGCTAATTGACGGCAAGGTTAAAAAGTTGGTTAGAGCGGCGTCGCGGTATTGGTCTGACACGAACAAACCCTTCACCTCACTGTCGAGCAGCATATTGCGCTGAGCTTCTGGCGTCGCCGTATTAGGAACGGGAACCATACTGGCGCCCGCGCACAGGATACCTGTCATCACCTCCGCGCATTCGACGCTATTGCGAGACAGCACCGCGACGCGATCGCCCTTTCCTATGCCAGCGGCGATTAACCCATTGGCAATGCGAAACACGTGATCGATGCTGTTCAGATTGCTTCGTTCAACGCCATCAATAATGTAGGCAAGTGCGTCGGGCTTCGACTCGCGCCGCTGCTCAAGTCTTTCACATAACGAAATTGTCACTCGCTCGCACCTCATATTTTTATTGGTTTACGTATTTTGTGTGCAGACAATATCAAAGCATTTCCCAGATAGGTCCCTAATCATAAATTTTCTTGGAATTTAAACGAGAGCTGGAGTTGCATCGTAATTACCCTATCGAAGCATTTGCAGGAAACGTATTGTGAGCACAGAACACGAATCTTCAGAGAGTCCCGTTGCACCGAAATTTGTCGATCGCTTTGACGAGGTAGTGCTGGGGCTCTTTGCCTTTGCCGAGCGAGGTTTGCTACTTCTCATTGGGGGGCTTGCCATTGTTGCGGTTGGCTTTGAGCTGTCGGACTTTACGACAACCGGTGACATAAACCTCGCGGACTTACTGCTGCTATTTATCTACCTAGAAGTCCTTGGCATGGCCTATGCCTACTACTCCACCCACAGCGTACCGGTGACCCTGCCTGTCTTAATCGCGATCACAGGGATTACCCGACTCATTCTTCTGAGCAAGGACTCAGAACCCACGAAGCTTATGTATGAAGCTGGCGCGGTACTGCTGCTCGCTATTGCCTATGGAGTACTGAGCTGGGCCGCGAGCAACTTTAAAGCCGGCCGCAAACACTAAAATTGCCAATACCCAATGAACATGTCGTCGCAGTTACTCCGGTGGTTTAAAAAAATCAGCTAGACTGAGGTATGACTCTTATTCACCGTTCCATTGCCTTGTTCTGGCTCACGAGCTTTTCCGCCTGCTTAATGGCCACGCCCGCCTTACCGGAACCCGTGTCTTTTACCGACGTTACCGACCTAAAAGTCACAGCGCCTTTCACACAAGTTTCCTACGGCGACGCAGCTGAACAAACACTGACGCGCTTTAGCCAAAGTAATGGGGGACAAGGAACCATCCTCGTCTTTCATGGTGGCTGCTGGTCAAATGCTTACGGTGTCGATCACGCTCTCCCCATGGCACAGGCACTAGCGCAATTAGGCTATGACGTCTGGGCTGCGGAATATCGGCGAGTGGGCGATGCCGGTGGCGGCTGGCCCGGTACGCTAACGGACGTTAAGCGGGCAATCGATTATGTAAGTCACAATACTGGGGTCGCCCCACTGGTCATTGGCCATTCCGCCGGTGGGCACCTTGCGCTCAAAGCAAGCGAGGACCCTAAGTTAAACATCCGTGCCGTCGTTGCGCTGGCGCCCATTATTGATCTAGTGACTTACGGGAAAGAGAAAGGAAGCTGCCAATCAATGGTGGCAAAATTAATGGGCGATGACGCGTACACACCGGACACACGCTATCAAGAAGCATCTGTGACACGCTCAAAACTTCGTGTACCCGTTAAAATCATTATCGGCTCGGAGGATCCCATCGTACGTTTCGAGCAAGTTGCGCCCTTTGCGCCATCGCACGTTGCGGTCGCATCGGGAGCCGGTCATTTTGACTTGATTCATCCGCAAACCAGTGCCTTTAGCCGCATTACATCCGCGATTGAGGTACTGAGCTCGAACGACGGCGGTAAAGACCGGTGAGCGAGTCTATTTTTGATCACCTTCGCTCTCGATTTCACCTACCCGAGGACAGGGTCTATCTCGATGGCAATTCTCTTGGGGCTCTTCCAACAACGACCCCCGCAGCCTTAGCCAATACGGTTGAGCAGCAATGGGGCTCCGACCTCATAGCAAGCTGGAACAGTCACAATTGGATTGAGCTCCCTCTCACTGTAGGCGATGAGATAGCGCACATCATTGGCGCCGAAAAAGACACCGTCGTCTGTTGCGATAACTTGTCCATAAATCTCTACAAGGCGTTGCTCGCCGCCCTGGAATTAAATCCGTCGCGCCGCGTGGTCTGTGTGGAAGACCAGCAATTTCCCAGCGATAACTACATCGCCGCCGGTATCGCTCGACTCCTTGGCGAGGACAGGTGTGCCATCAGAGCGCTATCGATTTCTGACATGACCTCAGACAATTTGAATGACGCTGCCGTGCTGATCCTCTCGCACGTCGATTACAAGACAGGAAGCTTACGTGACATGCAAAAGATCACAGAAGCGGCCCATCAAGCGGGCTCACTTGTAATTTGGGACCTGGCACACAGCGCGGGTGTTATCGACATAGACCTTGTCACAACCGATGTTGATTTTGCTGTTGGGTGCACCTACAAATTTTTGAACGGCGGTCCTGGCGCACCCGGGTACCTCTACGTGCAAAAGCGACATCAATCGGTCGCCAATCCGATCTCAGGCTGGATGGGGCACGCGGCCATGTTCGATTTTGAATCGGGCTATCGCCCTGCCGATGGCATTCGGCGATTCCTGACAGGAACGCAAAGTGTGCTGGCTTTGAGCGCAGTCAGATCAGGGCTGTCGGTCTTCGAAAATGTGCCAATCTCGCTTCTTCGACAGCGGAGCCTAACCTTGACCGGCGATTTCATTCGACAACTGGATGCGCGCTCTTTCAGTGTGTCCGTTGACTTGCTGACACCCCGATCTGACGCGAAGCGTGGCTCACAGGTAAGCATCGCACTGAACGATGCGTTTTCAATCAGTCAGGCGTTAATTGACTCGGGCGTCATCGTGGACTTTCGCGCGCCTAATATCATTCGTTTCGGATTTTCGCCGCTTTATAACACCGAAACGGATACAACCAAGGCGCTCGAGGCGCTGGAAACTATTATCGACACAAGACGCTTCGAGGCACCGGAATATCAAGTCCGAGCTACCGTAACCTGAGCCGTGTGTTTGAGGGGTTTATAGCGCTCAATGGAACCCTTGATTCCCTTTAATTTGGCCTAGGCGAAATACCCCAAAGTTGTTAGTCCAAAAGCAGAAAATCGCTACTTTAGGACAACGCTTTCAGATAGGTTGACGGCCTAAAAGAAAGGGGCGAGAGATGCAGGGTTTCGCTTTAAACGACATATTCAAAATTGGTATCGGGCCCTCGTCGAGTCACACCATGGGCCCCATGCACGCAGCCCAGCATTTTCTCAGCAAAATCGACAGTCGCGCGCGCCATATCCCCCTAAAAGTCCAAGTCACGCTCCACGGATCTCTCGCAGCAACGGGGGATGGTCACGGCACACCCGGCGCAGTCACTGCTGGGCTAATGGGCTATCACTACGAGACGGTAACACTGCCCGATATTGAGGCTGCCTGGGCAAAATCGGTAAGCCGTGGTTACTTGACGACGCTGACGGGTAGTTCGATTCAATTTAATGGCTCAACCGACCTGTTAAGGGATATGACGCCGCTGTCAGGGCACCCTAATGGCATGACCTTCATAGCGTGGGAAAACACAACGGAGGTGGCCCGCGCGCAGTACTTTTCCGTTGGCGGTGGTATGGTGGAGGATGAACAAGGCGTAACGCTTTCTACCACGGCAAATACGCTGGATCCTGCTCCCTTTCCCTACAAGACCATGGCCGAGCTGATAGCCCTGTGTGACCGTGAGCAACTCACCATAGCTGAATTACAAGCGCGTAATGAGCACTTGTGTTTAAGGAGCGCTGATCGCGACCCCATCGCAACAAAACTGTGGGATGTCATGAGCGATTGCATTGAGCGCGGGCTCGCGTGCGAGGGCGAGTTACCGGGTGGCTTAAAGGTAAAACGACGAGCAGCAACGCTTTGGCAGCGCCTACTCAACAACTCGCAAGGCGACAAGGCTCCCGCAAACGCCGCACAACGAGCTATGGTCTACGCTATGGCCGTCAATGAAGAAAATGCGGCGGGCGGACGCCTGGTCACCGCACCTACGAACGGCGCGGCCGGTATCGTACCTGCCGTCTTACGGGCACACCTAGACGAACACAAACTCAATAACGCAGGCGTTGATCGACACGTCAGTACCTTTTTGCGAACAGCGACAGCCATTGGCGGTCTGTTTAAGATGAATGCCTCTATTTCAGGCGCTGAGGTCGGTTGTCAGGGCGAGGTTGGCGCAGCTGCGTCAATGGCGGCTGCAGGATTGACTGCTGCTATGGGCGGCAGTCCAAAGCAAATCGAAAACGCAGCAGAAATAGCCGTCGAGCACTGCCTTGGCCTGACATGCGATCCCATCGGCGGCTTGGTCCAAGTACCCTGCATTGAGCGAAATGGCATGGGTGCGGTAAAGGCTATCGCGGCATCAGACCTCGCACTGGCCGGAGATGGGCAGTTTATGGTCTCTTTGGATCAAGTGATCGAAACAGTGAGAGAGACCGGAAGAGACATGGACAGTCGCTACAAAGAGACCGCTCGCGGCGGCCTCGCTATTCACGGGTTAAAAATACCTGTTACGACGGTTGAATGCTGAAAGCTCCAGCGCATACCTCACCGCGCATTAGTCACGGAACTTGTCTACCCCCGCGAAAGTGAATGCTTTTGTACTGCCATACGACAGCCGCACTCGGTGGCGTCTCGGTACACTCCTAACCCCTCAGCCATGATCATGCCCCTCAGCGACGTTAGTTAGCCAAGTGTGCATAGCCTTGAAGTCCTCTGGCGGGTCGGATTCAACTGTCAGTAACTCACCTGTATCCGGATGTTGAAATGCCAGGCTGTTGGCATGGAGCCACAACCGCTTCAGGCCTAAACGCTCATGGATAAAGCGGTTGTGTGTTCCTTTTCCGTACCTAACATCACCCAAAATCGGGTGAGAGATATGTTTCATGTGGCGTCTTAATTGCCGATACCGGCCCGTCAGTGGTCTCAGCTCAACCTGTGAGTAACGGGCTTCAGGATATCGATCCACAGGTTCGGGCACCGTCCACGAAGTGAGCGTTCGCAATTCAGTCGCTGCCTCCCGAACTGTCCCCTCCTTCGTCTTCCGTCCTTGGCTATCAACTTCATCACGCAGAGGGTGATCAATATTTAGGGTTTGGGGTGTGTGGCCTCGGACGAAGGCCGTGTAGATTTTCTGCACCTCTCCCTGCTCAAATAATTGTGACAAGGCACGCGCTGTCGGTGAATTTAGGGCGAACATCACGAGGCCCGAGGTGGGTTTATCCAGACGATGTACGGGAAAAACATGTTGTCCTAGCTGGTCGCGCAATGTCTGCATCAAGAAGACCGTTTCCCCCGCATCGATGCCACTGCGATGTACCAACATTCCTGCAGGCTTGTCGACAATGACGATTACGCTATCGCGGTAACAAAGCCGGAGTTTACATCCAAAATCACTCAAAATTTATCTGCTCAGGGACCCTTAAACTGCCACTTTTCCAAAGAGGAAGCCCGATACACTACCGCCCTTCTGAGCCCTCTTTATCAGCGACTTAAGTGTATCGCTTCACCCACCCCAAGGTGGTGTTTTTTTCAATGTATTACTGGCACTTATGGCTTTAGTATGTCGTCCATCGACACAGCCGAAACACCACGCAATTACGTTTTGAATATGCCCACGCAAGGACGAGCCAATGACCGACCAACATAAGCTTTATATCAATGGAGAGTGGATCGAGACCAATGCGTCAGTGACCAACGTAAGTCCCTCAGATACCAGTGATGTGATTGGACATTACGCTCAGGCATCCACCGAGCAAGTTGAGGCGGCCATTACGTCGGCTAACGCAGCCGTTATTGAGTGGGGACAATCTGCACTTGAGACGCGCTACGCCGCACTGATGGAAATCGGTAACGAGCTCATCGCCCGCAGTGGGGAACTTGGAGAGCTGCTTGCTCGCGAAGAGGGGAAAACCCGAGCGGAAGGCGTAGGGGAGGTATACCGATCGGGTCAATTCTTCCACTATTTTGCCGGCGAGGTGCATCGACAAATCGACGATCGTGCCGAGTCTGTCAGACCCGGTATCGAGATCGACACTCGCCGCGAGCCGGTCGGCGTTGTCGCCATCATCAGCCCTTGGAATTTCCCGATGGCGACAGCGGTATGGAAAATTGCGCCCGCCCTCGCCTTTGGAAACGCTGTCATTTTTAAGCCGGCTAACCTCGTCCCCGCGAGTGCCTGGGCGCTCACCGAGATTATTTCGCGTCAAGCCGTTCTGCCCGCAGGCACCTTCAACCTCATTATGGGATCCGGTGGTGCGGTGGGTGACGCAATTATCAACAATCCCAATATACACGCAGTATCGTTCACAGGATCGCTTCCAGTGGGGCGCGAGGTGGCCAAGGCAACGGCCGCAAACCTGGTTAAATGTCAGCTCGAGATGGGCTCTAAGAATGCATTGATTGTGGCAGCAGACGCCGACCTAGACGTGGCGGTCAACGCCGCATTCGTGGGCGCTTACAGCGGCACCGGTCAAAAGTGCACAGCCTCTTCCCGACTCATTGTCGATGCAAGCGTGCATGACGAATTCGTCGCAAAACTGATCGCTAAACTCGAAACAACCACCGTTGGGCACGCGCTCGGTGAGGGCGTTGACCTGGGGCCTGTAGCCTCTGAAACCCAACTCAGTGAAAATTTAGCCTGGATTGAAAAGGGAAAGTCCGAGGGTGCGACGCTGGCCTTCGGTGGCAGCCGAATCGAAGCGCCAACGGAGGGATTTTACATGGAGCCCACGCTTTTCATTAACAGCACCAATGATATGAGCATCAACCGCGAGGAGCTCTTCGCACCGATTGCCTGTGTCATTAAAGCCGATGGCTATGAGGATGCCCTATCCATTCTCAATGACACCGAATTCGGCCTCACCGCTGGCATCATTACCCAAAGTTTGAAGACCGCCTCCGATTTTAAACAGCGTGCCGTGGCGGGCTGCGTCATGGTCAATCTGCCCACGGCAGGAACCGACTATCATGTGCCCTTTGGGGGTCGTAAAAACTCGAGCTTTGGCCCCCGCGAGCAAGGGCAATATGCAAGAGAATTCTATACAACGATCAAGACAAGCTATGTTCAGGCCTAACTCCGGAGCCATTTTGTGAATCAAGATTGGACAGTCATCGATGGATTGCAATACTCGGCGTGGTCGCGCGAGATCTTTGAGCAAATGCACGAAGGCGGTCTCACCTGTGTACACGTCACCATTGCCTACCACGAGAACACGCGGGAAACGCTGACACGAATCGGAGAATGGAACCAGCGCTTTGAATCAATGCCTGAACTCATCCGACCTGTCTATGAGCCCAGTGACATAGCGCTGGCTAAGGCCGAGGGGCGAATCGGCATTATCTTCGGCGCACAGAATTGCTCCCCTATTGAAGACGAAATCAGGCTTGTTGAGGTCATGCGTCGTCTCGGTCTGATGATCATGCAACTGACCTATAACAACCAAAGCCTGTTAGCTTGCGGCTGCTACGAAGACGAAGACAGCGGCCTTACCCGCTTTGGCAAGCAAGTCATTAAAGAAATGAATCGCGTCGGCATGGTGATCGATATGTCTCACAGCGCCGAGCGTTCAACGCTTGAGGCGATTGACTACTCAGAGCGCCCCGTCATTGTCTCCCATGCAAACCCAAGTCACTTCCATCCAGCGCTTCGAAATAAATCCAACAAGGTCATCGACGCAATCGCAGCCAACGAGGGAATTTTGGGGTTCTCACTGTATCCATTCCACTTAAAAAACGGTCCCAAATGTACGCTCGATGACTTTTGCGACATGGTTGTATGGACTGCAGAGCGTATGGGCATTGATCGTATCGGCCTTGGCTCTGATCTTTGCCAAAGCCAGCCTACGACTGTACTTGAGTGGATGCGAAATGGTCGCTGGTCGAAGACCATGGATTACGGTGAGGGCTCATCGTCCAATTCAGGATGGCCCGATAGCCTCTCTTGGTTTGGTGATAATCGGGACTTCCCCGGTATCGCCGATGCGCTTTCTAAGCGCGGGTTTTCGGACGGGGAACTCAGTCAAATCATGGGTGGAAATTGGGTATCTTTGCTTAATCGCGCGGCGACTCCGGCATCACCTTTCTTACAGCACCCATAGCTCGAGCGGCATTCAAACGTGAATCTTGATCCTTCATTACAACCTACCAATCTATGGCTCAGACCGCCGTCATCGGTTATGGAGCTGCCACGTTTAGGTGCGTTCTCTAGTAGTCGATTGAGTTTCGCGCGCTCGCTCATTCGTAAAATGGGAAGACAGCGCTGGCAAGTGACACAGACGCGTTTCGATTTGGACGCCAATGGGTACGGTGAAGTTATCTATCGGATACAGACACCGCAGGCGCGATACCACGTGGTTATTTTTTCTCGATACCTAGACGATGCCAATCGCTCCGACCGTGTGATCGCTGAAGCTTGGGACCTTACATTTGGTCTCGTTGAGGGTGATGTTGAAGATGAGTTGATGGCATCGCTAGCGGAAAATGTACCGTTGCAGGAAGCCGGTCGACAACACTCGAATTTGCTCGTCATCTCCCGCGCTAACCGCAGTATGCGAAATTTTTCTTCCTTCGTTGAGCAGCTGAGTCAAGGGCAACAACCGTGTGAATCCTTACTCAAAACTGCAGGGTATCTCTACCGAACAACGGCCGTTTACGGAAATGGGAAATTTGGTATCGCTGACTTTGCGAGACTGCGACAAAACCCCGATTTCAGGCAGCCATTCTCTGCACAAATGACTGCGGTCTATGTACTGCGCCAGTTTTCCATCGATCAAGTCGAGCACATCGCGCGGCAAAAGAGCCCGAGCGCTGTGCCCTTGTCAGACGAGCTAAAACGGTACGTTGGCATCGGTAACTCTACGGGTTTGGGCATGGCGCCCTTTCTCATCAACCATCCCTTGCTCATTAACCAGTGGGTTCATATGCGAGAGACGGCACTGAGCCTGACCAAGCAAGAAGTGGCCGATGAGCAGTCTCAAGCGCAATTACTTGCACTCATGCGACGCGCAATTCAAAGCCTGCAGGAATGCGACATCGAGGACGCCGATCAACGCGCCAAAAATGTGGATGTGGTTAACGAATTATCCATGGCGACGGCGTGGCTTGATCAAGTATCCCCAGAGAGCGACCTGTGGTTACAGCTTACAGACTGGGCAGAGGCCGCATTCACGGTGGAAACCCAAGAGCTCATCAACACACTTCTCATTGAACTATACCCAGACCACGCGGATGCGCTTGAAGACTACATGGCGGCAGAGGAGTCCTTAGATCTGATTCCAGATATGCCCTTAATACAGCTCAAGCAACTGATCGAAACGCATATGGATTGGGCGCTTCAGGTGGATTTAACGGCGCCTGATGAGCGCTTTTGGTTTTGGTATCGCTCCATCGAGAAGGAAGAACCTAGATTGGGTGTCCGGGGTCTTGATGAAGGTGAAGAGAAAGAGCTCTCGATCGCTATCGGTCCCCGCATCCAGCGTGTGCATGCAAACTTAGATAGGCATCTTGAAGAGGACCCCACTGCACTTACTATCGACTTCCTGATGGCCAATCCCCGTGACAGCGACATTATTCGTCGCATACAAACCATGGCCGTATCCGCCTACGGCGAAATTCGAGCAAACCTCTGGCATCGTGACATGAAACCGATGCACCTATTACGCACGAAGCTCTCGTTTTTGGGTGCTCAACGCTTCGACCCAAAGGGTGAGCGTTGGGTTCGAGTCACATTCTTTCAAGGTGCTCCGCTGATCTCAGAGCTTAACGCTGAACCTGTCGATCTGGTCGACTTCGACGATTGGAGCTTTGCCCTTGCACCTGAGCACTCCCGCTCCCAAGCCGCACCATGAAAGTTTCCTTTAACGAACTCCATTCACTTTCCTGGAAAGCCTTTATTGGCTTGGGCTTCTCGGACGGGCAAGCTACCGATGCCGCAGACATGCTGTGTTGGATGGAGAGCTTTGGACTCGACGGTGTTAAGACACTCAAAGAAGCGCTCGAGCAATACTCTCTTGAGCACCCTTACTCACCTCCCGACATCCTGTATAAGGATACGGACATTACGGTGCTTGATGCGCACAATGTGAGCGTTCTAGCTTGCTCTCACTTGCCTCTTGAGCTGGCATTTACTCAAGCACGAGCACGCGGCTTTTCCGTATTAAAAATCAGACAATGTCGCCAACGCCAGCTGGTCATGGGATATCTCGCACGTCTCGCCAATCGCGGTATGAACGTCACGGCATTTTGGCGCAATTCGCAGACGCCGCTAACCGAACAGGTTATTGGGTTCCGAGCGAGCTCGACGGTACCGTCCATTCGAATCTATGCGGTATCGGAACTTCCTGATGAAAACAAAGCCAATACAGGTATTACAGTCGTGATGGCCAATCACGTCGACCTATTGCCCACCATGCGCTCCGAATATGAATACGACCTCTTGGCGCGTCATGATGAGAGCGACCTTTTAGAGGTCCGATCCAAAACAGAACGTGACGGCATAACGGTCGACACCGCGCTTTGGGAGCAGCTGCAGGGCCTTGCAAAATTAACCTTGGTAGCGTCTACGTCTAGCTCACGTTTGGGCGCAGGCCCTGCAGACTAAATACTGCAAAAATGAAAAGGTTTTCGGAAGAGATTCAGCTAACATCAAAAAAAAATAACGCAAGTTATAAGGTCGTGCTCAATGCCGTTTGGCCTCCTTAAATACGGATTATCAAAGGACTACCCTTTCGAAAAAGACGCCGACCTGCCGGCCCCAACGGCGCTCAAGCGTCGTTATGATGTCGTCATCATTGGCGGCGGTGGCCACGGAGTCGCTACTGCCTATTACCTGGCAAAATATCACGGCATCACTGATGTCGCGGTTCTCGAGAAAGGCTATCTTGGTGGCGGCAATACGGCGAGAAATACGGCCGTCATTCGCTCCAACTACCTCACTCCAGAAGGCGTTAAGTTCTACAGTGCCTCGGTAAAGCTATATGAGGCACTCTCGAATGAGTTTGACTTCAACATCATGTACTCACAGCGAGGTCAGCTTACCCTCGCGCACACCGACGCTACGGTTCGCGCGTTCCGACAAAGAGCTGAGGTAAACAAACACTTTGGTGGGCAAACCGAGCTAATCGATCCGGCCGATATCGCCAAGCTTGTGCCAACGCTGAATCTCAATCCTGCTAATCTTCCCGTGCTCGCCGGTTTGTGGCACAAGGATGGCGCCACAGCGCGCCACGACGCGGTAGCTTGGGGGTACGCAAAGGGCGCAACGCAGCGCGGTGCTGAGTTACACCAGCTGACCGAAGTCACCGGCGTACACGTGAAGAGTGGCCGTGTCACGGGTGTGGATACGAACCGAGGTCCCATAGAGGCCGGTGTAGTGATTCAAGCTGTCGCCGGGCACAGTGCCCCGATGGCACGAAAAGCCGGATTTGAACTTCCGCTTGTTGCCTACCCGTTGCAAGCGATGGTCACCTTACCCGTGAAACCTTTTCTGACGCCTCTCGTCAGTTCCTCGGCCCTGCACTGCTACGTTCAGCAAACCAGTCGGGGGGAAATAGTCATCGGCGGAGGCTCGGACCCCTACCCGCTCTACAACAGCCGTGCGTCGCTACCATTGAAGGAGAGTTTGCTCTCTAGCGCCGTCGAAATGTTCCCATTTTTAAGTGAAATGCGGCTGCTAAGACAGTGGGCGGGTATCACAGACATGACAACGGATTACAGCCCGATCATGGGCTTGAGCCCGGTGGAAAATTATTACATCGATGCGGGCTGGGGCACTTGGGGATTTAAAGCCACACCTATCTGCGGAAAAACAATGGCCGAGCTCGTAGCGAGTGGTGGGAAAGTGCCGGAGCTGATCAAGCCCTTCGAGTTATCGCGGTTTGACCGGTTTAAACAGGTTAATGAAATGGGCGCGACGGCGGCGAGTCACTGAGGTAGTCAATGAAGATCATGAACTGTCCACTAAACGGGCCGCGAAATATCAGTGAATTTGTCTACGGCGGGCAGGTTAAGGCGATGCCCGACGTTCATGATGTTTCGGATAAAGACTGGGCGAGATACGTCTTCTATGAAGAAAATGACACTGGAATTGTTACCGAATGGTGGCTTCATAGCCCGAGTAGCTACTGGTTCATTGCCGAGCGACATAACGTGACCGATGAGATTATTCGCACCTATCCCCCGGAGGAGATATTCAAAGATCGGGTTGAGTTCTCTGTCAGTGAGCGCGACGCATGAAGCGTTTGAGTAACGAATACTTTGGGCAGTGGATCGACCCTTCAAGGGCTGTGCGATTTACATTCGAAGGGCAGGCAATCAAAGCCTTAGAGGGTGATTCAGTTGCCTCGGCGCTGCTCGCCAATAATTATTGGCTCCAATCTCGGTCTTTCAAGTATCACCGACCCAGAGGGCCACTGACACTGTGTGGGCACGACGCCAATAGCCTCGTGCAAACATCCAAAGCGCCCAACGTGCTAGCCGACCACCTGTCTGCAGAGAATGATCTGTGTGTAACAGGGCAAAACTACACAGGGAGTCTGCGGTTTGATCTATCTCGGGCGCTCGACTGGGTCGGTCGATTTTTGCCTGTGGGCTTTTACTACAAAGCGTTTTTTAAGCCGCGTGGCATCTGGGCCTATTGGGAGCCCATTGTCAGGAAAGCGGCCGGGTTAGGCGTGAGTAATTTATCGGTTGAGGCGCCGTACAACGATAAAACCTACGTCTTTTGTGATGTTGCAGTCATTGGCGGTGGGCCAGCGGGTCTAAACGCTGCCTTGCTCGCGGCCAATGCCGGCGCACAGGTTGCGTTGATCGAGCAGGAGGCGCACCTGGGCGGCTCACTTAACTACCACGCGTTTGGGTATGCATCCTTCAGTGCAAGTGGGTCATCTTATGAGGCGACATACGAAACAACGCAAAGCGCGCGCAATGCCTTAGTTGAGGCTGTTGAAGCACACGAAGGTATACGTGTCTTCCGCTCGTCCACCTGCAATGCGTGGTTTAGCGACCATTACCTGCCGATTCTTCAAAGCAAGCGACTCGTCAAACTCAGAGCGAAGCAAACCATTCTGGCAACAGGCGCCAGTGAGCAGCATGTCGTTTTCCGGAATAATGATTTACCAGGCGTTGTTCTGTGCAGTGCCCTCGATCGCCTGACGCGTTTATACGGGGTCATTCCTGAGGCCCCTATTGTCGTGCTAGCGGGTAATGACCACGCGTACCGAACAGCGTTCAGTAGCCAAGATGGTGGCGCGTCTGTAGGTGGCATCATCGACCTTCGTGAAACCCCTGACGATCGAGAGCTCCTTGCTCAGGCGATTCAGCGCAATATCACGGTCTACTCGCACGCAGCCGTTTTTGAGGCACGAAGCGACGCCCTAGGCCACGCTTTGTCTGAGGTGGACGTCCATAAACTTGATGCCACATCAGATGTAGGAGAAAAGCTCGCTACGATTCGCTGCGGGGTCCTCGCCATGTCGGCAGGCTTCATGCCCGCCTATCAGCTGGCCTGCCAAGCGGGGGCTTCTCTGAGTTATGACGACGATACCGCCCAGTTCCAGCTGTCTAATCTGCCAAAGGGCCTGCACCTTGCAGGCAGTGTGAACAGCGTATTTGCCCTCGCATCCGTTGAGGCAAGTGGAAGGAACGCCGCTCGCCAAGCAATGCGAGCGCTTGACCTCCCTGCACAGGCCGAGATCGGCGTGGACGAAGATACGTCATGCGATGAGAAGGTTAATTTTCCGTGGCCGTTCGTGAAGCATCCCAAAGGTCGTGAGTTTGTCGACTTTGACGAGGACCTCCAGATCAAGGACATCGTAAATGCCACCCGCATGGGCTACCGCGATATTCAGCTCGTAAAGCGTTTTTCTACCGTGGGTATGGGTCCCTCGCAGGGGCGCCACTCAGCACTTCCAACGGCACGTTTAGTCGCAAATGCAACGCAGCGCTCTGTCAGTCAGACGGGCGTCACAACCGCACGGCCGCCACTCGCACCGGAGCCCCTGGGTTTACTGGCCGGTCGGCGCTTTCACCCTCTCCGGCGAACGCCATTGCACCACCGCCACCTCGCATTGAATGCCCAAATGATGCCGGCGGGCAATTGGCAACGACCTGCCTATTACGGCAGTCCAGCGCAGCGCGAGATCCAGATTCAAAAGGAAGTCAACGCCGTACGACGCGGCGTTGGCATTATCGATGTCAGCACCCTAGGCGGTATAGAATTGCGTGGGCCCGATGCGGCTGAGTTTATGAATCGGCTTTACACCTTTGGCTTCGTAAAGCAGCCCATTGGTAAAACACGTTACGCGGTGCTTACCAACGAACAGGGCGTAGTAGCCGATGACGGTGTTGCCGCCCGGATTGGCGAGCAACACTTCTATGTCACCGCAACGTCCAGCGGGGTAGATCGCGTCTACCAAGACATGCTGCGGTGGAATGCGCAGTGGCGACTCGACCTTGATATTGCCAATGTCACCAGCGCATTTAGTGCCGTCAATGTAGCGGGGCCCAAGTCACGTGAGGTACTCGCTCTAGCAGGTTGCGACATAAGTCTTGAGCCGGACGACTTTCCTTACCTCGCTTACCGTGAGGCCAGTGTGGCGGGCGTACCCGCGCGAACTATGCGAGTGGGATTTGTGGGTGAGCTGGGCTACGAGTTGCATGTCCCGTCACCCCTTATTGGCTTTTTGTGGGACCGACTGATTGCAGCAGGTAAGGAAGCCGGTATCCGTCCGTTCGGTGTTGAGGCTCAGCGGCTTCTCCGCCTTGAAAAAGGCCACATCATCGTGGGCCAAGATACCGACGGTATGACGCAACCCGATGAAGTATCGCTGCGTTGGGCGATTGCTAAAAAGAAGCCTTTCTTCGTCGGTGGAAAGAGTGTTGAAGTCCTATCTAAGGTGGCGGTGGAGAGAAAACTAGTGGGCTTCGAACTGAGCGCTGCAGATCCAAAACCTAAAGAGGGACACTTGGTGATTCGCGAGGGCAATATCGTTGGCTCTGTGACCTCCTGCGAGTACTCACCCACCTTGGATAAGATCATTGGTCTCGCCTATGTCCACCCTGAGGATGCCAGCACCGGGGCGACCGTCCGTATTCGCACAGACGGATCCCGAGAGGTACAGGCGCAGGTAACCGACACCCCGTTTTATGATCCAGACAATTCGAGGCAAGCACTATGAGCGAGTACCTCGATACTATTTTTGAATCGCCATTATCAGGATCGAAGCAAAACGGCGCGATTTCGGTAGAGGACTACACTGAGAGGCGTCGATGGGGTCTGAGAGGCAAAGAAGCCGCTCGTGTGTTGCGCGAACAGGGTTGGGACCTACCGGACCGACCTAATCGGCTTATAAATACAAAAGACAACACCCTCGTGATGGCGTTGAGCCAGCGCGAATTTTGGTTTCTTGACCCCGGCAACGGCGCAACCTTGCCCCTTTCAGCGGACGATGCATTCAAAAAGTCAGCTTATCCTCTCTTTTGCCAACACAGTCACGCTTGGCTCGTCATTCGAGGGGAACAAAAAGCGCTGATGATGGCCAAGCTCTGTGGTGTGGACTTAAGCCCCGACACCTTTCATACGGGCGATGTCGCGCAAACTCAGATCGCGCTCATTAACTGCATCATCGTCCGGCATGATTTGGACGGAGATGACGTATTTTCACTACTTTTCGATCACTCTTACGCAGAATATGCACATGAAGCACTGCTCGACGCTCGATTAGAGTTCCTCTAACGACGACGCAACCACCCTCCTCACCTCGGAGGCCTGGGTGGCCGGGGTGGCCGGGGTGGCCACTAAGCTAAGCGGCTGACAACTCAGCAATCTGCGCAAGCAGGCTATCGGGAACATCCACGCCCTTCTCCTCGTGAATGCGTCGCAACTCGGCGCGCCGCGCGCCGGGAACTCGCACGTCGCTGTCCTCAGTTAGCTCACCGAGCATGGACTCCAAATGCGAAACGAAACCCTCCGCAAAAAATGCGGGGTCCATAGCAATAATGGTTTGCCCCACATTGGGCGGACCGCCCTCGGTGGTAGCAAACATCGATGCTTCGTAGGAACAATTGCTGCCGGTTAACACACCGCCCAGAACATCAACCATCAACCCAAGACCAAACCCCTTGGGACCACCGACCGGCAGTTGCGCGCCTTTGAGTCCTGCGGCCGGATCAGTTGTGGGTCTGCCGTCACTGTCTATCGCATGTCCAGGCTCTATCTCTCGCCCCTCAGCTGCCGCTTTGACCAAATTGACACGCGCGGTCGAGGCGGTAGCCATATCAACCACCAGCGGCTCATCCGTGGCTCTGGGCGCGCCAAACGCAAACGGATTGGTCCCAAAGAAAGGTACTTTCCCCCCATGAGCGGCAACCGCCTTGGAGCTATTTGCAAACATCAATGACACCAGCCCCTCTTTCGCGAGTCGACGCACAAACCAACCAAGGACGCCGGCAGAGGACGACTGATGAATCGACATCATTCCAACCCCTTGCTCTCTGGCTGTCTCGATCAATCGTGCCTCGCCCACTAGGTAGGCGTGATGGCAAAAACCAAAGTCCGCATCGATCACCGTGCTCGCAGCTGAGGTTTTGACAATCTTTGGAGACGCGTGCGGTTTTACTTTTTCCACCTTGAGGTGTTTCAGGTACAGGTGCATGTAACCCAAACCCACGTTCCTGATGCCTTCAGCCTCCGCATCCGCTATTTCCGCCGCTACGATATCCGCCTGCTCTTGGCTTGCGCCCACGTTGAGCAGTGCATCTCTGCAGAGAGTCTCGATTTGGGTCAGTGTGAGTGTGGGCACAAAGTTCTCCTATAGCCGTCTTAACTGCAAACACTAGGCAGGAGTTCATTTCAGAGCAAGTCAAATTAGTCCTATCAATATAATTCCTAAGTAAATCGACCCTCAGCTTCTCGTTGGTAGATCAAAAAGTAGTAGGCTAAGAGCAGAATATAAAAGAGATGGGGCTGAGAAGTGACTATTGCACCCGACATAGATAACTCTTCTCCGTTCACCAGCGTCGGGCCCTCGAGCAACACATCGATTGAGACTCAAACAAAGTCCCTTAACAGCAAAATTTGCAATGCGATCTTAATCGTCCTGTGCATTCTGGGTTTGCCCGGCTTACTGGCCAGTTTTTCAAGAGCAGCATCTTTTGGCGTTACTCCTGTGATGGTCATGCAGGCAGTGTTACTGCTGTTTATGATCATCGTTACTCTCTTGCGGCATCGACTTTCCTATGAGCTGAGACTAGTTGCCCTGCTATCCAGTCTGTACGTTTTAGCTGTACTTGGGCTTTGGTCATTCGGTCACCTGGGTGGTGGTAAGTTGATGTTACTGGTCTTCATCGTGGTCACAGGTATGTTGACAGGGTCCAAAGTTGCACTCGGGGGCAGTCGGCCTAAGTTCAGCAACGATAGCTATTTTCGGTTGGTTGTACGTCGCAGGCATACCCTCGGGCATTAGCCAAGAGGCGAGTTACCAACAATCAGCGCAAACATGGATTACGGCCACAGTAACCATGGTCTTTTTGGGTGGCTTCATCTCCAGAGGCCTATCAACAATTTTCCACCATCAGAGGGCCCTGATGGGTGATTTGCTCACGGAAGCTAGCTATCGAACCGCGCTCATCGAGCAGTCTTCGGCGACCATTCTAGTCTTGGATCATTCCATGAAACTTAAAGATTGGAATCAGGGTTCGCTGCCCATGTTTGAAACACACCTTCAACCAAAGGCAGGGATACCGATTAAAGATGTACTCGAAAGCGGGCCTGGCGCCGATAAGTTACTAGCAGCAATGGACGCGGGTCTGGCAGGTAAAACGACATCAGAGCATGAAATGCAATTAAACATTCGTGGCTCTTATCGCTCCTATGTGTGGAACCTAACTCCTTACCAGGACGATAAGCAGCGTCTGGCTGGTCTTATCTGTATTGGACAAGACGTAACTTCAAGTCGCCAAGCACAACAAGCGGCCGCACATTCCGCACGATTGGTAGCAATGGGTGAGATGACCACCTCGGTAGAACGTCTAAGCTGTCTCGACCAAAAAACATGCCATAAAAAAAAGCCCCACCCAAAGGGTGAGGCTCTCTTGTATGGCGCGCCCGGTACGATTCGAACGTACGACCGCCTGATTCGTAGTCAGGTACTCTATCCAGCTGAGCTACGGGCGCGAAGAGGTGCGATAATACTCCTCACCTTGTCTTTTTCAAGTCCGAAGACACGGATTGTCCAAATGAGCCCATACGCCAGTTGATTTCGCTTGGACAATGCATGACATCACCGTGACGAAAACGAATACCCGGTACCATCAACAAGGGGCGAGGCTCGCTCTAAAAATCGACGCGTAAATCAACTCCGTAAGTCGCCGGCTGTCCCCAATAGCTAACCGTCCAGAGCCCAAATGGAATGATGTTTTCTCGGTATTCCTCATCGGTGATATTTTTACCCCATGCAGATACCTGTAACCGCGCGCTATCGCCCAGTTGCACATCACTGACACTTACCCGTGCATTAAGAATGCTGTACGACCCAAGCTGGCCCGTGACGTTCTGATCCGGGTTTGTGTAGGCCACATAATCACTTTTTCGGCTCCAATCGACATGTGCGTCGATGCTACCCCAGTCTGATTGCATCACTGCCCAATCGAGGTCGATGCTCATTGTGCGATCAGGCGCATACGGAAAGTCTTTAGCGTCCTTAACGTTCTGACCAAGCTCAATAAACTCATCGTATTGCGTATCGAGGGTGCCGAGATTAGCGCCCAATCGAAGTGACTCTGACAGCTGAGCGATCAACTCAATCTCAATTCCTTTGATGGTCGCGGCGCCCGCGTTATCAACGGTAGACGCTGCCCCACCCGTACCCTCCAGAAATACACTGAACTGCATATCTGACACATCGTTCATAAACACCGCGGCATTGAGCTGAACTCGGTCATCCATCAATCGAGACTTGAAACCCAGCTCTTGAGACAGCACTTCCTCAGGGTCATAACTTTCAAAGAAGGCATCAGCCGAGGGCGCTTCGCCGTTATAACCACCGGCTTTCCATCCCTGGGCCAGTTTTCCATACACGTTGACGTTATCAGACAGCGCATAGGTCGCCACCAGAGTTCCGGTCGTGTTATTCCAACTATCAGAGTCGGATACGTTAAACGCTCCAACGCCGCCAGTCGAGGCCTGCGGGTGGAAGACGTATTGATCTTTTTCTTCGTCCGTGTAGCGAAGCCCCACAGTGGCCGTCAGTCGGTCACTCAATTGCCGCTCGTACTGTCCGTAGACAGCCCAAGACGTGTTATTGAGACCGTATTCGTTGTTATCCGCGGGTGCGCCAAACAGACCAAAGAAAGAGATCGGATTAAAAACGTCGCCCTCTTCCGCAAAGTAGTACAGCCCAGCAACCCAGTTTGAGGAGTCAGTTTGTCCCAACCACTGAAATTCTTGAGAAAACTGCTCGTAATCGACCTGACGCTGCGACGTAAACAGGTTCATTGGCGTACCGTCGATATCCAATCGATCTGACCAATCAAGATCGCGCTGACTCGTAATCGACTTGAAGGTCATGGCCTCAAACTCCTTGGTCACGGTAAGCGAGGTGCCTCTGACCTTAGATTTTTCAAATCCCGATTGGTCGTTACTTATCGCAGTCGCGCGACGATCCGGTGAGGTCTCATAAAGCGCCTGCAGATCTCCGAGAAAACCCAGATCCAATCCCGCAAAAAACGCTTCGTTGACGTCTGTTAATTGGCCCATGCTGGGGGCTTTGCTGACATCGCTTTGATCGAAACTAAACCGATATGACAGCGTATCGGAGGCCTCGATAACGGCATCCAAGCGAAACGCATCACTGTCCATGTCAGAGAAGGTCGAACTGGACTTTTGATTGACAAAGGGATTAAAACCACCGGTAGGGTCTAGATCTTTATTTTCATAGAAACCATCGCGACTTTGCGTTGAATAAGCAATGCTCGCTCGAAATTCACCAAGCCCCTCTCCCACGACACCGGAGGCACCCGTGTCGATACGACCGCGAAGAGCTTTATAACCTTCGTTACCGAAGCCGCCTTCCACATATCCACCAAACTCCTTTCCCGGTGTGCGGGTAACGAGATTAACTGCCCCACCGAGCGTATTCTTTCCATAGAGTGTTCCCTGCGGACCGCGCAGTACCTCAACTCGTTCAAGTTCAGCGACCTCAAAAATACCACCGAGGTTTTTCCCCAGAAACACACCGTCCAAGTAGAGACCAACTGTGGGCTCCCATGTGAGCGCTGGGTTAATTGTTGTTGAGCCGCGAATCGCAATGGTTGCACCCGTGTCACCCCCCGGAGAGGGAGCAATGTTGATATTGGGAACAAAATTACTGATATCTTGCACATCTCTAATACCACGAGCCGCAATATCCTCCCCTTGAAAGGCGGTAATCGCAATCGGCGCGTCCTGCAAGCTCTCAGCTTTCCGTTGCGCCGTCACCAACACTTCTTCCAAGATCGATTGGCCCTGCGCAAGCGGCACAGCCGTGACCAATCCCGCCATTAATACAGTCTTTTTGAACGGTAGTTTCATGGTTTCCTCATTAGCTTTTGTTATACGGCTATAGAAATCCAAAACCGATCGAACGCCAAGCGTCAGACTTAATCCCTATGGGTGAATTCGGGGGTTGCGAAACAAAAATACCGAACGCAGACACTTAACGCTTTAACGATGGAAACCGGGGTTTTACTAGCCGTAGTAAAAAATTTGACGTTTTAACTTCTCACAGAGTCACGCATCGGTTCCCAACTACTCTGCATGTCAGGCACGTAATTCCGCCAATCCAGAAACCACAGACAAGGTTTGAGGTCTGTAAACTTCGACCAAAAGTTCAATGCATTAGAGCCACGCCACTGGACCCTCCAACTCAGTCCAAGTATCGTTTTTATCAACGCATGAGAGCCGGAGTCTTGTCATCGGACCACTAGCCGATATTTCGAGCGTGCTGCTCACGCTACTGCGGGACAATTTACCGCGAGATCTTACTTGGCCCTTACTATTACTCACGCTGGTGCTTGCTGTAACGATCTGGCTTTTTCGTGGCGGCCGTGGCTCGAAGGATGCGTCAGGTAGCGAGCGCCCCGCCGGTTTACTTGAGTTTCTCATACCACGCGATATCTATACCCATGTATCTGCTCGTGTTGATATCACCCTTTATGTCTTTGAGCGCTTTTTAAGACCCTTTTGGGCCACCGCCCTGATTTTAAGTGTTGGCACCTTCGCCGAGACCCTAGTTATGAATGGCTTGGCAGACACTTGGGGTACCGGACCTACGCTGGACATAAGCTACGGATGGATGCTGCTCTTCAGCTTGGTAACGCTGTTGCTGTATGACTTTATCTTTTCCATCATTCACTACACCGAACATAAAGTGCCGGCACTGTGGGTCATCCACAAAGTGCATCACTCAGCAGAGGTCCTAACGCCGTTAACACGTTACCGAGAGCACTTCCTCGAAGGGCCCATCTATGCGGCTGGCGCTGCCTTAGCGTACGGCATTGCAGGTGGCCTGTTTGGCTGGTTATTCGAGAGTGATGTTACGCATGCGACGCTGTTTAACATCGGTTTCTTTTCCTTACTTTTCGGATTCAATGGATCTTTCCGGCATTATCACGGCGCGTTTCCTTACCCCGTGTGGTTGTCGAAGTGGCTGCACAGCCCGGTGATGCACCACGCTCATCACAGCTATCTGGAAAAGCACTGGGACACTAACCTTGCTGCGGTGACGAGTCTTTGGGATCGACTCTTCGGAACGCTTTATATTCCCGAAAAAGGTGAGCACACACTGGGGTCTGGGCCCAGAGACACAAGATCAATATCGAACGTGTTGGCACAATACCGCCGGCCCATTCAAAGATTGGTTCGCCATGCTTACAGGGGGCTCTATGCGATCGACCAATCCATTGACTGGCGGTGCCACACAGACCGATGTAAAGGCGAAAGTGCGCTAATTATCGTGCTCCAAACACCATGAGTACGCCCATAAGTAGCAGTGTCCAAAGTCCAAGGAACCCATAAGCAGGTGCCCAGCTTCTCGTAAAACCCGCACTGCGGTAGAAGGCAGGGCTCCACATAAGATCAGTGGGTTCTGGATCTGATGATGCCTCGCCACTGGTCATCAGCCCGACCCCCATAGTCGCCGCCAACCCGATAACGTTCCACCACAGCCACGAAACAGAGGGTATCGCCGCCCACAGGAACCCATTGACCGCAAGGCCGACGAAGAAGCCGATTCGAGCGCCTCTTCCGGTCGCCCTTTGAGTCAGCAATCCCAAGAGAAATACGCCAAGAATGGGACCGTTAATCAAGGACCCCACCTTGTTCACCGCCACAATAACGGTAGACGCTATATCATCGACAAAAAACGCGGTGACCAAGGCGAACACCCCCCAAACCACCGTGAGTGCCCTACCCCACCAAAGCTCCTGCGCTGGCGTTGCTATTCGCTCCCTCATCGCCGGTTTAACAAAGTCCTTCAATGTGGTCGCCGATAGACTGTTGATGACCGAATCGAGTGAGGACATCGCGGCAGCCAACAGCGCAACGACCGCTAACCCCACCACGCCTGCGGGCAACTCCCGAGAAAAGAGGACAGGCAGCGCCATGTTGTAGTTTGGCGCATCATTGATAAGGGGGAGGGAAGACAGGAAGTCGGTGTGCGAGGTTGCATAAGCCGCAAGCCCCGCTCCAATGAGGCAATACAGGAGCACCAGGGGAAAACGCAGAACCCCGTTGATCAGCAATATCTTCTGATTATCATCTTGCGTAGCCGCACACAGTTGGCGCTGCACCTGACTCTGATCGCAACCGTAGTACGCGACATAGAGGAAAAACCCGCCAATCAGCATGGGCAGGAAAGCAAAGTCATGACCGTCACCCAGACCGTGATGACGAAATGAGAGAGCCGCAGTACGCTCGGCTGGAATTTGCGCCAGCATCGCCTCAACTCCCCCAGCGGACGCAATCAATAAGTACGCGAGATAACCCAAAACACTGGTCAGGATCACCATCTGGACGACGTCGCTGATAATCACAGCCCTAATCCCCCCAAGAACGTCATAGACGATGGTAATGGCACCAAAGAGCAGTACGGATTGTGTGAAGGAAAGCCCCGTCACAACAGAAACCATACTCGCGACACCGTAGACGGTGATTCCAGCAACAGCGGCGCGAGAAACCTGAAACAGACCGCTGATAAGCCACTGTGTTTTGTCATCAAATCGGCGGCCCAGATACAGATATACCGAGACAAGGCGTTCCCGGTGAAAGATTGGAATGAGGAAAATAGCGATAAAGATCATCGCGAGTGGCAGAGCGAGCTCATACTGCAGCCATACGAGCCCGCCGCCAACCACAAAGGCAACGAAAGCTGGAGCCCCCAAAATACTGTTGGTGGAGCACTGGGTCGCCATGACGGACAAAGCAATGCTCAGTGCATTACCACTATTGGAAGCGACAAAATAATCCTCAGCAGATGTCTGTTGGCGAGACAGGTAAAGACTCATCGTCACCAGTCCCAGCAAATAGAGCGCGACCACCGCCCAATCAATTATCGATAACAATGCATGCCTCCTACAGCACTACGCAGACCGTAAGGACGGGATAATCCAAAACACCCATGTTTACAACTCACCCCTCCAAATGCGGGTCGAAAACAGAGAGTCAGTGTGATACTTCTCTGTGTCAAATAGTCAAAATATAGACGGTTGAGTTCTATGTCGAAAACACTCCCATATCGTTCGCAGCTCTTCGCTGCAGTGTTCCTCCTAAGTACCTCATACATTAGTGCAAGCCAGGCGCTCGATGACGAGTCCAGCAGCCCGACATGGGACGTTGCGGCCCCTCACTATTCCGTTGACGCCCAAACGCTTCCATTGAACGTAAGCGAGGGGACATGGATGAACCTTGACGTCTCCCCAGATGGCCGTCATATCGCTTTCGACATGCTCGGTGACATTTACCAATTACCGATTTCAGGCGGGAAAGCTGAACCCTTACTGAGCGGACATGCCTGGGAGATTCAACCACAGTACAGTCCCGATGGCCGATTCCTTGCCTTTACATCGGATCGTAATGGGGCTGACAACATCTGGGTCATGGACCTCTCTAACCCCGGCAATAAACAGCAGATAACACACGAGACGTTTCGCCTCCTAAACAACCCAAGCTGGCATCCATCGGGCAACTACTTAGTGGCCAAAAAGCACTTTACGACATCTCGATCTCTCGGAACGGGCGAAGTCTGGCTTTATGACGCCAATATCGATGCAGGTATAGCGCGTGAAAACCTCTCGGGGTCGGTGCTGGTAGAGCGACCGAGCGCGGCCTTTCAAAAAGAGCTAGGTGAACCCACCTTCAGTGCAGACGGCCAGTCCGTGTTCTACATTCAAAATACAACGCCGGGTAACACCTTCATCTACCACGAGGACAGTAACGGAGAAGTCATGGCCATTAAACGCTACGACCTCCAGAGCGGTGAAACCAGCAAAGTGGTTGGTGGAGCCGGTGGCGCAGTGAGGCCAACCCCCTCCCCCGACGGCAAGTCACTCGCCTTCGTGAAACGCGTCAGAGCCGCCTCGCGTCTGTTTGTCATGGACCTTGAATCAGGTGAGCAAACGATGCTGGTGGATGATCTGGATCCGGATATGCAAGAAACCTGGGCTGTTCAAGGTGCCTACCCCACCATGGCGTGGATGCCGGATAGCCAAGAAATCGTCTACTGGTCGAAAGGTAAAATTTGGCGGGTCGATGTCGCAACGAAGAGGTCGGTGAACATTCCGTTTGAAGTCAACGATGAACGTACGGCTTACCCTGCTGTTCAAGTCGCCGTGGAGGTCGCGCCCGATACACTCAAAACATCAATGCCGCGGTTTGCCGTCCAAAGCCCCAGCAGCAACACCGTTGTTTTTGAATCCATGGGTAAGCTCTACAGTCGATATCCGGACGGTAAAACAAAGCGACTTACCCGAGACAACGGCAACTCGCGAGAGCTCTCTCCCGCTTTCTCGCCAGATGGAAAGACGGTTTTCTATCTTTCATGGACGGACTCAGGGCTCGGCTCGGTCCGCAAAGTGAGAGCCACCGGCGGGCGCTCTGCCGCGGTTTATAGTACCCCAGGGCATTATGTTGACTTGAGCGTCTCAAGCGATGGAAAAACGCTGCTATTTACCAAACTAAGCGGTAGCTCGCTGACAAATCCCTACTGGGGAAAAAAACCGGGGATTTACACTTACACCCTCGGTGACAAGACGGCAAAATTTGTCAGCAAGCGTGGTCGTTCACCGCACTTTGGGCCTAACGACCGTATTTTTGCCACGGAGCGCGTGAGCTCAGCCGTCGGACGAGGTAGTGACGACGCCTCGAGTGAACTTATCTCCATGAACCGTGCTGGCGAGGACATCAAATCGCATGCCCACTCACCCCTTGCGACAGTAATGTTTATATCACCCGACGGACACCATGTTGCCTACAGAGAGGCCGGACGCCTTTACGTCGCAGCCTTACCGGTAACTGGGCGTTCTATTGCCTTATCGAGTATTGCTGACAACACATCCGGACCTTCAGCGTTCGCGACTGAGCGCATCAGCGCACCCGGTGGTGAGTTTGTTAAATGGAGTGCCGACTCCAAGCAGGTCTCGTGGAGTGTCGGTCCTAAGTTTATGGCCTATCGCCTCGACGGCTCGCTAGGAACCAGTTCGCGCAAGTCTGTCGAGCTCGCGGACTTAAGCTTATCCGTTGAGGCTGATCGACCCGACGGCGTCGTCGCCTTCATCAACGCACACGTCATCACCATGAATGACGCGCGAAAGACGATAGAAAACGGCGCGGTTGTTGTGACCGAAAACCGAATCTCTGCCGTTGGGGAGATGGGGAGTGTATCGATCCCTGAAGAGGCCAAAATCGTCGATCTGGCGGGACGAACCTTATTGCCAGGCTACATTGATGCGCACGCACACGGACCCTACGCTCGCGACGACATTATCCCTCAGCAAAATTGGTCGTTGCTGGCCCATTTAGGTCTGGGTGTCACGACAGTCCACAATCCCTCGAGCAGAGCGGCTCAGGTTTTTCCGGCCGCCGAATATCAACGTGCCGGGGTGACCTTGGGCCCAAGAATTTTCTCTACCGGCGAAATTATTTATGGTGCCAAAAGCACGGGCTTTGATCCCATTGAATCACTTGACGATGCCAAGGCAGTCGTCGCGCGTTTGAAAGCACAGGGGGCCATCAGCGTTAAAAACTACAATCAACCACGCCGTGCGCAACGCCAAATGGTGATTGAAGCAGCGCGCGATGCGGGAATGCTCGTTGTCGCTGAAGGTGGCTCGCTCTACAACCTCGACATGAACTTGGTGGCTGACGGTTCAACCGGTATCGAGCACAATATTCCGACACTGAACATTTACGATGACGTGCGGGACTTTTGGTCACAAACCGATGTGGGCTATACACCAACCCTCGTTGTTACCTATGGCGGATTGACCTCAGAAGACCGCTTCTACCGTGATACCGAGGTGTGGAAACACCCCCTACTCGCGCAATTTGTACCACCAACCGTGCTCCAGCCGCGCTCTGTTCGGCGTGTCACCTCGCCCGAGCCAGATTTCAGAGATGACGACGCGGCTGCCGCGGCGAAGGAGTTAATGGAACTCGGTGTCATCGTAAACACGGGTGCACATGGTCAGCGTGAGGGTTTGGCTACTCACTGGGAAATGTGGAGCTTTGCTGAAGGCGGAATGAGCCCCATGCAAATGCTCTCAACGGCCACCATTAATCCGGCGAAATATTTGGGCATGGATAGTGACTTGGGGTCTATCGAGAAAGGCAAGCTAGCCGACTTGCAGGTTGTCGACGGTAACCCGCTTAAGAACGTTAAGGTCACCGATCAGATAACACATGTCATGCTCAATGGTCGCCTTTACCGTGCGAGTGATCTTGGCGAGGAGGTGACGGGCGATTCCGAAGCACCCACGCTTTGGTGGCATGGTCTGCCGCAACACGAAATACGATAAGTAAGGACCGACAGAATGAAAGGGATGAAAAGGTTTTGTGCCAGCGCGCTTTTGGTTGCCGTCTCGGCGAGTGTGTCAGCGCAAGGGGGACAACTGTCCGAGAACGAGAAAGCCATGGTGAGCTGGATTGACGCGCACCAAGATAAAGCGATAGCGCTACTCGAAGAGACGGTCAATATCGGCAGCGGAACGATGAATCACGCAGGGGTTCGTGCTGTGGGTGATGTCATGGCCCGAGAACTTGATTCACTGGGATTAGAGACACGATGGATCGATATGCCCGAGGAAATGAACCGCGCGGGACACCTCTTCGCGACAAAAAAAGGCAAAGGTAAGAAATTCCTGCTGATCGGACATCTCGATACAGTGTTTGAGGCCGACGACGATTTTCAAGCCTTCTCACGGAACGGCAATATCGCAACAGGCCCCGGCATTGCAGACATGAAAGACGGTAACGCTGTGATCGTCTACGCACTCAGAGCACTGCAACACATTGGTGCGCTCGACGGCATTCCTATCACCGTTGCGTACACGGGTGACGAAGAAAAGTCAGGGAGACCTTTGTCAATTAGCCGAAGAGATCTGATTGAGGCGGGAAAATGGGCCGATATCGCGCTTGGATTCGAGGGTGCCATCACCACAGAAGGGGCAGATTGGGCGACCATTGCGCGCCGGAGCTCAAGCAGTTGGATGCTTGAAGTCGAGGGTAAGCAGGCCCACTCCTCGAGCATTTTCAGTGAGCAAACAGGTGCAGGCGCTATTAACGAAGCAGCCCGCATCATTGACGCTTTTTATTCAGATGTTCGGGGCGATTATGGACTGACCTTTAATGCGGGCACGCTACAAGGCGGGACGACAGTCAGCTATGACCCGAGCCAAAATCGCGGCAAAACATTCGGTAAAACCAATGTTGTTCCCAATACAGCTATCGCGCACGGTGGAATACGTGCGCTGTCTGTCGAGCAGTTGGCTCGCGCAAAAGTAAAGATGCAAGCTATCGTAGCAAGCCATCTTCCAAAGACGTCGGCGTCAATCACATTCACTGACAGCTACCCACCGATGGCACCCTCACCGGGCAATCGTGCCCTTGCCGACGAGCTCTCTACGATCAATCAAGCATTGGGACGTGGGGCTATGAAAACGTGGGATCCACTGAGACGTGGCGCCGCCGACATTTCCTTTGTTGCACCTTATACCGATGCCCTAGCCGGTATGGGTGCATTAGGAAAGGGGGGACACACGCCCAATGAAAGCCTCGCACTAGACTCCATGGCCCTAGCGATTAAGCGCGCCGCCATACTCATATACCGTCTTTCAGGTAAGGCTGCGCAAGAACAGTAGAGCGCCCGCTGACGTTTCAATCGGCGGGGAATATCAATTCGCCGTCGTCGGGTAAAAAGACGCTTCCTCGGTTCGGTTTCGGCCGCCGACAGATACTTCAAAAGAGCTATCTTGAGGCTGGAACTTACCGAGATAACTGTCATAATTTGCATATGACAAAAATGCATACCGTTATTGCCTATTCATTGGCCGCAGGGCTATCGATCTATACCCAGCAAGCAGCGGTTGCACTGTTTCTCGGTATCGGCCTTGCGCTAACGCTTGGCCCCGCCCCAATGAGTCATGCATCAAAATTGTCGAGAGGCGCCCTTCAGAGCGGCGTCGTTATTCTCGGGTTAGCACTCCCCTTTCGTGAGGTCGTCACACTCGGTTCAAGCAACGGACTGATCGTGTCGGTAATGGTCGTTGCAACCTTGTTTTCGGGATATCTGCTTCTAAAGGTCATCCGCACTGACGAGACGAGTGGTAAGCTTTTGACAACAGGCACCGCCGTTTGCGGGGGCACTGCAGTGGCTACGATGGCACCGGTCATCCAAGCTCAAGACAGGCAGGTCGCACAGACCCTGACGATCATTTTTGTACTTAACGGCATCGCCATTCTTTTGTTTCCCGCTATTGGCGAGCAGTTAAATTTGAGCCAGCAACAATTTGGCATGTGGGCGGCCATGGCGATCCACGATACTTCCTCTGTTGTGGGTGCGGCGGCTGCATACGGTGATGAAGCGATGACGACCGCCGCAACATTAAAGGTCCTTCGTATTCTCTGGCTCATACCTGTCATCATACTTGCTAGCTATTCGATGAAACGGGTTACTGCGAATGAAGTGCGCGTTCCGCTCTTCGTGGCCTTATTTTTCATCGCCAGTCTGATTGGTGGCTATTTCCAGTTCGAGAGCGTAGTCACCACTGGCTTTTCCATGATCAGCAAAAGCTTGTTTGCGTTGGCACTCTTTCTTATCGGCTCTCAAATGTCATTAGAGTCACTCAGGACCATTTGTCCGCGCCTCATTGGCATGGCGCTCATTTTGTGGGGCGGGTTGAGCACAGCCAGTCTCCTCTGGATTCTCAACCTTTAGTTCAGCTTTTTTCCAATTTCGGCGTTGCTCTAGTCCCTGCAGTAGATGACTGTGAACCACAAGTTAGGCAAACTGCGCAGCGTTAAATCGACTCGATGACGCACCAAAGTTTTTAAAAGGAATTTTCATGGCCCAGTGGGAATGCATTGTTTGTGGACTCATTTACGATGAGAAAGAGGGATGGCCCGATGACGGTATCGCACCCGGCACCAAGTGGGCGGACGTGCCTGACGATTGGACCTGCCCCGACTGCGGTGTTGGCAAAGATGACTTTGAACTGATTCCCGGCACTGAGGACGAGGCAGATTCCGAGGACGCCCCTGCTTCGAGCGACACCGGACCCTCTGATCATCCTATCGTTGTGGTCGGTTCTGGCTTGGCGGCCTACGGTTTGGCTAACGCGATTAAGAAAACGGATGCAGAAGCAGCCATTACGCTCATTACACGCGATGGCGGTGAAAACTATTCAAAACCCATGATCTCTACCGGTTTCACCAAGAAATTTACACCCGATCAGCTAGCAACCCAAACAGCACAGAACATGTCAGACAACCTCGGTGTAACGGTGCGAACGCGTACCGAGGTCGCCTTGCTCGATACAACAGCGAGTGAAGTTGTCCTAACAACTGGAGAGCGAGTGCCCTACTCAAGCCTCGTATTGACGCTCGGCGCTGAACTAATTCGTCCCCCCATGGGAGGCGATGCCGCGGATGAGGTGATGGGTGTTAATGATCTCGACGATTACCGACGATTCCGTGAAACGCTCGCCAGCACCGGTGGAAATAAAGTCGCTGTAATTGGCGCCGGGCTTATTGGCTGTGAGTTTACGAACGACCTTTTAAATGGCGGTTATGCGGTCGAAGCCGTTGATCCCATGAACTACTGCTTACCAACGCTCTTACCTGAGACTGCTGGTCGCGCGGTGCAGAGCGCACTGGAGGCAAAAGGCGCCACTTTTCACTTTGGTCCTCTTGCAACCGACGTCAACAAAACGGCGGATGGTTATAGCGTTGCACTTAATAACGGCCAGAGCATTGAGGCCGATGCTGTGCTGTCTGCCGTGGGTGTTCGTCCACGCACGCAACTCGCAGCTGATGCGGGTATTGAGTGTGGACGTGGTGTAAAGACTGATAAGTTTCTTCGCACCAACGTCGACAACGTTTATGCCATTGGTGACTGTGCGGAGGTTGAAGGCCATGTCTTGGTCTATGTGGCGCCACTCATGGCCGCTGCGCGCGCACTTGCAGCCACGCTGACGGGCACGCCAACTGAAGTCGCTTATCCCGCCATGCCGGTAACCATCAAAACACCCGCGTGTCCGGTCTGTGTGTCTCCTGTGGCGCGTGACGCTGAGGGCGAATGGACCATTGAGGCTGATGGACAAGACGTCAAAGCGTTATTCCACAGCCCCGAGGGTGAGTTACTCGGTTTTGCGCTGACAGGTCAGGCGATAAAAGAGCGCATGCCGCTGACGAAGCAGTTACCACCCATTCTGTGATGAAGCCGCTGTGAGTCTCAATGTAGCGCTCGTAAAACGGCTGTTTCCACGGTGAGCTTCACGAAATAAAAAAGGCGCCCTAGGCGCCTTTTTGCTGTATCGCTCCGCGACGAGACGGGGCCATTTCTCGTGTCCCGTGCGAATCGCTCGAGAAGTGGTCGGTACAACAAAACCGGCTTACCCGGTATCTAGCAGGCCTCGACTAACCCCGCGGCACCTTGCCCTCCTGCAACACACATGGTTACTACACCGTAGCGACCGCCTGTGCGTTTCAGCTCACGCAGAACGCGACCTACCATGCGCGAGCCCGTCATGCCGAAGGGGTGACCGATGGCGATGCTGCCACCATTGACGTTGTACTTAGCATTGTCGATGCCTAAGAAGTCACGGCAGTAAACGCATTGCGATGCAAACGCCTCGTTGAGCTCCCACAAATCAATGTCATCTTGGCTCAAACCCGCCCGTTTAAGGAGTTTTGGAATCGCAAACACGGGGCCAATACCCATCTCGTCTGGCTCACAGCCTGCTGTCACAAACCCGCGAAAATACCCCAGTGGTTTCACACCCAATTGTTCCGCGCGTTCAGCACTCATGAGAAGCGTCATCGAGGCGCCATCACTGAGCTGCGACGAGTTGCCAGCAGTGACACTACCGCCCTCCTCGAAAGCCGGCTTTAGCATGGACAAACCGTCGAGCGTGGTGTCGACGCGATTACATTCGTCGCGATCCACCATTACATCTTTGAACGCCTCCTCGCCCGTGTCCTTGTTAACCAGCTTCATGGTCGCAGGCATGGGAACGATCTCTTCTTGTATCGCGCCGCTCTCGCAAGCCTGCGCGTAGCGCTGCTGGCTCTGAAGTGCATAGGTATCCTGAGACTCGCGGGACACATCGTAACGGCGAGCAACCACCTCAGCGGTATTACCCATCTGCATGAACACCTCGGGCTTGTTCTCGAGCAGCGTGCAGTTCTGCTGGGACTTACCCTCTTCCTGGCGTACGCGCATCGAAATAGATTCCGCGCCACCGGCCATCATCACATCGGTATAGCCCGAACCAATCTGATTTGCCGCCATTGCGATGGTCTGGAGGCCCGAGGCACAGAAACGATTGACTGTGGTGCCCGTCGCCTCAATGGGGAGCTTCGATAAAAAGGATGCCATGCGGGCCAGATTGCCGCTTTGCTCACCCGACTGATTCGCGGCGCCCAGGATAATGTCATCGACTTCACCGGGGTCAAACTGGGGGTTCCGTTCGATCAATGCATCGATCAAAAAGGCCGCCATGTCGTCGGAGCGCGTCCAGTTGAAACTCCCACGAAACGACTTCGCTAAACCAGTCCGAACGCTATCTACTACCACTACATCTTTCATATCCAATCCTCTCTTATTCTGCCGCTCACCTTTTCTGCCGCTCACCTTAGTCGGCAATCGGCTTCACCCGCAAACGAACGTTGTCGCCGCGTTTATGATGTTCTTCCCACAGCCGCTGATAACCGGTTCGCGCAATGCGCCACTCGCCGCCCTCGCGGCGATATTCGTCCTCATAGAGTGCACTTCCTGTGATGGTGATGTCATGCTCGAGGGAGACAAAAATATCCTGGAGGTACCAGATGCCTGTCGCGGTATCGCCATCGACACAGATTTCCGGGTGATGCCCGTTGTGCATGCCGAAGTTCTGGCCCGTGAATGACTTTTTATAAAACGCTTCCAGCTGCTCCCAGCCATCCAGCTGAAAGTCATAATCACCGCCCACAAAAGACGCGGTCGCATCGCTCGTAAAGACCGTCTGTAGGCCCTCGATGTTGCGCGTATCAAGAAAGCGAAAGTAGCGTGCCTTCAATTGTTTAATGAGTTCAATTGACTCCAGATCCAACATAACAGCCCCCTAGGCGTTCATGTGACAGGCGGCTTGATACGCCATGGTCATTGCGGGACCCAAGGTTGCTCCGGGACCGGGATAGGTTGGCAAAATGGCTGCAGAGCAATTACCCACCGCAAACAACCCTTCAAAGACACCACCATCGGCTTTCTTGACCCGAGCATCAGTATCGGTATCCAAACCACCCAAGGTACCAAAGTCGCCCGCTTCGATGCGCATGGCGTAAAACGGTGCTTTGACGATGGGCGCGAGACAGGGATTGGGTTTAATCGCCGGATCCGCATAGTAACGATCGTATGCCGAATCCCCTCGACCAAAGTCCTCGTCCTTACCGGTCTCAGCGTAGTGATTCATCTTGCCGATGGTTCCTTCAAGACCGTCGGCGTCGATGCCGAGCATGTCGGCTAGCTCGCGAATGGTGTCTGCCTTAGCGACAAAGCCCTCATCGAACCACTTTTTGGGGATTTGAGAGTCCGGCTTCATGGCCTTGGTCATCAGCGGCCCCACCATAAAATTCTCACGGAATGTGGCGTCAAAGACATGCCATGCAGGTGCATTCGGATGCTCATCCGTATGGGTTTTGAAAAGATCCTTCTGGAAAGCCATGTAGTTCTGAGACTCATTGGCAAATCGTTTGCCATCACGGTTGACGACGCAGGACCCTGGAAACGATTTCTCCATAATCGCGAGTCGTGGCGCTGGCTCATCAGGCACGCACAGCGTGGTCGTCCACCAAGCATCGTTCATCAAACGCGTTTTCGCACCCAATTCGAGACCGGCTAAGAGCGCGTCGCCCTCGTTACCGGGGTTCCCTGCTGACCAAGTGGTGTTGGTCGGAGCCGGTAAATACTGTTCTCTGAGGGTCTGGTTTTTCTCAAACCCGCCCGATGCCAAGATCACGCCTTTAGCTGCGCGAACACGCTGACGCTGACCGTTGCATTCAATAACCGCGCCCAACACCGTATCCCCGTCTGCAATCAGCTCAACCATTTGCGTGTTGAACTCAAGCGGGATCTCGCGCTTTAAAACCGACAGGTAAAGCCTTGCGACACCGGCTGAACCGCATGCCAAGCGACGTGAAATAGGCGTTTTGAAGCGCCATGGTATGTCGCGCACGTAATCCCACATAAGTTTCGCTAACAAGGTCTTCCAACCTGGGAGCTGCACCATCAACAAGTGAGCCTCCACTTGCGTAAAGTGGATACGATTAAACATGCGCATCATGAAGTGCGTCCATGTCATATTTTTCCAATTTTCGCCAAGCTCTGACGCCATGATGGGGGACGGTTCAAGCGACCGATGGCCTTCTCTCGCCCCTTCCACATTCGTGTAGTAGTCAGGGTATTCCGCCAGTGACTCATAGCGAACATCGGTTCGATCGTGGAGATATTTGAGCATCTCAGGTGCTTTTTGGAGGTAGACATCGATCATCTCCTCTGGGACGTCTTCACCAAAAAGCGTGTTCGTCAGGTAGGCCTTGGCATCTGCAGGATTGTCCTCAGCACCGACCTCTTTCGCATAGTGGTTGTTTGGAATCCAGATACCCCCGCCAGAGGTCGCGCTTGTACCGCCCACCTTGTCTTGCTTCTCGATGATGAGAATGTCTTTAGTGCCCATCTCCCAATTGCAGACAGCCGCCGTCAAACCACCGTTTCCCGTTCCAACAACGAGTACGTCAACCTCTCGGTCCCAATTCATCTCGCTCATCTCATCTGCCCTCTTAAACCTATTTTTTGCCTTTTTGTTGCTGCGCTTCTTATTGTTGTGCCCGCGCTATGCCCTATCGACCACGATGCACCTCACCCTAAGCATGCTGGCTCGAGACAGAAACCACCTCGCCCGTCATATAGCTCGAGTAATCCGAGGCCAAAAACATCATGACATTCGCTACTTCCCAAACTTCCGCCGCACGCCCAAAAGCCTCTCGAGACGCGAGGCGCTCTAACAGCTCGGGCGAAGACGTCTTTCTGAGAAAGTCATGCATCGCAATGCTGGGCGACACCGCATTAATGCGAACGCCTGACTGGGCGGCTTCCATGGCTGAACAGCGTGTTAGGGCCATTACACCAGCTTTTGCTGCCGCGTAATGGCACTGCTCTTCCTGTGCCCGCCAACCGAGCACCGAGGCATTATTGACAATAACGCCCTGGCCTCGGGGTTGCATCTCACGCAACATCGCGCGGGTCATCCGCATTGTGCCGGTTAGTGTGATGTCCAACACCCGCGACCATTCTTCATCGCTCATATCGACCAAGCGGCAAGAACCCCCAAGGCCCGCGTTGTTGATAAGCACGTCGACGCCGCTCATCAGGGACTCCGCATAGGCTATCAACGCTTGAACTTGGGTCTCGTCGGTAACGTCACACAGATGGGCACCTACCGAGCATTCATCCGATATCGCAGCCAACGTGTCCTTCGCCTGCATGAGACGCCCCTCGTGAACATCGCTAATGACAACCGCACGCGCACCCTCTTCCACAGCACGGGTCGCCGCAGAAAACCCAATACCTGCACCCGCAGCTGCCGTGATCAAGACAGACTTTCCTGCAAGGAGATTGTGCCCATCGACGTAGGCTGGAATCGTTCTACTCATAGTCAGTTCCCTGCATCATTTAGCTGATCCTCGAGGCTCTTTAGGCATCCCTAACGCGCGCTCTGCAATGAGGTTACGTTGAATCTGGTTGGTCCCACCGTAAATCGTGTCGGCCCGAGTAAATAGAAATAGCGACTGTAATTTGCTCAGTTCGTAGGGTGCGACGTCGATTAACTCTGACTCTGGTCCGAGCACATCCATCGCAAGCTTTCCAAGGTTACGATGCCAGCTTGACCAGTACAGCTTATAGATCATCGCTTCTCGACTCAGAGTACCGTCCTCACCCCCTGACAGCATGCGCATGCTGTTATACCGCATGGTCCGCAACCCAATGTGAGCCTCAGCTATTCGCTGACGGATATCTGGGTCAGTTGCGGCGCCGTTCTCTTTGGCAATGCGAATGATTTCATCGAGCTCAGTCTGAAACAGCATTTGCTGGCCAAGCGTCGAAACACCGCGCTCGAAGCCCAAAAGCCCCATAGCGACTTTCCAACCCTCGCCCGGTGCGCCCACAATATCGTCCGGACCGCACTCAGCCTCATCGAAATACACCTCGTTAAATTCTGCGGTTCCCGTCAGCTGTGTAATGGGTCTTATGGTCACGCCGGGCTGGTCGAGCGCCACCAAAAAGAACCCAAGCCCATGATGACGCTGGCTATCGCGCTCAATCCGCGCAAGAACAAAGACAAAATCCGACTCATGGGCCAAAGACGTCCATACTTTTTGGCCAGTGATTTGCCACTGACCTGAGGTTTCGTTGAAGACGGCGCGAGTTCTGATCGCAGCGAGGTCTGACCCGGCACCGGGCTCGGAGTAGCCCTGACTCCAAAATGCCTCACCGTTTCGAATCGCTGGCAAATATTTCGCTTGCTGAGCTTCGCTACCGAAAGCGAGCAACGTCGGCCCGGTGAGGGTGTCCCCAATGTGTCCCATTCGACCAGGCCCACCTGCTCTGGCGTATTCCTCGTGAAAAATGACCTGCTGCTCGATCGATGCAGCTCTCCCACCCCACACCTCAGGCCAGCCAATACAGGTCCAGCGACCCTCAGCAAGACGACGCTCCCAAGCCTTACGCTCGTTTACAAAGTGATGCTCGTCACCTGGACCACCGCGGTAGCGAACCTGTGCAAATTCACCCTGAAGGTTATCGTTCAACCAATCCGCGACTTCCTCGCGAAAGTGCTCATCGGCTGCGGTAAAACTCAGTTGCATGCCGCACCTCCGTCTAACAGCTGTCGAGCGATTGCCTCGCGCATCTCTGCGGGTCTCCCGAGGAAGCTCTCAGTGGCACGGGCTCGCTTGAAGTAAAGTTGTATGTCGTACTCCTCCGTAATGCCCACGCCACCGTGCATTTGAATACCTGTACCGGCATTAAAGAACGCCGCTTCACTCGCACAGGAGCTGGCCATAAAGGCCGCCTCTTGGAGCGCCTCAATACTTGCTTCACCTGCAAACCACGCATCGGCGACGCAGGCCGCGTAGTAAAGCAATGAGCGTGCAGACTCGACTTTGAGCATCATGTCAGCCGCTTTGTGCTTAATAGCTTGAAACGAAGCGATGGTGCGATCGAATTGCGACCGCTCTTTCGTGTAGTCAACGCTCATGTCGAGACTCGCCTGGGCTACCCCTACTTGGTCTGCGACCACTAAAATTCGGCTCAACGCCAATATCGGTTCGATCAACGCCTGTGCATCATCGGCAAGCAACTGGTCCACACTGACTGCCACATTTTCCAAGCTGACGCTCGCCATCGCACGGGTCTGATCCATAGTTGGCGTATGTGTCACAACGACACCTTCTTGCGACGGGTCAACAACCCACAATGAATGTGCACCCAAGGCATCGACAGCGACCACTAATAACTTTGAGGCTGCCGCGCCAAAGGGGACAAAACGTGCTGAACCCGACAGCAATGTGGTGTTGCTTTTATCGGTTGCCACGACGCCGCACGAGGACCAGCCCTCGCGCTGATCACTCATTGCTAAGCTGATAACATCGCCCGTCACGATAGAGGACAGCAGTGCATCTCTCATGGCGCTTTGCGGACACAACAAAAGCGCAGCTGTACTCTGGGTACTGGAGAACAGCGGCGCGGTAAGCAATGCTTCGCCTGCGGCCTCGAGTACAATTGCCATTTCCACCCAGCCAAGACCCAGTCCCTCGCAGGCCTCGGGCGCTAGAATGCCCTGCCAATACATGTCTTCGCAGATCTTGCGCCAGAGTTGTGGGTCGTAAGTCTTCTCAGACGTAGAGGCAGTGCGAACGGCGGACGAGTTTGACTCGGCCGCTAAAAAGCTTTGGCTTGTGTCCTTGAGCATGCGCTGCTCATCGGTAAATGCGAACTTCAAAACAGCTCCTAACTGCCCCAGACTTGTTGGGGCGGTACGGCAGTAGACATAGCTTCGTCGAGCGCGTCACCGACATCAGCCGGTGCCCAACGTGCCCCTTTATCGACACCCCGGGTGCTTCGCCAGCCATCGGCGATAGCAATCCGACCCCCCTCTGCCTCAATTACCTGACCCGTAACGCGACTCGACGCCTCAGAACACAGCCAGGTAACGACGGAAGACACATTTTCTGGTGCAAAGTGATCGAAAGACCCATCCTCAGGGATGGCCATGCGCTCGGCCATAGCCGGCACAGCAGTGGTCATGCCGGTGCGAGCAACAGGGCATATCGCGTTCGCTGTAATTCCGTACCGGCCCAACTCAGCAGCTTGATTCAAAGTCAGCGCGGCAATGCCCGCCTTAGCAGCCGCATAATTCGACTGCCCTATAGACCCCTGTAGGCCCGCACCCGACGTTGTATTAACGATGCGCCCAGAAACCGCGTTGCCCAGCTTCGATTGATGACGCCAGTACTGAACTGCATGAGAGGCAATGCAAAAATGTCCTTTCAAGTGGACGGCAATGACCTGATCCCAATCTGCCTCTGAAAGCGACGCAAACATTCGGTCACGGTTGTTACCGGCGTTGTTGACGACCCCCGTCAGGTCACCGAAGGTTTCAATGGCTTGCGCCACGGCCATCCCACTACTTTCGTAATGGGTAATGTCCGAGTCATTGACCACAGCCCGGCCGCCTGCCGAAATAATGTCGTCAACAACGGCTTGTGCCGCGTCAGTATTAATATCGTTAACAAGTACCGAAGCCCCTTCACTGGCAAGGACACGGGCATGCGCTGCACCCAAACCACCCCCTGCACCGGTAACAATGACAACGCGTTGATCACAGATTCCCATAAAGCCTCCTAACTACACCTGCGCTTTATAAGCGCTCAAGAATAGTCACATTCGCTTGACCACCGCCTTCACACATCGTCTGGAGGCCATAACGAACCTGCCGACGCTCCATTTCGTGCAGCAACGTCGTCATCAACTTGGTGCCTGTCGAACCTAACGGATGCCCCAAGGCAATCGCACCGCCGTTAACGTTCGTTTTCTCATGCGCGTAATCATGTTCCTTCAGCCACGCCATCGGCACCGAAGCAAAGGCCTCATTGATCTCAACAAGGTCAATATCGTCAAGGGAGAAGCCTGATTTCTTCAGGGCATGAGTCGTCGCCGGAATGGGTGCTGTCAGCATCCAGATCGGATCATCTGCGCGCACTGACATGTGCGCGATCCGCGCCCTTGGCGTCAAGTTATAACGTTTAAGAGCCTCCTCCGATACGATCAGTACCGCGGAGGAACCGTCGCAGGTCTGACTCGAGACAGCGGCCGTGATGGTGCCGCCTGGCGCTAAGGGCTCGAGCCCCGCCATGGCTTCCATCGATGTGTTTCGAATCGTCTCATCAAAACCCAGCCCGTCAAAAGGGATGATTTCTCGCTCGAAGTAACCCGAGTCAGTCGCGGCACGCGCACGCCGGTGCGATTCAAGCGAGAACGCCTCCATTTCCTCGCGGGAAATGTCCCATTTATCAGCAATCATTTGCGCTGATTTGAACTGTGAGACCTCCTGTGTACCGTAACGCGCTACCCACCCTTCACTGCCGGTAAAGGGGCTATCAAAGCCATAGGGTTGACCCGCGTACATGGCCGCGGAAATCGGTATCGACGACATAGTCTGCACACCGCCCGCTACCACCACATCCATCGTCCCAGACATAACGGCCTGGGCTGCGAAATGCACGGCCTGCTGAGAGGAGCCACATTGACGATCAACCGTTGTACCGGGTACCACGTCACTCAACCCCGCTGCCAACCAACAGGTGCGTGCGATATCACCGGCTAACGGACCAATGGTATCGAGACAACCAAATACGACATCGTCGTACTCGTCATCAGGAATTGTGTGCCGGTCTACGAGCGCCTTTAATATGAAGCCGCCAAGGTCTGCACCATGAACTGTGGCGAGTGAGCCTCGACGCTTACCCGTGGGGGTCCTTATGGCATCAACAATGTAGGCTTCTGCACGCTGTCCCATTATTTTTCTCCGCTGTAAATGTGTTGCTGCGCCTTATTGCGCAACGTCTGTGAGTGATCCGCGCCCGAACGTGAACTCAGGTCCTAGCAGCGCATTTTTGCGCAATAACCACTCGTGTATCCGATTGTTGTGGAAACCTTCATCGCCCCACTCTCTGGCCAGTGCCCAAGCGCGCTTGGCCCAGATTTGGACGTCGCACTCCCAGGTGTACCCCATCGCACCGTGCACTTGAATACAATGCCGGGATGCCATCAGTGCGGTTCTCGCTGCAGCTGACTTCGCGTGAGACACAGCAAAGTCGGCTCGCGTTGGCGACACACCAACCGTATAAGCCGCTCGGTATGTCACTGGCTTTGCGTACTCAATTTGAACCGCCACATCGGCAAGCAGGTGCTTTACGGCTTGGTTCACACCAATGGCTTTACCAAACTGCTCTCGATCGCTGGTGTACTGAACGCTCTGCGCAATCATCCCTTTGGACAACCCAACAAGCTGGGCAGCAGTGGCGAGGGCGCCCCTATTGAGCGTCGCCCGCTGCAAATTCGCGCCGGCATCGCCGTCAGCCACCCGATACTGATTATCGGGTGTAAACGATACGGCGAAGAGTCGTCGTGAGGGGTCAACACTTTTCTTCTCGTTCAGTGTCACCGCCTCGCGCGGCATCAAATAGAGACTATTGCCGTCAGGCAGTACGAACCAATCCGCACAGTCAGCGTAGTTGATGTAAGGGTTAATCGAGTGCCCCACTGCCACCCTCGACTCGCCCGCAAGCACACCGTCAATGACACGCTGAACGTCTGAATTACCTAAGCCTTGATCAAGAATATCCACCAACAACGGTGTCGTGGTCATGACAGACTCAACCAACGGCTCGGGCAGCGCCACCTCACCACAGGCCTCAGCCAGTAAGATGAAATCGGCAGCTTGCAATCCAAGGCCTCCGAGTGCCTCGGGAACAAGCATGCTGTTCAACCCTAGGTCGTGGGCCTGCTTCAAAAATGCATCATCTACACCACCATCAGCGGACCACCGTTCGCGAATCGAGTCAGCAGTCACCTCGCTTTTCAGCATCGTGGCGATAGCCTCTTGAAAATCGAGTTGGTCCTGAGTGAAAGTAAAGTTCATATCCGCTTCCTTACTTTCTAGGCATGCCAAGCACACGCTCGGCAATAATATTGCGTTGAATTTCATTGGTGCCCGCATAAATCGGGCCTGACTGCGCAAACATGAATCCGTCGAGCCATGTGCCGAGTTCCGCAAACTCTGCTGCAGTCTGAGGCTCTATCTCAGCCCGAGCACCTAACAGATTCATCGCTGTTTCATGAATCAGTAAGTCCATCTCGGACCAGAATATTTTGTTGCAACTTGCCTCCGCGCCGATGGAGCCACCCGAGCACAGCTTCGACGCTGTCTGATAGGTCGACAGCGCATAAGCTTCCGCATCCATGTAGCACTGAACAACGGCAGACTCGATCGACGGGTCGATAACATCGGAGCCATGCTCTCGATACAGCTGAACCAGTCGCTTTGATGCCTGCTGAAATCTAGCCGGACTGCGCAACATCAAACCTCGCTCAAAACCCGCGGTTGCCATCGCAATCCGCCACCCTTCACCCTCGCCACCTAGCAAATTAAATGCGGGGACACGAACGTCATCGAAAAAGATTTCCGCAAATCCCGGCAGTCCATTGAGTTGTTGAATTGGACGAACGGTCACACCCTCAGAATTAAGGGGAACCAAAATTTTCGACAGTCCGTGGTGTCGCGATGATTCAGGGTCGGTGCGAAACAGACCAAACACCCAGTCAGCATAAACTGCGCGCGTCGACCAAATCTTTTGCCCATTGATCACAAACTCATCACCATCGCGATCAGCGCGACAGCGAATCGCAGCCATATCGGACCCGGCGTTTGGCTCAGACCATCCCTGTGCCCATATTTCATCACCACTCGCCATGGCGGGGATAAAACGCGCTTTTTGTTCTGCCGTGCCGTATTCCATTAGCGTGGGTCCGAGCAGAAAGATGCCGTTTTGATTAACCCGCAAAGGTGCCCCTGCTCGGTAATACTCTTCCTCGAAGATCAGCCACTCAATGAGGTCACAGCCGCGGCCCCCATACTCAGTTGGCCAGGTCACCATTCCCCAGTTCCCCTCGGCAAGCGTGCGCTCCCACTCTCGGTGCGCAGCAAAGCCCTCCGCCGTATCGAACGAGGGCAATCGCTCGGGGGGGACATTTTCCGAGAGCCACGTACGGACCTCACTGCGGAACGCTTGTTGCTCCCGTGTATACATCAACTCCATGAGATCAACTGTCCTCTGACTTGTTAGCTTTGGCCATGGCTTTCGCGTCGAACCCCCCCAACTTGTCACCCGAAACGACATCGTTGTGAGCGTGCGCGAAGTGATGCCAAGCAAAGGCTGCCTCCATTCCCTGGCGCTTACCTTGAAGTTCCTCAACGTTATTAATGGCCTGTTTGGTGAGCGCAAGACCTAAGCGCGGCATGCCGGCGATCTTGGTCGCCAAAGCCGTCACATCATCTGTCAGGGTCTCTCGTGAACTAATTTGATTCACCATGCCCATCTGATACGCCCGCTCGGCACCCATTTTATTGCCAGTGAAGAGAAACTCTTTTGCGATCCGGGGGTTTAATTCGTAAGGGTGAGCAAAATATTCCACACCGGGGATACCCATCCTCACCACCGGATCTGAGAAGTACGCATCGTCAGTCGCAACGATAAGGTCACAAACCCACGCCAACATGAGGCCACCGGCTATACAGGCTCCTTGGACGGCAGCGATGGTCGGCTTGGGAATATCTCGCCACCGGCGACACATCCCCAGATACGCCTCCGCCTCGCGAACATATAAATATTCACCGCCGGGCTTATTCGCGTGGTCATACCAACTTGTTACGCGCTCTTGGCTCAGGTGCACATCGCGTCCGGGTGTTCCAATATCGTGCCCTGCCGAGAAGTGCTTTCCCTCGCCTTTGAGTACAATCACCTTGACGTCATCGTCCGCCACGGCGCGCATGAACGCGGCATCAAGCTCGTAAGTCATCCGTCCGTTCTGCGCGTTGTTGTACTTTGGTCGATTCATTGCGATCCAGGCGATCCCATCGGCCGCCTCATAGGTCACAATATCGCTCTCTTCGACGTAGTCAGTGTTTGCGTCTGTCATAGTGCTCTCTCCCATCAGGCGCTTCGAACGCCGGGCGGATTGTCTTTGAGTTGCTTTGCACGGAAATTCAATGGATCCAGCTCTGAAATAATCGCCAGCTGCTCATGCGTCGGTGACGCTGTTTCCGCCACGGTATCAGCTACGGCAAGCTCAAAGCCCGTATTTTCCTGCACTTCAGCTAACTGTACGCCTGGGTGTAGGCTAATCACGCGCATTTGTTTGTTGGGCCCATTGAAGTCCATCACGCACAAGTCGGTAATGACACGTCGAATATCGACATCGTCAAAACTATAGCCTCGTGGCAGGCGATCAGGGTTATAGCCCACTGAACAAACCACATCACACTCCCCCGCAACGAATACACGTGTTGAGTGCTTCGGGACGAAGAACGAGTTAGCGTGACTGATGGAGTTGCCGGGAAAACCCCGCACACCCAATAATTGCACCTTCGGCGCGTCGTACGTTCCGCCCAGTGCCGCGATGTTAGTCTGCCCAAAACGGTCGACCTGACTCGGGCCAACCAGTGCATGTCGCGCACCGCTCCATACGTTGTCGAAAATACGAGCAAACCCCATCCAATTTTCATTGGCTTGCCCCGCGTGAGAAGTCATACCACTGACGGGGTTGGGTCGCGACAGCATATATGACTGACTGTCGGTCATCATCATGTCGGGATTCGTTGTCCGCATTGCGAGGCTGGCAGCCAGCCGTGGCAATAAGCCAATTCCGGTTGCCAACACCTCTCCTTCATCATCGAAGCTTTGGCTCGCTGCACAGACCATGAGCTCTGCGAGAGAAAACGTCATAAGGCGCTCCTGTTAGTAAACCGGTAACGGCAGTGATTGAATGGTATCTAGTCCGCCAACAGCCGCTTGATAATCTGCCTCGGAATCGCCCAAGAAGGCCTCTGACCAAGCATCGAAGCCGCCCTCGGCAATCAACGCCCCGTATTCCTTGTAGTGTTTGATATCAAAACCGTACAGCGGGTCAGATGAGGACGGATGCGCACCACCCGGCATGTGGACAACTTTGCTGGTGCAATTGCGCTCCCAGTACACGCGACGAGCGACGTCGGGATCATGAAAATAATCCGTGGAGACCATCTCGTCGACCGAGACAATGGTCGTGTCGGATGCTCGTGCAAACCAATCATCCATGTAATGGTCGGGACTTGCGATTTCGCAAACGCCTCGTTCATCTGCCTTGGTTGCATGGATCAGAGCCACGTCGAGACTTAGCGCGGGCATCGCCACCCATTCTTTATCGTCGTAGGGGCTGTCAACCAGCTTAAGGTCTGGATTGCGCGTCACGACATCGGTCCCAATGCCAATCCGAGTGGGAATGTAAGGACTCCCCCAGGCGGCAGCTCGCAAACCGAGCAGCATCATGCCCTCATCGACTTCGCGTACCTCTATGGCGCCTGACTCACGCGCTTTTCTGAAAGCGGGCTCCAGTGGCATAAAGTCCAATGACACGAAGGCAAAGATCACTTTCTTCACTTTACCCGCAGCACACAAGAGCCCCACGTCGGCCCCACCGTAAGCCACAACCGTTAGGTCGCGCACATCAGAACGCAACAGTTCGCGCACAAGCCCCATTGGCTTTCGACGAGGCCCCCAACCACCGATACCGATGGTCATTCCGCTCTCAATAGCAGACACCGCCTCAGCAGCGCTGACGCACTTATTCATGCGCGAATTTCCTATATGACTGATCAGATGAATCCAGTATCAAAGTGCACCATCTGACCAGCATCCCCCATTGAGACTATGACAAGAAATGCTAAGCAACTTAGCGTGCACAAATAGACTAACGGTAAACACATTTATGACGACGGCATGTCCAACAGGCCACAACACAACCGCAGACCTTATCGAGGATGCGGCGCAGCGCTATGCAGCGAAAACCTTTATCCACGACAGCGGCAGAAACTTGTCGTTTGAAACGGTTTTTATGCAGGTACAGCATCTGGCTAATGCACTGGTGGCAAGAGACTTCGGGTCCGGTGACCGGGCGGCCATTTGGGCACCCAATTGCGCAGAATGGATTATTGCAGCGCTCGCGATCCAGTATGTCGGCGGTACATTGGTTACGGTAAACACCCGTTATAAGGCTGGCGAAGCGCGGGACATCATTGCCGATAGCGGCAGCTCTGTAGCCTTCGTCGTCGATGAGTTTTTGGGCTCAAACTATGCTCAAGAACTTGAGAACGAAAATATTGTGGGCCTGGAACACATTGTTGCCCTACCTGCACCAAACTCCTTAAATGAAACGACTTACCATCGATGGATTCACGAGGGGGAGCGCGCGCCCGATACCCTCTGTGCGCAACGCGATACACAACGCTTGGCCACAGGACCCAATACGGTCTCGGATATTTTGTTTACATCGGGCACAACTGGGCGCGCCAAAGGTGTTGTCACCACGCACGGTCAAAACATTCACGCGTTCGACGTCTTTAGCGATATTTTAGGATTAGACGAGACCGACCACTACCTCATTATCAATCCGTTCTTTCACAGCTTTGGCTACAAGGCTGGCTGGCTCGCCGCCCTGCTGCGCGGTGCAACGGTCTACCCAATGGCCGTATTCGATGTTCCTGCGGTACTCAAGGCTATTAGCACACATCGAATCAGTGTGATGCCGGGGCCGCCCACCCTCTTTCAAAGTATCTTGATGCATCCAGATAGGGACGCCTTCGATATCTCGTCGCTCAAAAAAGCGACAACGGGTGCAGCGACCATACCGACCCAACTGATTGTCGCGATGAGAGAGACCCTCGGCATCGATACCGTCATCACCGCCTACGGTCTCTCCGAGACCTGCGGCTTGGTCACAATGTGCCGACGAGGCGATGCGCCTGACATCATTGCAAAAACATCGGGGCGCGCGATTCCCGAGGTCGAGGTTGGCATCATGCGACATGATGGAACCCTTGCCCCGCCTGATGAAACCGGAGAAATCGTGGTCAGAGGGTTTAATGTCATGCAGTGCTATTTCAACAACGAGCAAGCCACTTCCGAAACAATCGACAAACATGGCTGGCTGCATACGGGCGACATCGGGTCCCTTGATTGTGCTGGTAACATTCGCATAACAGACCGGCTCAAAGACATGTTTATCTCCGGGGGATTCAACTGTTACCCCGCAGAGATAGAGAATCAATTGTTAAACCATGACGAGGTCGCTCAAGCGGCGGTCGTTGGCATGCCCGATGAACGCATGGGGGAAGTCTCTGCCGCCTTTGTGGTGAGAACCCCCAAAAGCCAGTTACTAGAAGCTGACCTCATCGACTGGAGTCGTCAGAACATGGCGAACTACAAGGTTCCAAGAAGGATCATATTCACTGAGACGCTGCCGTTAAACGCATCGGGCAAGGTGCTAAAGACGGAGCTCAGAGCGATGCTCTGAGTTTACACCGTTAGGATAAGCAGCCAAAAATGACATCGAGCCATCTAAAAAAGAGAAGAGATTAGCGCAATGAGTATTAAAAGCTTGGGATACATAGGGGTAAATGCAACAACGCTGAGTCAGTGGAAGGGCTTCGCCTGTGACGTCATGGGCCTTGAAGATGTGTCGTCAAGGCTCGGTGACGATAAAACCCACTATTTCAAAATGGATGATCACCCCTACAGGGTCTTCGTTCAGGCAGCCGAGGCAGATGGCTTGGCCGTCTGTGGCTGGGAGACCAATAATCAAAACGGTCTCGACGATGTGGCAGCCGCTCTCTCCTCGGCAGGCGTCTCCTTTACTTGGGGTGACGACGCCACTATTGCAAAGCGCCGTGTACAGAACCTTCTAAGCTTCACTGACCCCGCCGGCAATCATCACGAAGCCTATTGGGGCGTTGTCTCTGACTTCAAAGGCCTCAACTCCCCCCAAGGTGTTTCCGGCTTTGTCACGGGCGACCAAGGACTTGGACACATTGTGCTCCCCGCACCTAACTTTGATGAAACATCGCAATTTTTTATCGATGTCCTGGGCTTTGGTTTATCTGATTTGATGAAACTGCGGTTTACACCTGACCCAGATGAGCCCGTAAAACGGCTGTGGTTCATGCACTGCAATCGTCGCCATCACAGTCTGGGATTACTTGAACTGCCGCATCCAGCCGGTTGCATCCACGTGATGACCGAGGTGAACAATGTCGATGAGGTGGGTCTGTGCAACGATCGGCGCATTGCCGCCGACGTCAAACTCACAGGCACCTTAGGGCGTCACGCCAACGATCATATGGTCAGTTTTTACATGCAAAGTCCCGCTGGTTTCGATGTTGAGTACGGTGCAGAGGGTCGGACGATTGATGAATGGGATGCGTACGAAGTCTTCGAAAGCACGGTTGTCAGCTTCTGGGGTCATGATTTCTCTGTAGGCCACGCGGATTAGGTCGATATTCAAGGTTAGTACATACGAGGTATGTGACGAGCGCAACGCTTTGCAACGATGTGCTCAATGCCCTAAAACCGCAACCAGACGGAAATACCATTAGGAATTTGAAATGAGCACACACGAGCCAGTAGTCACAAAGCAAATACTCGATTTGATTGCGAGTAAGTCAGACGAGCAGCGTGCGTCGCGGCGCATGTCTAAAGATGTGGTCGATGCGCTGAAAGAATGCGGCTTCTTCACCATGTTACTCCCAAAGCAATGGGGTGGGCTCGAACGCAAGCCGCAGGAATTCTTTGCTGAGCAAGTGCGGATCGCAGAAGCCGACATGAGCACGGCGTGGGCTGGCGGCATTATAGCTGTCCACGCATTCCAACTCGCATTGATGTCCGAAGAAGCTCAGCGTGAAGTGTACGAAAATGACCCCAATACGCTCATCAGCAGCTCGTATAACCCGGTTGGTGCCCGCGCAGAAATGTGTGAAGGCGGATTTATGCTTCACGGACGCTGGGGCTGGAGTTCGGGCTCTGACCACTGCACTTGGGCGTTGTTAGGCGGGGTTATCCCCGGTGACGGCTACCGCACATTTCTTGTGCCCCGATCGCAATATGATATCGAAGACACCTGGGACGTTATGGGCCTCCAAGGGACCGGTTCTAATGATGTGGTCATCTCTGAGCCTATCTTTGTGCCAGAACATCGTACGCACAAGCAGATGGACGGCTTCAACTGCGTCAACGACCAAGAAAACCCCATGTACGATTTATCATGGGCGCAGACGTTTGTCCGTGTAGTGAACTCGGCGGCTATCGGCGCACTCAAGAAAGCGGTAAAAGTCTTTGTTGACGCCAAACAAGGCAATTCAACCACCGATATGACCAAGTTCGCGGGTGATGTAGAGACCCAAGAACGCCTTGCTAAAGTGTTGAATACCATCGGTGAGCTTGAAGCGGTGATGTTCCATAACTTCAACAAGATGGAGGCTGCTAACTGGAAGCCAACACTTGAAGAACGAATCATGTACCGGTACCAAGCGTCGATCGTTATCGACAAAGCCATTGAGGCGATTGACACCTTATTTGACGTTGCCGGTGGGCGCTCTGTCTTCAATGGCCACCCACTGCAGCAACTTTGGCACGATATTCACATTGCACGGTGTCACGTCGCGAACAACCCTACTGCGTTTGCGCGAAATTTGGGTAGCGTCACCCTCGGGATGGAAAACAAGGACGTATTCATCTGATGGCTGCCAACCCCGAGACGTCGCAATACCATGAAGTTGAGCCAGAACGGGTCATCCACTACACCGACCATGCGCCCACTGGGGACTTACAAGGTGTTGCGGTCTTCATTCATGGTAGCGGCCCGGGGGCTAGCGGTTGGAGTAACTTCAAGCACAACGTTTCGGCGTTTCAAGGCGCGGGCTACCGCTGCATCGTTTTCGACCAGTGGGGCTATGGAAAGACCTCAAAACCACAGGATGTAGACCATACCCTCGACTTTTTCGTCGATGGACTTGTCTCACTCCTTGACCGTACGGGTATCGCCAAAGCGGTACTCGTAGGGAATTCACTGGGCGGCGCGGTGGCGTTGGGTTTGGCGTTGCGCCATCCTGAGCGTGTGGAAAAACTCATTCTCATGGCGCCCGGTGGCATTGAATCACGCGAGAACTACTTTTCCATGCCCGGCATTCAAGCCATGGTGAAGTATCCCATGGGCTCTCCTGAATTCACCAAAGAGGTGCTGGCTCAACTGCTGACTCAACTCGTTCATGACCCGGCAAATGTTGACGATGAACTGGTCGACGAACGATGGGCGACACTGGAGACACAAAATGCTCACGTTCTTGCCACAATGCAGATACCTGATTTAAGCGATCAACTGGCCTCAATCGATATCAATACATTGGTATTTTGGGGTACAGAGGACCGTTTCTGTCCAGCGTCAGGCACGTGGAAAATTCTGGGGATGAAGGGAAGTGTCCAAGCTGAACTGGTGAATTACTGTGGTCATTGGGTCATGTCGGAGTATCCAGATCTCTTCAACGAACGCTGTCTGTCTTTTCTTTCTCACTAATGCCGGTCTAAATACGGTCTATTTAAACAACGAGAGCCACGCATGAGTCTTACGTTCGCCGATCACGAAACCCTTGGGCGTGCACTCTATGATGCCATGCGCACAGAAACCGCCATTAAGCCGCTGCGTGAGACGCATCCTTCAATTACGATCGAGGATGCCTATCAGATATCACGGATCATGCTCTCACACCGAACAGTTAACGATGGTGAAATCGTTGTGGGGAAAAAGATCGGAGTGACCTCCGCCGCCGTGCAAGAGATGCTCGGCGTCTTTCAGCCCGACTTTGGCTTTCTGACGGATGCGATGGCCTACGAAAATAACGCCGAGATTCCGATAGCAGGCAATATGATCTCACCTCGCGCGGAGGGTGAAATAGCGTTTCGCCTTAAATCCACATTGACCGGAACAGACAACACCGAAGCTGACGTCCTGGCTGCCACAAAGAGCATTATGCCCTGCTTTGAGATCGTCGACTCCCGAATCGAAAATTGGCAAATCGCCATCCAAGACACCATTGCTGACAACGCCAGTTGCGGTGTTTACGTATTAGGCGACAGTGAAATCGACCCAAACGACGTGGACCTACCCAGTATAAAAATCGACGTGAGTAAAAACGGTCAGCCATTGAGTTCAGGGCTCGGTAGCGCCGTTCAGGGCAACCCCCTCACCGCCGTCGCGTGGTTAGCCAATACCTTGGGCGCCTACGGTATCGCCCTCGAGGCCGGCGAGGTCATTCTATCGGGGTCGGTTGTCCCACTGGAACCCGTGCAAGCAGGAGACATCATGAGCTTGACGATGTCAGGTAACGAGTTTGAGACCTGCAGCGCTAGCTGTCGATTCATTTAACAATGGGTGATTTATGACAATAAAAGCCAAAGCCGCCATCATTGGCCCCGGTAATATCGGCACTGACTTACTAATGAAATGTCAGCGCAGCGATTTTATTGAGGCCACCTGGATGGTCGGTATCGAGGAATCAGCCGGCATTCAGCGGGCGAGAGAGTTCGGTTTGCGCACGAGCACAGAAGGTGTCGACGGACTTGTTGCAGGCTTCGATGAAGCGCCTGTCGACTTTGTTTTCGACGCGACCTCCGCTTACGTGCATGCAGAGAACAGTCGCAAAGTCACCGCTCTCGGCGCCACCATGATTGATCTTACCCCTGCCGCTATCGGACCTTTTTGCATACCCCCGGTCAACCTCGAAGCGCTGCTCAACACGGGACCTGCTCAGAACGTCAATATGGTGACCTGCGGTGGTCAGGCTACCATTCCCATGGTGTTCGCCGTTAGCCGTGTACAACGCGTGAAGTATGCCGAAATTGTCGCAACAGTTGCCTCTAAGTCGGTGGGTATGGGCACGCGCGATAATATCGATGAATTCACGCGCACCACCTCCTCAGCAATCGCCCAAATTGGTGGTGCGGATGAAGGCAAGGCCATCATCATTATAAACCCGGCCGAGCCACCATTGGTCATGAGGGACACCATTCACTGTCTGACGATAGATGATCCGAAAGAAGCCGAAATTCGTGCCTCGATAGACGCCATGGTTGGCGAGGTGCAACGGTATGTTCCGGGCTACAAGCTCAATAACGCACCGATCATCGACGGCAATCGCATCACGATCTCCGTGGAGGTCGAGGGACTGGGCGACTTCCTACCCAAATACGCGGGTAATCTCGACATCATGACAGCGGCCGGACTTCGAACGGCCGAAATGATTGCTCAGCGAAGACAGGCTTAAGGGGTTAGTTATGGATTTAACAGGACGTAAGGTCACCTTGCATGACATGTGTCTTCGCGATGGCATGCACCCAAAGCAACATCAAATTACCGTCGAGGAAATGGTCGATATTGCCGGTGCACTTGACGATGCAGGTGTTCCGCTTATTGAAGTCACACACGGTGATGGCCTCGGTGGTGCGTCGGTTAATTACGGCTTTCCACATGCAAGTGATGAAACCTATTTGCGTGCCGTTGTTGAGCGGGTCACGAATTCTGCGATCTCTGCCCTCTTACTTCCGGGCATTGGCACTGTTGATCACCTGAGAATGGCGGCGGATTGCGGTGTTAAAACCATTCGAGTAGCGACACATTGCACCGAGGCGAACGTGTCGCGACAGCACATTAATTTGAGCCGCGACCTGGGGCTCGACACGGTTGGGTTCCTCATGATGGCGCATATGATCTCGCCAGAGGAACTGCTCGAGCAGGCACTGCTTATGGAGTCCTACGGCGCCAATTGCATTTACTGTACGGACTCGGCGGGCTACATGCTCCCTCAGGACGTGACGGACCGTATTACCCTCCTCCGCCGCTCACTGAAACCGGAGACCGAGCTGGGCTTCCATGGGCACCACAACCTCGCCATGGGCGTCGCAAACTCCCTCGCAGCCATTGACGCTGGTGCTAACCGTATTGACGGGTCCGCCGCGGGGCTGGGTGCCGGCGCAGGCAACACGCCTCTTGAGGCCATGGCGGCGGTATTAGAGCGTATGGGGGCAGTGACCGGCGTTGATATTTTCAAACTAGCCGATGCCGCCGAAGATCATGTTCTACCGATAATGGATGAACCAGTCCGCCTGAGTCGCGATGCCTTGGTGTTGGGTTACGCGGGTGCCTACTCATCCTTCCTCCTATTCGCAAAGCGAGCGCAAGAGAAGTATGGCGTCCCCTCGCATGAAATTTTGTTGGAGATGGCTCGACGGCGAACGGTTGGCGGGCAAGAAGACCTCATAGCAGAGATAGCGATCGAAATGGCGTCTAAAAGCCACTAAGGCTGGACGCGTTTCGATGTTTCTGATAACTAAGTAACTCAAGAAAAAGGGGCGGGATGTCTGTAAGTAGCTCTATGAATCAGCCGAATATTGCAGAGCTCTCAAAACTGATTGGGTTCCTTTACGATGGCCACATCGAGGAAGACCCATACAGCGCCTTTTTGGGCGAGACGCGCCGTATTATCGATTCAAACTTCGCATCCATTACCATGCGCGAGCCACAAGGCGATGACGGCGGTCTGCTTTTCGTATCCTGCGAAGCACTTCCCAAAACCTTCGTTGACGATCACGACAACCCTTACACCGACCGATATTACACCTCAAACCTGATGACCAACCTGCCTTGGGGCAAGGTTGTGTCGCTGGACGAATGCGTTCCGTATCGGACCTTAGAGCGCACCGAGCTTTATAAATATTGCATGGCACCCATCGATATCTATCACATGATCGGTGTGGACCTGCGAAACGCCAACGGGCTTCGGTTCAGTGTACGCTTTTGTCGCCCCAAAACAGCGAGTAACTTTGGTGTGGCGGAGCGTGAATTCTTGGAGATGCTCGCAAGCCATATACAACGTGCGGTTGCCAATGGCATGCAACTCATTCAGCTCGACAAAGAACGAAAGCTTTACAGCTCAACGATTGCAAAGCAATCGGTAGGGGTTGTAACCCTCGATGAGCGTGGAAAGATCGTGTCGCGTAATGCGGTAGCTGATCAACTTATCCGAGAAAAAGACGGGCTATCGGTTATCAATGATCAACTTCATCTTGAGAGCCCTTCCTCGCGCAGTAAGCTCAACGGCTTCATCGAGGACATTGTGGTGGCGCAACGCAACCAAGAGCCGGCACCAACGAATGCGCTGTCCGTGGAGCGCCCTTCGGGTAAGGCGGACCTCGAGATTCTGCTCAAGCCTATGATGATCGATAAGACGGTGGAACCCGGTCACACGCCCCACATGATTGTTTTCATCAACGAGCCCGAGCGTAGCTTCCAGATCGAAACGCGCATTCTCATGTCGCTGTATGGGCTGACAAAGGCAGAAGTTGCTCTATCGAAACTTTTGGCAGAAGGCGCCAACCTCGATCAGGCGGCTGCCGAACTGGGTATTGCGAGAAACACGGCAAGAGCGCAGCTTAGATCCATCTTTGCTAAAACGGGGGTCTCGCGTCAGTCGATGTTGGTCAGCTTGCTGTTAAAGAGTGTTGTGACCTACTCCTGATCATGACCGGAACCTTGGAAGCTGAACGCGCCGAAAAGCCCTGGGCGGGCTAGCTGGTCATATTGTTCGGCCCCCAGAAAGCGCGCATTGTGGCAATCTTTCCGTCGCCATTGAACTTGAAAATATCGATGATGTTAATCACCACTTCTTGGCCCGGTGCCCCCGCCGTCACGTTAAATGGAAATGCCACCTCGTTGCCGGCCAGACGCGGATTACCCGTCAATTCGGCTTTGGCAACGCCCTGGCAGGCCTCGCTGTAAAAGGCCCGCAATACATCCTTTCCTTCTCTTAAATCGGTACCTACCGGGTCCTCAATCGCGGCGTCATCAGCGAATAGATCCAGCAGGGTTTCTAAGTCACTGTTCTCAAGTGAACGCACGTAAGTTTCGCAAGCTTGCTTAGCAGTTTCGTAGTCGATCATGGCAAATAAATCCTAATAAATTACTTATTATTATTACTTTAAACTTTTGTTTTTTAATGTTTTTAATTAAAAATCTGCATCGCGCTTTTGATTGAAGGCATCGCGCGCTTCCTGCGAGTCCTGATGTCGGTAGGCTTCCAGGGTGAAGCCCTGCTCGCTCCGGTATTTTGCCTCAAGATTGCCATCCTCAATCCCGTTTAACGCCTCTTTTGCAAGCGTGATCATGATGGTGCTCTTCTGAGCAATCGTGGCTGCGATTTCGAGCGCCGTATCAACGAGCTGCTCTTTTGGTACAACGCGCTCGACTGCACCAAGGCGGTAAGCTTCCTGCGCGTCGATAAACTCACCCGTGAAGTACATGTAGCGGACTTTTTGGACTGGGAACATACGCTGTAAGTGCGCCCCTCCACCCATTGCGCCACGGTCTACCTCTGGCACCCCAAAAGACGCGCATTCTGAAGCGACAATAATATCGGCAGCCCCTGCGATGCCGATGCCGCCACCGAGGACAAAACCATGCAATGCAACGATGACGGGCTTGGGGTTTCTATGGATCGCCTCAAACGTATCGTAGTTCCCTTTATTGACCGGCACGATCATGTTCGGATCAGCACCTAACTCTTTAATATCGACACCCGCACAAAATCCCTTCCCCTCGGCACGAACGATGATGACCGTGACATCATCCCGCTCACCTAATGCGTTAATCTCAGCGGCGATGGAGGCCCATTCGGCACTGTTGAACGCGTTCACCGGCGGCTTGTTAAAAACCAGCTGTGCAATACCCGCCTCGACGGATGACGTAAACGCCATATCAGACCTCCTAATTACTGTCTTCTTCAGACGATATCGTTACCGATATGCGATTCGCCGATTGCTGGGCTTCTTTAATAATATCGGCCATTAAGTCTGCCACGGATGGCAAGTCGCTAATCAAACCTGCCACCTGCCCTGAGGGTAAAATACCGGCATCGGGCTTACCTTTTACCATTGCTTCCTGAATCATCATCGGTGCATTGGCCGCCATCAGGGTTTGTCCAAACGACAGATCACCGCTCCGGTACATCTTCCAGGCGCCCCCAAGAGTTGCCATCAGAGAGCCACCCTGCATGCGGTTAAACGCCAATCCATTCTTCAATGCACGGGCGAGAAGACCGATCTGACTGGCTTGAATCAGCTTGTCCAAATAGGAGTTCGCGATCATTCTCTGTGGCAAGCCATCAAGCTTCGTACTGACCACGATTTTTTCGGGCGGTGTACCCAAGTAAATCTGCTTGGTTGCCTCGGGCACCGGCGACTGCTGGGTCAGTAAAAAGCGTGTCCCCATAGCAATACCGTCCGCCCCCATCGCGAGGGCAGCCACAAGACCGTGTCCATCCCGAAAACCACCGGCCGCCGCAATGGGGACGTCAATCGCGTCGCGGACTTGTGGCACCAAGATTGACGTCGCGACGGAGCCTGTATGTCCGCCACCTTCACCGCCTTGAATTACAACAGCATCTGCGCCCATCTCAACCGCTTTAACGGCGTGACGTTTGGCACCCACTGTTGGGATGCAAACGATGCCCGCCGCCTTTAATCTCTCGACCGTGGCAGGTGATGGGGATCGGGAATAACTGACCGCTCGCACCTTATGCTCAATACACAGATCGACTATTTCCTCCGCGTGCGGCACATACATGTGAAAGTTCACACCAAACGGGGCCGCAGTAAGCGATTTTATCTCGCGAATGCCTTGCTCAATCTCAGCGGGCGTCATCACAGCACCGGCCAAAAAGCCAAAACCGCCCGCCTCGCCTGTGGCTGCTACAAGCTTTGCGTCGGCGACCCAGCCCATAGCCGTTTGAATGATGGGATAGCGACACCCCAACAGCTCCGTTAGCCTCGTGTTCATCGTTGCACTCACGTTTTATATACCCGCACAGTATCCGAGCCATAATTTACTTCAATCTGAGACGTTATGGGACGATAGGCTGATCAGACTATGGGATCCAAACGGAGGCTGTGCGCCCTCCGGCTTCTGGTTTAGAGTTTGCGAAATGTCGCTGATAAGCCTGCAATGAACGAGTTTACGAAACCCTATTTCGACGCGATTGCGCAACTGATGGCGCCAACAGCCCCTTTCGAGGTTGAAACCGTGAACGTCGGCGGCGTCCCTCTCAAAGCGTTCAAGAATGCAGAGACAAGTTTAGGTTCATTTCTCGCAGCAGGACGAAACCACGGTGACGCCCTCTTCCTGCAGTATCAGGGTGAGGCCTGGACTTTCGTCGAGTTTTTTCATGCAGTCGATCAAGTTTGCAATTGGTTAACGCATGAGCAGTCGATCGCCAAAGGTGATCGTATTGCCATCGCCATGCGCAACCGACCTGAATGGTTGGTCGCTTTCGTTGCGATCGTCACGATAGGCGCTGTAGCGGTACCGCTTAATAGCTGGGGTAAGGCTCAGGAATTACAGCAAGGCTTGGAAGACAGTGGGGCCCGTCTCGTTTTTGCAGACGACGCGCGGCTTGCGTTCATTCGAGAACTGAACCACACATTGCCCGTGGTCTGTGCTGACGGCGCTCGTTCAGAACACACCGTTCTAATGACCCAAATCCTCGGCCGCGACATCACAGCCGTCGCTGAGCCAACTGAGGCGGTTACGATCGATCGACACGACCCCGCCATCCTAATGTTTACATCAGGCACCTCGGGCAGGCCAAAAGGTGCTCTCCTCAGTCATTTCAATTGTTGCCAAGCCTTAATGAACATCGAGTTCATCGGTGCTGGTACCTACATGACCAACATGGAGGAGATGAACAAACAGCTTGCCAGCCCTATCCCGCCCAAAACATTGCTGGCAGTCCCGCTTTTCCACATTAGTGGTTTGCTTTCCCAAGCCCTGATCAACCTGAGGCACGGGCGTGCGCTCTACATGATGTACAAGTGGGAAATTGACGAAGCGATTCGAATCGTCAAGGACGAAAAAATCACCGTCTTGATGGGCGCGCCCGTCATGCTGCTAGAGCTCCTGAAAAACGAACAGTTCGGCGACGAGCACGCGGCCTTTTTGACCAATGTCAGTGCCGGTGGCGCTGCGACACCCGAGCTGCTCTCAGAGCTCTATGCGAATAAAACCGGCTCTGCAATGTCAGGCGGTGGCTGGGGAATGACCGAAACCATGGGCTCAGGCGCAGCTTTTACGGGTCGCTATTTCGCCGAGCGTCCTGATGCATCAGGATTCCCCAGCCCTATCGTCGAATTTAGCTTCCGCGATGAAGACGCCAATGTGGTCCCTGCGGGCGAACCCGGCGAAATTTGGGTGCGCTCGTCTGCTGCCATTCAGGGCTATTTTTCAGGAGGCAAGCCTTCCGATGAACCCGTTGATGGATGGATGGCAACCGGTGATGTCGGTTACATCAGCGACGAAGGATTTCTCTACATCTGCGGTCGCGTAAAAGACATGATTATTCGCGGCGGCGAGAATGTGTATCCGTCAGAGGTAGAGGCATGCCTGCTCGAGCTTCCCGGCTGCGAGGAAACGGCCGTGATCGGACTACCTCACGACACTTGGGGCGAGGAAGTCGCTGCAGTCATTCGCATGTCCCACGGTCAGTCGTCCGATGCGAGCGAAGTCACCGCATTTTGTAAGGAGCGTCTCGCCGGCTTTAAAGTCCCTGCACATGTCGTATTCACCGATGAGCCACTGGAGCGAAACGCGCTTCAGAAGCTCCTCAAAGCACAGATCCGGGAGCGCTACTTTGGCTAGCATGGACAGCACGCCGTCGATCGATTGCCACCGGCTCATCGTTTTATTTTTTGAGGCCATACCGGGCGTCAATCAAATCAAGGCGGCCGTCGATAAACTGCCGCGGCCCGCAGCTGTTCATCTAGCCCAGTGCGATGCCCACAGCGAGCGCGCAGCAATGTGGACCCGAAACCCCACAGGCCGCCTACCTGTCGGTCGTCTTGCCCTCGAATACGCGAGCGAGGCACTCGACTGGAAGACGGCAACAGCTTTTGCAGACACACTCGGTGGCGAGGCGCACTGGTGCCTTGGTGCAAGTCCAATAGCGCATCCTCTGAACCCCGCCCTTACGTTTTCGGGCACGCTCCAACTCTGCTGTTTCGAGCGTAGAGAGGGATTGCCAGATGAGGAACTCAAGCACATTTGGTTCAACGAGCACGCGCCCGTTGCGGTTGAGACGCAGAACAACGTCGGCTACCGGCAGAACCTAGTGCTCAGTTCCTCGCACAGTCCGCTCGATGGCATTGTCGAGGAGCTCTTCCCCATTGCCGCTGCTGCCTCGCTGACTGACTTTTTTGCCGACGGCGATGACCCTGAAAAAATGATGAATCACATCCAGAGACTGACCGAGAGTAGTGAGCGTGTGCTCGACTTGGAAAAGTCATCCGTTATCCACATGACCGAGCAGCGCCTGCTTTAGCGCGCAAGACCGAGGAATCTTAATGAGTAATGACAGCGAAACTTCACCATTAGCGGGTAAAGTTGCCCTCATCACTGGCGCTGGCCAAGGTATTGGGCAAGGCATTGCCTTCTCCTTGGCAAAGCGTGGCGTCAAAGTGGCAGCCGTCGGGAGAACCCTGAGCAAATGTGAAAATACGGTCGCTCAAATCAGCGAGCGGTTTGGCACCGAGGCCATTGCCGTAGAGTGCGATATCTCTGATCTAGCCGCCCTTGATGGCCTAATTGAGCGCGTGGTTGCTACCTACGGTCGCTTAGACATCTTGGTCAATAACGCGGTGACAACAACGATTAACTCACTCATGGACACAACACTTGAGGACTTCGAGAGAGGATACAAAGTAGGCCCTATGGCGACGCTTCGCATGATGCAGCTCGCACAACCGCACCTCCTCGCCTCTAGGGACGGCAATATCATTAATCTCGCCACTGCCGCGGCAAAACGTTGGGATAGCTCGACCTACGGGGTTTATGCAGCGCAAAAAGAAGCGATTCGCGCGCTGTCACGCGGCGCAGCCTGCGAATGGGGCGGCATGGGTATTCGAACAAATACCATTTTACCGCTGGCGAAATCCCCTGCGTTAGAAATGTGGGAGCAATGGCGCCCCGAGGAAGCCGCAGCCTTTGCCGACACTGTCCCAATGAAGCGAATTGGTCACTGTGAAGACGACATTGGCGAATTTGTTGCCCTTTTATGCTCTCCCGAGTCACGCTACGTGAATGGCCAATCCATCGCCATCGATGGGGGTCAGGTCAATATGGGGTGAACCCTCACGCCATCTGCGTTATTTAACGGACGCACCACCGTCAACACTGAGCAGTTGTCCCGTGATGAACGAGGCGCGATCTGATGCAAGGAAGCACACCGCCTCGGCGATCTCTGAGGGCTCGCCTAAGCGTCGCATTACAGCGGCTTGCTTGAGGCCCTCGGCAATCTTAGGTTGCTCCTCGAAGTATTTCTCAACACCTGGCGTACGGATCACCCCGGGCGATACGGCGTTGATGCGGATCCCTTTATGACCGTATTCAGAAGCCGAGCTTTTAGTGAGCAAATTGACGCCGCTCTTCGCAGCAGCGTAAGCCGTATTGTAGGGCTGACCGCGCAGTGAGGCGTTAGATGAAATATTGACAATGCTGCCACCCGTATCCTGAGCGAGCATGGCTTCTATCTCGTGTTTCATACAGAGAAATGTATTGGTAAGACATAAATCCAAGGTCTGATCAAAGACCGCCTTTTCAAACGTATGAATCGGACCCGAGCCTCGACTCACCGCCGCGCTATTGCAAGCGATATCGAGTGACCCCCAGTGCTCTATAGCGGCCTGAACCATGCTGGCCACTCGAGCCTCATCACTCACGTCGGCAACAAACGCCTCCGCTTCACCTCCTGCGTTTGCAATATCTTTCGCTGCTTGTTCTGCAGTCTCTTCATTGAAGTCAACGACAAGCACTCGCGCACCTTCGCTTGCGAGTTTCATTGCAATCGCCCGGCCAATACCGACGCCTGCACCCGTTACTAATGCTGTTTTACCTGCTAGCTCTGCCACCCTGCTTACCACCTGCTCTTTTTAATGGTCAATTTAGACTAAGTATCCACGCGCACGCTTATTCCTTGCTCGCACGCTTCGTTCTATCTTGTGCACGGCACTGTCCACAAGCCCAAATGGACTAGAGCCATTGGATTGTTAAAGCCCGGGCATCAAGGAACCCATTTTGATTACAGATTATTTCAGCCTCGAAGGAAAAAGAGCGCTCATAACCGGTGCCGGAAAAGGCATAGGCGCCCGCATCGCAACCGCCTTTGCCGAAATGGGTGCCGATGTGGCATTGCTTGCCCGAACTCAGAGCGACTTGGATGCGGTTGCCAGTGAAGTCCGGGCTCTCGGCAGGGATGTACGGACCTTTGCCTGCGATGTCACCGACGAGGCTGCACTCGCTGCGGTCGTCAGGGAACTCTCAGACAGCTGGGGATCGCTCGACATTCTTATTAACAACGCAGGCGCGCCGGGTCAGGGCTATGGATCACTGAAAAAAGTCGACAAAGCGCGGTTTGAAAACACCCTCGATATCAACCTTACCTCGGCGTATACACTGACACACCTTGCCTTACCGCTTCTCAAAGCCGCCCCGAAAGGAAGCATTGTCAATGTGTCCTCAGCATTGGGTTGGATGGTCGATCGAAACTTTGCGGCGTATGGAGCCGCCAAAGCGGGTATGGACCAAATGACGCGGATTCTCGCTTACGAACTGGCACCGGGTATTCGGGTCAACGGCATCGCGCCAGGGGCTATCGAAACACCCAGTACCGCGTTCATTACGCAAAATGAAGACATGTACAACGCGACTGTTCGGTGGATACCGCAGGGGCGACTGGGGAAACCTGACGATATTGCACTGGCGGCACTTTATCTCGCATCGAATGCCTCAGGCTTTGTGAGCGGAAAGATACTCGAAGTAGACGGCGGAATGGCGGCGTTACCCGGAACAGCAATCGAAGCGAATATCGCGCGAACCACGACTGATTGAGCCGACGCTGACGTAATAGGAGATAACAATGGGAACTTATGTTCTAACGGGTGGTGCTACCGGCATTGGGGCCGCCATCAAAGAAAAACTTCGCGCCCAAGGGCACCGGGTTGTCATCATCGATCTAAAAGACGGTGACTACCTTGCAGATCTTGGAGACCCCAAAGCACGCCAGGCCACCATTACGAAGGTTGCCACCGAAGTCCCTGTTATCGACGGTCTTATTACCTGCGCAGGGGTGGCCTCTCAGTTTCCCGACCCGGGGAAAATTCTCCAGATTAACTATTTCGGCACGACCGAGGTCATCGAAGGGCTTGAGGGTAATATCATCCCGGGGGGCCGCGTTATCGCCATCAGCTCGAACTCGGCGCCTATGAGCACGCGCCCAGATCTTATTGAAGCGATGCTAGAGGGCTCAGAAGAGAAGACGGTGGAGCTAGGCGGCAACCTCCACGGCCACGAGTGCTACGCCAGCAGTAAGGGCGCTGTGGCTCGCTACATGAGACGAAAAGCGCCGGGACTTGCACAAAGAGGCATATCATTCAATGCACTGGCGCCAGGATATATTTCCACGCCAATGACACAAAGCGTCGAAAATGACGCGGAATATGGCCCGCTGATTAAGGCTTTCGTGGACTCTATACCCATTGGTCGACCGGGACAGGCCGAAGACGTTGCCAATCTCGCTCTGTTTCTGCTTTCGCCTGAGGGGGCCTATGTCGCGGGATCAACGCTCGTTATCGACGGCGCACACGATGCCATGATGCGGCCAGATGCCAATTTATAAACACTAAACGCGCGGTCTGTGAATGGGACCCCATCACAGCGATTGCGCTCGATACGCTGGCCCTTTTGCCCGCGATAGGGAGATCCCGATATGAGCACCCAATACACGTTAAGCGCGCGTATCGAGCGCCTTGTCTCAGCGTCGATTATCGCAGTGAGCATACTGGGAAGCCTGTCTGCTCAATCAAGCGAAGTCCCCTGTGCCGTCTCATCCGACACCAAGCTTCCGTTCTTTGGCGATCTCCATATTCACACCCGATACTCCTTCGATTCCTTTCTTTCGAATCAAAAAAACGACCCCGATGGCGCCTATGAATACGCCAAAGGTAACGTCATCACACTCCCCGATGCCTATGGGGAGCAGACCGTATCTGCCCAAATCGATCGCCCTATCGACTTTGCAGCCGTCACCGATCACGGTGAGTTTTTAGGTGAAGTCGCGCTGTGTGACAGCGACTGGACGCAAGCTGGCTGGTGGACACCGGTCTGCCTCATGTCCCGCGCTCAGAATCTTTGGGTACAACTTTACGCGGCAAGTTTATGGACCGCATCAGGTGGGATGGAAGGTGAGGCGCCCGAGCGCGGCCTCGTGTGCTCGCTAGGCAACTGCGAGGAGAGCGCCCTCAATGTATGGGATGACATTCAGCAGGCCGCTGAGCGCCATTACGATCGCTCTGAGGACTGCAGTTTCACAACCTTTGTAGGTTATGAGTACACCCAAGGCCAAGAAATGGCCAACCTTCACCGAAATGTGATTTTCAAAGGCGAGGAAGTGACGCGGCTCCCTATCTCGGTCTTTGATACAGACAGCTCAGTACCCGAGTTATGGCGACGGCTTCGTTCGCAGTGCCTAGAGTCAGATTCCGGCTGCGATGTACTCGCCATCCCCCACAACCCGAACTTAGGGGGAGGTCTTATGTTCCCCGACCCCGCCACTGAGGAAGAAGCCATCAACCGGCTTGAAATAGAGCCCTTGGTTGAGCTGGTTCAACACAAGGGGGCCTCAGAGTGTCGCTTCGACCGGTTAGCCGGTGTCGGCATCGACACTGAGGACGAGCTCTGTGACTTTGAGCAAATACCGTCTGACAATCTAGCGATGCTGGGCAGTGTGAACGGGAAGATGTGGTCAGATCGCGGACTCCCCGTCAACGTCGCCAATTTCCACCGACGCAATATGATGCGCAACGTCCTGAAAGACGGGCTCGCACTCGAGCAAAAGACAGGGCTCAACCCATTCAGACAGGGTTTTATTGGCAGCACCGACACGCATACCGCGACCTCCGGTGGCGCGATGGAAAAAAACTATGTGGGGCATCTCGGTTCTCGGGACGCGACATTCCGAAACGTCCAAGATCACTTTGTCTCAAACCCCGGCGGTCTCGCTGTTGTCTGGGCTGAAGAAAACCGTCGTGACGCGCTCTTTGAAGCCATGCGCAATCGGGAAACCTACGCAACCTCCGGCACACGGCCGATTGTGCGATTCTTCGCGGGCGACTATGAAACGGACCTCTGTGATGATCCCGACGCACTGGACGAGGCCTACAAGTCAGGCGTTCCGATGGGCGGCGTGTTAGCGCGGAGCGAAGGGGATGCAACACCACGCTTCTTCGTCAGTGCGCAGCGCGATCAGGGCACTGATCTTCACCCTGCAAACCCGCTTGAGCGCATTCAAATCATCAAGGGCTGGGTAGATGAAGACGGGTCAACACATGAGCGTGTGGTGGACGTTTTAGGAAACGAAACGCAAGGCCTCGGCGTCGATATGAATAGCTGTGCCGCCACTGCACCTGGACATGCAAGCCTGTGCACTGTTTGGGAAGACCCAACGTATCGCCCCGGCGAGTCCGCGTTTTACTACGCCCGGATCTTAGAGACACCAAGCTGTCGCTGGAGCACACTCCAGTGCCAAGCCGCGGGTGTAAATCCCTTTTCGGAAAGTTGTGCCACCGAAGCTGACGCCGCTAACTTGCTGGCGAATGAGAACGGCGACTCAGGGAACATATACGGTATCTGCTGTACTAACCCAGAAACTGATCCGTTTTACTCGCCCACGATTCGTGAGCGCGCCTGGACGTCCCCTATTTGGCTTTCGACGACTCGTTAGCGAGGTGCAAAAAGACGGGAACTTCACCACCTCCATCAACCTCCAAATTGGCGCCGGAGATGTAGGACGCGCGATCCGAGCACATCAGCAGTACTGCGTTAGCCACATCTTGTGGTGAAGCCATGCGCTTTAGGGGCAACATATCGGCCACCCGCTTAAAGCCCTCCTCACCACCGTAGTGTTCAACGCCCGCCTCGTTATGAACCAAACCCACGATCAACGCGTTAACGCGTATTTGTGGTCCCCATTCCATCGCTAGCGACTTCGTCACGTTAAGCAATCCGGCTTTCGCAGCACCGTAGGCCGCTGTACCCGGGGATGGGCGCGCACCGCTGACGCTTGCGATGTTCACGATAGCGCCACCACCCGAAGCCTTCGTAAGAAGCGGATGCGCCTGCTGCGACAGCACAAGCGGTGCCAGCAAATTCAACGAGATGATTTTTTGAGTCAGCTCAGCGCTGGCATGAGCTGCAGCCACCGGCGGCCCGCCGCCCGCGTTATTAACCAAAATATCGAGTCGTCCAAAGCGCTCAGCAACAAACTCTATGAGCGCTTGAGATGCCGCGGGATCTCGAATGTCCGCACTGTAGAACGTGGCTTCGCTACCCTGAGAGGCGACTGGCTCTGCGGGCTCGCGCCGGCCCACAGCGATCACTTCTGCTCCCTGTGCCAGTAGCGACTCGCAGATCGCTCGGCCGATGTGACCCGCACCGCCTGTCACCAAGCATACTTTTCCGGATAGATCTGACATAAACGCCCCACTTGCACCCAATTACTGCGCGCAAACTCCGTTACGCATCAGCTTGTATATTCCATAGGCATTATGCCTCTTGCGCGCAGTGAGTCACCAATCGTATTTATCGTCTGAAACAATGATGCCCATGACTCTGGGGTAGCTCCACCGGAGCAGCAGATGTGGCACAGTAGAGCCTGCTAATCGCAACCCATCGCATTATCGCGACAGCATTTTGCTGAAATCTGTAAGGAACAAAGCATGACTAAAACTGTTATCGAATCACCCGCTGACCTCTACGACCTTGTAGGAAAGACCTTAGGGCCAAGCCCCAGCATGGAAATCACGCAAGAGCGCATTAATCAGTTTGCGGATGCGACCGGTGACCATCAGTGGATCCACATCGACGCAGAGAAAGCCGCCAATGGCCCGTTTGGCGCCACGATTGCCCACGGTTACCTAACCATGTCGCTTGCTGCGAAATTCATGCCGGAGATCATCGAAGTCCGCGGCATCGCAATGGGTGTTAACTACGGCACTGAGAAAACGCGTTTCCCCTCCCCGGTCACAGTGGGTTCGAAGTTGTCGGCAACGGGTACGGTGGTATCGGTTGAAGAGGCAAGCGGCGGCATCAAAATGATCCTGCGCATTGTTATGCAGGCAGAAGGCGCCGAGAAACCCGCCTGTATTGTCGACGCCATCAGCGTTTACTTCCCTGCCTGAGGTCCCTCATCAACAAACGCCAAACGGAGAAACAGAGCTGCGGTCATAACACCGCAGCCTCAATTTAAAAAAACCCCGCCTGGAGCGGGGTTTTTTGTGTCCAGCGGGTACTCAGACCTTAAACACGCGTTTTGCGTTCTCCCGTAAGAACTTCGGCCAAACCTCGTCTTTGAACGGGACGTTGGGCATATCGCCAAAGATGCGCTCCAACGAGAGGCCCATGGGGAAGTAGCCGGCGTACATGATCTTCTCAGCACCGCGTGTGTTGGCAAAATGCACAATGTCTTTGGGGTAGTGCTTGGGTGCAAACGCACTGGTCATGTAATACAGATTTTCATATTTCAGCATGAGCTTCCAAGCCAGGTCTGTCCAGGGCTCCGCACCGTGTTTCATGACCACCTTGAGCTCGGGGAAAAACCAACAGATTTCGTCGAGGTGCTCCACTTTCTGAGGCTCCATGGGAATACGGGGACCGGGCACACCAACGCAGGGGCAAAAAGGAATATCAAGATCAATGCAGGTGACAAAGATGGGATACCACTTCTTATCCGAGAGCGAGACCTGAGGGCAGAGCCCCGAAGGAAAAGCGTTCACTGACTTGATGTCGTACTGCTCTTTAAGGCGACGAATTTTGCGGACTTCATCCATCCCGTTATTGGGATTGCAGTCGTAGGACGCAAAAAAACGATCGGGATGTTTTTTCACCGCCTCGCACTGCGTCTCGTACTGCCCCTCGTCGACACCCAGCATCGCTTTTTCGATATTGAATTCGTCCATCTTCTCCAAGGTATAGGCAATGTAATCATCGCGCTTACCAACCTTAGGGAGGTCTTTGAACATGTATTGCGCGGGCATCTTGAACATTTGCCGGCTCTGCTCATCCATCAACAACGGGCGAATAAAGTCGTAAAAATTCGACGTGTCATCATTGGGTACGGCGAGCATCAGGTCGATGACAGGCACATCCGTCGGCATAGGCATGGTGCTTTCCTTGGTCTCTCAGTCGTTGGCGTACGTTACAAGCTGACGCTCATTTATGCATCACCCGAAAGAAGGGGGTAATCGGTATAGCCCTTAGCGCCTTCCCCCCCGTAAATGGTGCGCTTGTCCATGTCGTTGTAAGGCCCATCCGATTCAAAACGCGCAACAAGATCAGGGTTGGCGATATACAAGCGCCCAAAGGAGACCGCATCAACCTCGTTTGCCGCGATGCGTGTCTCGGCCTCTTCTGCCGTAAAGCTGTCACTTCCGATAAGTACGCCTGAGAAATTGTCTCGGGTCAGAGCGAGACTGTCGATCCCTGTCGAGGGCATGCGAATCGCGTGAATCCACGCTATTCCTTTTCTTTGTGCCATTCTCAGTAGAGCACCATAGGTTGCTTGAGGGTCCGCATCGACGTGGTCGTTGTAACGATTTCCAGGAGAAATTCGAAGTCCAACTCGCGCTATACCCATCACACTCGCTAACGCATCGATAACTTGCGCAACAAACCGCAACCGGTTCTCAAGAGAGCCACCGTACTCGTCTTCTCTCACATTACTGCCTGATGCGAGAAACTGCCCGGGCAAGTAACCCGATGCGCAATGCAGCTCAATGCCGTCAAAGCCCGCCGCCTTGCAGCGTTCAGCCGCCTGACGGTAATCCTCGATGACCCCCGCAATCTCATCGACCGTCATCGCCTCAGGCTCAGGCATGGCCTGCATACCTTGCTCGGTAAAAATTTCGGCTCGCGCGGCAATGGCTGACGGCGCCAGCATCCGTGTGCCCGTCGCTTTGTTGTCGGGATGACCAACACGACCGCAATGCATTAGCTGGCAGGCAATAAGACCACCTGCTCTATGAACGGCAGATGTCACCCTTGACCAAGCCGCGACATGCTCGTCATTGCAAATACCGGGGGTACGGTTGTAACCCTTGCCATCAAATGAGGGGTGCACTCCTTCCGTAATGATCAAGCCCGCGTTGGCCCGTTGCGAGTAATACGCCTCATGAAGCGCCGAGACGCAATCATCAACTTGTGACGCCCGGCTACGCGTCATCGGTGCCATGATGACGCGGTTTTTGAGTGTCATATCGCCGACCGTCAGGGGCGACAGCAAGTGCTCAAGGTTCATAGAGAAAATCCTTTAACGCGTTCGGATACTCGGGTTTTCAACACCCGCCCGCATCGTTTTCAAAAACTGCTCGTAAGGCGCAGGTGCCGCCACCGTGGGAAGCTCCTCAGAGGGAGGCTCACTCCAAAACTTTTGCCAGCTCGGAAACAAGCTATGGAAGGCGCCATCGTAATGATCGCGGTCTGGCCATCGCATTTTATTGTCACCGCAGGGCGGCTTGTTGAGGTCAGTGGCATAAAAATAACAGGGAAGCCGCCGTTTGAAATACCAACGCCCATCGATACGCTCATAATGATCCCAGTAGAGCATCTGCATGATCACCCATTCACACCCACCGTCCTGCGTGGGCGTTTCATGCTCATTTTTTGAGTACACGACGCCGACAGCGCGGTCAGGGTCTTCGAACTCAATGATGTGATTGCCAATATGATGCGAAGTCCCCGTAAATTGCACTCGCAACGTCTCGTCCATCCACTGCTTAAAATGCGCCCTCCCGACTTTATCTTTGCCAACACGGACATTTTCGGGGAAGAGATTCACTAAAGCGTCCATGTCGCGCATATCGAGCGCCAACGAGTATTTCGCAGCCAGTTGGCGAATTTCATCGATAGACTCTAAGCGATCGATGCGAGCCATTAGTGCTGAGTCAGTCATCCTCTTTTCCTCTTAAGCGATAGCGGCCTGACGGCCCGCGCGACGTCCGGAAAACGTAGCGTCACCGACAGAGCTTCCCGACGCGTAGCCGTCCCCGCGACGCGGCACACCACAGGCCGTCCTACCCGCGGCGTAAAGTCCTGATATGACATCACCCTGCACTGACAAGACCTGACCGTCCACCGTGGTATCCAAGCCGCCAAGGGTAAAGTGCGGTAGGAAAGCGCCGGCTCCCGGCGTGCAATCCAGCGCGACAAAGGGCCCCGTCAGGGGCTTTAGCCATTCCTTAGACTTATGGAATTGCTCATCATTACCGCTCTGTGCCGCGAGATTGTAAGTGTTTATCGTGTCGATCAACCCGCTGTCCGGCAAACGGAGTTCCTCGGCGAGCTCTGCCACTGTCTCCCCTGTACCAGCCACCGGCGCCGCAAGCCAACTCGCTGTTTCGTAGTCTGCGTAATCTTCCACATTCAAAACGAGGTAAACCGGGTAGGTTTGTCTCACGAGGTAGCAGCCTATGCGTCCATGGTAGGCATCTTCATTAATGAAGCGCTGCCCCTGTCCGTTGACAAAAATTCCATGGGTTAGCGTAGCCGGAGGATAAAAAGGAACACTCAAAAACCCCTCGTGCATATTAATTGCACGCGCTCCAACGCTTAATCCCATTTGAATGCCGCCACCAGTATCGTTTGGATTACCGATCGGAACAGTTCCCGCCTTTGCGAGCTCAGGCGCATATTGCTGCATCATTTCGGCATTCATCACAAAGCCACCAGCGCAGAGAATGACGCCCTTATTTGCACGGTAATACCGCTCTTGCATATCTTCTCGGACCACAAGTCCGACGACACGCTGCTCAGGCCCAAAAGCGTCAACAATCAAGCGCAAAGCCCGCGCCTCAATATGAATATCGATATCGCGCTGTTCTACCGCCTCGGTAATAATCTTGACGAATAAGGGCCCACCATTATCTCCCTCAACATAGAGGTTATGACCGCGCGGAGCATGCTTGTATTTATCAACATAGGGCCAGGCCTTCTCGCTGCCGGTGTACAACAAACAGTCGTCGGTCAACGCCATCATTGCGCGCTGAGGATACTCTGACATCTTAAAAGGGACGCCGAGCGCCATGAGCCAATCAAGATGTGCCGCACCGCCCTCTGCGTATGCCCTAACCTTCGCTGCATCCGCTTGTGGGCCGTTGGAGTCCATCAGGTATCCGTAGACATCTTCCACCGAGTCATCATAACCGACGGCCTTCTGTACCGTTGTGCCTCCGCCCAAGTAAAGCTCCGCTGAGGACAACTTTGTTGACCCACCACTCTCCGAGGCCGCCTCAAAAATGGCAACTGATGCACCATTATCAAACGCTTCGATCGCCGAGCAGGCACCGGCACCACCAAACCCGACAACCAGCACGTCTTTCTTATCAGTCCAAGTGACGACGTCTTTTTCTAATATGGGTGAAAAGGACACGGTGCTCCTCGCTGTTTTTATCGGTATAGCCACCAATGTATCGACTACCTTTGCGCGTCTCTGCCTCCGTTTGGACGATGGTGAACCCTTGCGTATACATCGCGACGGGGCGACCTTTAGCGCCGCGGCACTAATCGATAACAGGACATCGCATATGCAGTGGTATACCGGGAATACACTCTACGACACGCTTCTCATCGTCGGCTTCGCTTATTCGTTACTCGTCATGGTCTCTAGCGTTTTTGGCACGGCGGCCTATGGCGGCAGATTTGGGGGTGGCAAGCGAGCCAAGGGCATCAAGTTAGGTTCTAAAACTGGATGGATCCTTATGGAGTTACCGGGACTACTGGTATTCCCCGTCGTCTTTTTCATGGGGCCTAACGCCGATCAAAGTGTGCCGCTGTTCTTCTTAGCCGTCTGGATGTTCCACTATACCAACCGCGCGCTTGTGGCGCCGATGCTGATGAGGGTTCAGCCAGGCTCAACTGCGAGCTTCTCGCTCGGTGTTGTCATTGCAGGGTGGGCAACACTTTTTTTACACGGCTACTTCAATGCCGCCTACCTGACACAATTCGGTGAGCAATATACTGACGCATGGTTTAGTGATCCCCGCTTTCAAATTGGCCTTGTGGTCTATGTCATTGGTTTCTCGCTCAATGTGCACTCAGACAGCATTTTAAGAAATCTTCGCGCACCCAATCCGAGTCCAGACGAGCCACGCTATAAGATTCCCTATGGCGGCGGCTTCAAATGGGTGACCTGTCCTCAGTACTTCGGTGAAATTCTATCTTTCACCGGCTTCGCCATTATGGTTTGGAACCTAGGTGCTGTCTTTGTGTTGGCTATGACCGCGGGCAACTTGATCCCGAGGGCCTTGTTCACGCACAAGTGGTTCCACAAAAACTTCGATGACTACCCTAAGGCTCGCAAAGCCATCATCCCCGGCATCTTGTAGGTATTGCTAAACTAGGGTTGGTACCAAATGGCTGAGCTGATGGCGCGTTCCTGAATCGAGACAGGCGCCATGGGCTTGGTACCCAGCTGAACAGCATCGTAGGTCGACCATCGAGGTGTTGGAATTTCCAAGACTCGTGCGTAATAAAAAGCCTCTTGACTGGCGTCAAAGTCAGGGTCTTTCCACTGAGCCCGCAGTTGAGGCGAGCCAATGCTGTTATCAAACGTAGCTACAGCGGCATCGACAGTGGATCCAACAGGCGAGAGTCGTTTAGTGACACTGTCAATAACGCGATCCCCAGACCAAGCGACATCATATATTCGCTCTTGGCTCTCACCTTTGGCGTCGACCCAACCCTTGATCATTTGAATGCGGTCCAGGTTCGCGCCCACCGGGTCACGCTCGGCCACCACCACAAATTCGGGCGCCTCATTCTCGCCGCTTGCTACCAGAGTAGACCCCATGGGGACGCCCTTACCCCGCGCAATCGCATCAAAATTAGGCGACGTCGCTGTTTGGTTTGGGAAACTCCAGCCCGCAAAAACACTCACCACGATTCTAGGTCCTGATGTGGCAAATGTTTCACGGCGTTGCATGGCGTCAAAGAGTGCTTCTCGGGTATTTTCAGCCGCCCAAACACCTGCCAGACCACCCGAGCCCCACTTGCGAGCGGGCGTCATTATGTTGAGCCCAAGCCCTGCCGCGCCAGTTCTGAGACCGGCAGATCCATCCATCATGGGGAGTTTTCCGGTATACCCCTTTTCATTACTCGGGGAGGTCGCGTTGTGGCTGTCACTTGATCCAATGACACCAAACTTCAGGGGGTTGAATCCTTCACTGTGCGACATCGAGATGCCACTTCGCAGCGCATCACGCGCATAAGCCCCTTTGACGCTCGTCAATGTCATGTCACGCCCCGGTACTGTGCCCGCTATTTCGAAGTCAGCGAACTCATCAAGGCTCGACAGCAGTGGATGTGTCTCTGAGCTACCTTTGATCTGCAAAATCTCGCTCAGAGGTTCCAGCTCAGATCGATCGACAGGTGATAACGACTCGAGTCGTTTGCCTGTCTCGTCTGCAATGCGATAAGCGAGTCCTTCGCTGAGGTTGGGGTTATGAGGAATCGCCATTACTCGCCGTCCGAGGGCTCGCTCGGCTCGCAAAAATGCCCATAATTCGGGAGGGGTTGGCCCATCGATAGCGCTAAAGGGAATGTCAGGCAAACCCCCTCCGCCATAGATGATATTGCGGTGGAGGTGCGTTCCAACGTCGCCCGCATCGGCGGACCACTCCCAACCCGCAAAGGTCGTAAAGACACCTGGGGCATTATGGCGCTCTGCTGCCGCAATAATTTCTTCCCAAGCCAATCGATTTATGTCGGCGTCTACACCCTCGAGCGTCAGCTTGAAGCCGTTGTCTCGGATCAGACTCATGATCTCCCACCAGGACCGGGTTACCGTGAGTCGATTCTCTCGCCGGAGAATATCCGACAGCGCCTGCCGCGTCGTGGGCACATCTAAGTCAGAGAGTTTGGCTTGTCCCAAGTACTCCGCGTGGTCGGTAACCGCTGCGAAATCAAGGGCCCTGCTAATGGTCACGGGATACCCTGCGCCATGTGTCAGCGTCTCACCTTTGGCGAACCGATAGACATCGTCGGGTACTGCTCGCACGCCCATCGTGAAAGCATCGCTGGAGAGCGACGTGTGAATATGAAGATCACCCCAGAAGACTTGGGGGGTCTCTGCGACGACCGAATGCGGCGCATCGAACCCATTAGGGTTTGGGACAGGCACCACTGTCACGCGGGGCCCATCGAGCGATGGATCATCAATAGGTGTCAGCAGCTGGTATGTCAGATAAGAGAGAAGAAGCGCAAGAACCACTAGCGCCGTAATTCGGGTTGCACCTTTTTTTGATGTCACTCGCTGCATACGTTTCCTTCATCCCTCTAAAGCTCTGGGTCCTCTCTCGCTCACCCGGCTTGTGTGACTCTGACTACCCTTCCTGAGCGTCCATGCTGCGATAACGTGACAGGGACGCTTTATCCCCGCGTTAATAGATGATGGCCTCGGATCGCTCAGGTGGACCACCCAGCATCGCCCTATGAGACACCCGGAACTCGCCCTCATCGCGTATGCCAAGCTCCATGCCCAACTCGGCACCAACTAAGGTCTTACCTGCATACTTATCGATATCGGGGCTGATCGAGAGTGCGTAAAGGAGGTGCCCCGTGTACTCAGGGGTCTCTGCGACCTTCATGATCTCTTCATACTGCTCCGGATGCACTTCGGCTGCCATGAGTGCACGCTCGGTTTTCAACGGGCCCATCCAAATCGAGACAGCATTGACACCCGTATTCGAAAAGTCGTGTTGCATGTCGTGCGCAAATTTATCGATACCGGCTTTTTGAGCCCCATAGCCAGGGCCATGCATGTAGCAGTTCGCACCAAAGGACGAACCGAAGGCAATCAGGCCCGAACCCTGCGGCACCATGATATGGGCTGCGTGCCAGCTCGCCACATACGCCGATCGCAACCCTACCTCTAATATACCCGCCGCATCCAAACCCTTTTCCCAAAATGGCTTAGGACTAATCAGCTCCGGATGAATCATCGTCGCGTTGTTCACCAAGATATCCAGACGCCCAGAATGACGTTGAATCTCCTCGAACACTGCAGCGACCTGCCTGTCGTCTGCGTGGTCACAACGAAGGGCGATACCCTCGCCGCCCGCCGCCGTTACTTCAGCGGCTGTGCTATGAATTGTCCCTGGAAGCGGCGCGCCATCCCAGCCTTTGGCCTTACCGACAGTCTCCGCCCTACCCGTCACGTAAACACGCATACCATGACGCCCCAATGCGCGTGCGATACCCGCGCCGGCACCTCGACTCGCGCCTGTTACGAGCGCTACAGGTGTATCAGTGATACCCATAAGTTCCTCCGATAAAAAACCAGGGCCCGTTAGGCCCTGACACTGGGCTCCACCAAGCTCTCGGCGCGACTCACCAAACTATCGGTCATGCCATGAAAGCCATCGCGCAGCGCAGAACCCAAACTCATACTAACGAGGCCCGACAGCCAACCCCTGAGCTCAAAGGTCGACCGGTACATTGTTTTTCCATCGCCAGACGCGGCAATTTCATGTTGGCGATAACTGTGAAGCAGCAGGCCCACAGGTTTCATTCGGTACTCAAAAAGCTCGCCCTCGACGACCCGGCTCACAAATTCAACTTGATCACGCGTGTTGCTTCCAAGTGCAACTGTCATGGAAATAGGTGCACCTACGCGCAATTCGGCATCGCATGCAGTCACGAAGGGGTTCCACTCACCGTAGCTCGAAAAGTCGGTAATTACTTGCCATACGATCTCTTTTGGCGCGGCGATCTCCCGCAAAAACTCAATCTTCATCGTATTGACGCCCTCGTTAGTGCTGTCGTCAGACGCAATGATTAACGCCTCTGAATCAACACGTGCTAACCCGCTGATGCGAGTATTTGATTATCTTCAAGCTTATTAGCTGGTTGGTGAATACACCACGTGCCCGCAGGGTGGTAAATGTAGGCAACACAGCTATTACAGTTATCGCACAACGATTCACCACCTTCTTCGCGCCAGCGATTCACCAGATCAGGCTCTCGTAAAAAGGCTCGAGCAACCTGGACAGCCTCAAAGCCTGCGGCCATACATTGCGCGACATTGTCCGCCGACTTGATGCCTCCCAGATACGCCAACGGCAGATTAACCGCCTCACGGATCTTGGTAGAGTACTCCCAGAAATAGAGCTCTTTGAATTCTATCTTGGGGACAGTGGCTTGGGTTGAAGCGATCGCCATCCCGCTCAAAGACCACTTACCCATCACGCGCAGCATGGCATCCAAGTTCATATTACTGCCAAAGGTAAACCAGCCGGACTCCACGTTACGGCCACCCGAGAGCACCAACATGTCAGCGCCAGCCGCCTCAAGGACTTTGGCGGTAACGATGCCGTCTTCGAGTTGCGCGCCTTTGCTTCGGCCATCCGCGACATTGATCTTAGCGATGACCGCCATGCGGTCCCCTACCGCGGCCTTGACCGCTTTCAACACCCGTGCCGGGAATCGCGCTCGGTTCTCGGCGCTTCCGCCGTACTCGTCTTTTCGGTTGTTATCGAGAGGGGAGAGGAACTGATTCAAAAGGTAGCCGTGCCCCATGTGAATCTCCACGGCATCGAATCCCGCGTCGAAGCAACGCTCGGCAGCGTTCACGAATAAGTCGACCATACGGGCCATGTCTTTTTCATTCATCGCACGACGAAACATATTCCCACGAAGCAAGCCCGCGGGATTGAACCCCGAAACCGAGCTTTGTAAGCGTCTAGGTACAAAGACACCGGTCACAAAACTACCGCCGTGAGTGATTTGTGCCGCAATTTTGCCGCCCGCACCGTGGACAGCATCTGTCACCGCGCGCAGGTCAGCCATAGCCTCGTCATGGATCCACACTTGATCAGGCAGTGTTCGGCCGTCTTTCTCAACGGCCACATAGGCCATGGTGGTCATACCAACGCCGCCCTTAATGAGCGCCTCATGATGCATGCGCATGGCGCGTGTGGGACGCCCTCTCTTGGACATGTTTTCGTTTGCGCCCGCTTTGATGAAGCGATTGGGCAACGTAATGGGACCGAGGGTCAAAGGCTCATAAGCTGTCGATAACATGTCGTCGTTCAACCATAAATGTCATAGAGACTCAGTATACCCAGCCCTCCTACCAGACCATCGTCCCTTTGGAGGGTGGACACCGAGCCGAAGACGGGTAGAAATACGATAATTACTGCGGGTAATGCAGGACGACCAGTTCAGCCGAACCTCCATGTTCCTATCGGCAGCATTTGGCGCAATGAGTCATGAAAAAGTGTTTAAGGAGCTCGGCTGGACACCCCGCTCTCTTTCCGACACCGTCCTATGCCATCCGCTGGTATCGCACAGAGAACCTCTAACGGCACAGGAGTCGACCGTGAAGAAAATTGCCCTTTTACTCGTTGTCATAGCGGTTACCGCAGCGGGGTTCACCGCAGGCCGATTTACGGCCCCTGCCCCACGATTCGATGCACAAACAGTAGATACCTCGAATCCTATGGATGCTGCCTTCGAGGAGTTTATTCAGGCTCAACGCGATACCTTGGCTCTTTACAAAGCTCATGAAAATTTTGACGATCCCTTAGCGGCGGCAGAGGCCTATCGCGGCGTCCTGTACACCATTGTGGGCTCCATCAAATCGGGGGCGCTGATGTCGCATGAATACCCTCGCGCTATGCGCGGTGTCGACTGGACCAGTAAGGCAGGTCTCGACAATCCCGATAATAACTACTTTTTCGCTCTGCTCGACGACGAAGGTAGTTATCGGCTTCATGGAAAGCGCGGCAATACCACTCAGCTCATTTTTCAGCTGGTTATTGGTGTCCCAGGAGTGGGTAACGCAGGCTCCAGCACCAATGTCGATGTGCTGTATGACGAAGACCTCGTCCTCGATGAAGAGGGCAATTTTGAGATTATAGTCAGCCCTGAGCGGCCCGATGACGCCAAAAACTGGATGAAAAATGCACCGGGGGCCGAGTCGCTATTAGTCAGATTCACGCACTCCAATTGGGAAACCGAGCGCATTGACCCTTTGTACATCGAACGCCTCGATACCGATGGAGAGCCTCCCGCACCGTTAACGGAAGCCTCGTTGGCTGCCGGTTTAAAACGCACCTCACAGTCCATGTACGATCGAACCGCGAGCTGGATCGCAATCGCCGATCGCATGTGGTCGCTGGTTCCCAATAACTCTATTTTCAATATGCGGGTAACCCCGGGTGGTCTGGTTGGTCAATACTCAGCCTTCGGCAACTTCAAGCTCGCCCCTGAAGAGACCATGCTCATTGAATTTGGAGATACTGGCGCGCCTTACATGGGGATTCAATTAGGCAATCGGTGGTTCGTCAGTATGGATTACGAGAACCACACGAGCACCCTGAATATGAATCAGTTGGGATGTCGTGAGGACGAGAGCCGCTGTTATGCACTGATCTCACTCGAGGATCCGGGTGTTGCAAACTGGCTAGATCCGGCGGGCCATAATGAGGGGCTCATTTTTATGCGGTGGCAGGGTCTTGACTCACCACCTACTAAAGCAGATCAGCCACGGACGCGCGTGTTATCCCCTGAAGAGTTAGCCACTTACATTGAGAACCTTCCCAAGGTATCACCCAAGGAGCGACGCAGCGCGGTTCAGGTCAGGCGCAGAGCAGTTCATGAGCGCTTTGGTGGCTAGTGCCTAGCTCTATGCGCTCAAAACCCTAGAAACCCTCTGCCTCATGGGACGCTTTCCATACTAGCCCCGGGAACAAGCGCCGCATCATGACACCGAATTTGGTCTGCTTGCCCGGATAAGCAAAGGGCCTGCCGCTCTCGAGGCACCGCTCTACCTCGGCAATTACCTCATCGGGTGTCAACGTCTCACCCTTGGCCGGCAACTTCGGTACCACAGTGGCTTCCGCTTGTCGCCACAGAGGCGTTGCAACCGCCGGCGGACAAACGCAACAAAAGCGCAGACCACTGTCGCGATTTTCGTGGTAGAGAATTTCGCTGTAATGCTGAACCGCAGCCTTACTCGAGGCATAAGCGCCCATAAGTAGCCCGGGGATGATTCCCGTCATCGACGAGAAGCTGATGAAGTCGCCGTAGCCTCGCTCGAGCATGGGTGGTAAAGCTGCGGTGGCAACATTCGCTAAGCCCCCATAGTTGACCGACATTACCTTATTGGTGACACGCGGATCTTCGTCAACGAGACGCCCAAAGGGCATGATGGCCGCTGCATTGATGACTCGCTCGATGGGGCCTAACGATGATTCTATTGTTTTGAAAGCGCCAGCCACTGCGTCTGAGTCCGTAATGTCGACTTCAAACCGATGCACGGTATCAAAGCCCGAAGCCGTCTCAGCCATGCCTTCACTATTCACATCGAGAATGGCAACGGTTGCACCCTCTTTGGCAAGCTGTCTCGTCCAGGCTTGACCCATTCCGCTACCACCCCCAGTTATGACGGCTAACTGACCTGTGAATGCCATGACGACCCCCTCTGTTTCACTTTTATCGTCGCGCTTTCCCGCTCGTTATTAAATTGGTTCTCGTATTGGACGCTAAGGCTCCGGTGTAAATTCGATCGGCATCGCTTTGATTGTCGAAATGAAGAACGATCGCATATAGGTAATATCGCCCGCTAGTCGCGGGTTCCTCAGGCGCGGCAGCAACTCCTCAAACATGATGCGCATTTCAAGTCGCGCAAGGTTAATGCCCAGACAAAAGTGCTGGCCAATACCAAAGGAGCGAATCTCGCGATTGAGCGTTGGCATGCGCTTCATCCGGTGAATATCAAAGGTGAGCGCGTCATCGCCAAACACGTCTTCGTCATGATTCACCGAGTGGTAGTGCATGACGATCTTGTCGCCCTTTTTGAATCGATAGCCCTGCCACTCAATGTCCTGCGTGGCGGTCCGACGCATGGCAATGAACGCTGTGTTGTAGCGCAGCATTTCCTCAACGGCAGCCGCAATATCTTCAGGATGGTCCACAAGATGCTGCAGTTGATCTGGGTTTTCCATGAGCAGCCTCAAACCATGCGCAATGGCAGTCCGCGTGCTTTCGTTGCCGCCAACCATCAGCAGAATAAACACCCATGAAAACATGTCATCGGTAATGGGTTGACCGTCTATTTCGCCCTCGAGGAGCGCTTGGATAATCGGGCCAGTAAAACCCTGGCGTTGTTTCTGGGCAAGCTCAGCGGCGTAGATCATGACTTCAAACGAGGCCGTTTGCGCGTCCTCCATACCCCCTGCGACATCTGGGTCATCGGCGAATGCCATGGTATTGGTCCATTTAAAGAACTGCGCGCGGTCTTCAAGTGGCACACCTAAAAGCTCTAGGATCGCCATCAAGGGTAATTCAGCCGCCACCTCCTCGACAAACTCACACTCACCGCGCTGTGCGACGCGATCGATAATATTCTTCGCCTGCTCACGAAGCCATGGCTCCATGGCAGCCACAGCCTTAGGTGTAAACGCGTCTTTCACAACGCGTCTATGCGTGACGTGATTAGGCGGATCCATCGCAATGAAACTGTTGTCATTCATGATTTTGGTGACTTCGCGCGCGGTCTCGTCCGGTGGTTCCATGGGGAAAGGACCTTCCGTTTGCGATGAGAACAGCGCAGGGTTCTGTGAAACAAAATCCAGCGCATCTCGTTTCACCGCGGCCCAATAGGGAACACCCGTCGCGGGGTCCTCATACCGGACAAAGCTTCCTTTTTGACGCGCAGCAGCGAGTGCCTCATAGGGCATACCAGAACGATACGCATCAAGGTCAAGCGGATGGGTAAACGGACAACCAGACATAATGTAATCCCTCTAATGCTGAGTGATGGTGATGTTCTTAATACGGGCAAACATCGACTCAGACCTGCACAACAGGGCGTCGACCCATCCAAATCTGATCACGTTGTTAAAACCTGAAATGCGTAGAGCTGTCTCTCTTAGCAGCTGCGTAGCTCAACTTACGCATTAACGCCACACACTATCGGGTTTGCACCTCACTGACCCTTGCACAAACCGCCCCCAGCCCAACGGTACGGCTCGCAGTTGTAGATGAGACGCCCATTTTCGCCGTACTGCCAATCGAGCACCCTGATCGCACTCTCAGGTGGCATGCCTCCCGACGCTTTATCCTGCAGGGCACTGTTTTGTAGCGGATAACGCGCCCAATCCAGCGGCGCCCTCCACCCAGGCGGTGGCATGAGCTCGGAGCGCGTACCGGCAACCGGATACAGATTACGCCAGTGACGAATCTCTCTGGCCAGTTCATCGACTATATCGGGATGCTCTGATGCAAGGTTCGTGTATTCATTGGGGTCAGTGTTGATATCAAAAAGAAAGTTACTGACTTCTACTGAGCTAAACCCTGTCTCGATCCGCTGTACCAGTTTCCACTCATCATTGAACGCCGTGACATTGACCGTATTTTTAAAAGGCGACTCGGCAATAAAAAATAACAACCGCTCTCTGGGCGAGGCTTCGTCCTCAACGATGGCGGGGAGTAAATTTCGGCCATCCAATCGATAACGTGTAATGGGTTCGATTCCTGCGGCAGCAAGCAATGTCGGTAAAACATCCATCACCGACATAATCGAATTGACCTGGCCTCCCGCGATAATTTTCTCAGGCCAGCGCATCGCGGCCACGACGCGGATGCCACCCTCAAAGGTATCGCCCTTGCCGCCCCTAAGTGGCGCATTGTCAGCCCCACCGGTGGCATAAACAGCACCACCATTGTCGGAGAAGAACAGTACGATGGTGTTGTCCGCAAGTCCCTCAGCATCCAGCGTGTCCAGGACTCTACCAATGGATTGATCCATGCCGTCGACGACCGCGGCATACATGGGCCGCGCGCTCTCGCGGCCGGTTATTTTTGCCATAAATCGCGTTTGATCGGCCCGCTCACTCCGTGATTTACCGCGGTCGTCCCCCATATCTGCGTACTTGGCTTTTAATTCATCAGGCGCATCAAGCGGTGTGTGAGGCGCAATAAACGGCATATAAATGAAAAAAGGCTTCTCAGGGTCTCTTTCCAAAATGTAGCGACTGACCTCTTCTGCAAGTAGGTAGCTCTCGTAGCCCTGATCGTCGATTGACACCCCGTTTCGCTGGAAGTCCTTCCCGCCTAAGCTTGCGAACGGCGGGAAAAACCCGACTTCCGTGTGCAGGTGGCCATAAAAATGCTCAAAACCCCGAGAGTTCGGGTGATACGTCTGTTGCGCGTGTCCCAAATGCCACTTACCCACCATAGCCGTTTGGTAACCGGCACCGAGGAACAGTTCGGGAAGAAAGGTCTCTTGGGGATGAATACCGTTATTTTGCCAGGGCATAATGGTTGAATAGGCCACGCCCAATCGAATGGGATCCCGACCCGTCATCAATGCCGCACGAGTGGGTGAACATATGGGCGTTGTGTAAAAACGGTTGAGCTGCACGCCCTCCGCGGCAATCCGATCCAGTGCGGGTGTCTCAATAATCGGGTTTCCATGGAATCCGACATCGGCCCAGCCAAGATCATCCGCCACCATTACGATCACGTTGGGTCGCTCAGACGCCGCAGCCACAAGGGATACGAATGTCGCGCTAAAGAGCAGCGCGAAGGCCCCTATTCGGACCATATTGCACCTTCCTATTCTCGCTTATTCTTGTTTTTTACTCTGTCGCCTGTCGATGCCATTAACGATGATTTGGCGAACGGCCACAGATTAGCCTGCCAAGAACAAGAGTGAACAGTATGCGGCGAAGAAATCTTTTAGTCAGTTTGAGTGCCGTTGCCTTGATCGCGGCTGTTACAGAGCGCGATACCCTCGAGCAAGCGGTCCGGGAGACGGTTACGCGTTTCGCGGGCCAGGCAGCCGTGTCAAACATGTCATCCCTCGTTGCCGAGAACAACGAGCGTGGCCTTGCTGCGGCCGAGCTCATTACGCTCCCCATATCCGTTACTGAAGTGGCAAGTGGGATTTTCCAAGCATCGGGCGTTGGTAACTCCTTCGCCGTAACAACCCGTGATGGCAACGTCATATTCGATACAGGACTGATTATTCAGGCCAGCGAGCAGGTGACAAAATTAAAAGCCCTGATTGGCGATGCAGAGCCCCAAAAGATCATTCTAAGCCACAGCCATGCAGACCACGTCGGTGGCACACGGCTCTGGGACCGTGGTCAAGCCGAACTAATCGCGCATGAGGAATTTGAAGAGGAACAGCGCTATCTAACGGAGCTCAATCCTTACCTCCACCAAAGAAATAGGGTCTTATTTCCGTGGATTCCTGAGTCACCCCGCACGCTTGTAGGCATGAACTTTCGAGGGCTTATTCCCGATACGCGGGTGCGTAATGGCGAGCCCTACCGTTTTTCGCTTGGTGGCAGACGATTTGAAGTACACGCAATGCCGGGAGCCGAGGGGGCAGACAACGTTGTTCTGTGGTTACCCGATGAAAAAATACTGCTCTCGGGCGATTTTTTCGGTCCTCAGTTTCCGCAATTTCCCAACATCTTTACGATGCGGGGCGAGAAGGTCCGCAAACCCATTGAGTACATCGCGTCCCTCAACACGCTCCTCGCTCTTGAGCCAGAAGTGATCCTACCCAGCCACCTTGCACCGATTAGGGGCGCAGAAAACATCGCAGCTGATATGCGGAAAATTCGCGATGCAGTGCAATACGTTCATGACGAGACCGTGGCTGGCATGAATGCAGGCTATTCGCTCGAAACCGTCATGGCGGAAATTGCATTGCCTAAAGACTTAACGTTGTCACAATCTCACGGGAAGGTCAGTTGGGCGGTTAAATCGATTTGGGAGTACTACGCGACTTGGTTTCACTTTGATCGTACTAGCGAGCTATACCCCACTTCTCAGCGCGCCATTTTGGCCGATGTCGCTAGGCTCATCGACCTTGAGGCGGCCCAATTACAGGTACGAACCTATTTGAATGACGCACAGCCCGAAAAAGCGCTACTGCTACTTGAGTTGCTCGAGGGAAGTAGGGCTTCAGAGACACTCAGAGCGCTGCGCACACAGACACTGCTACAACTCAAGCAGCAAGCTGAGCCGCTGGGCAATGACTACGAGCTTTATTGGCTGGACAGCGAGCTTGAAAAGCTTCAATGACGCACAAAACATTGCTCGAGACGCCGCGTGGACGTGTCGTTCGTGCTGTCAAAGCAGATATCAGTCCGAAAGGAAGAATTTTCGCCCCCCTCAACCGGACTAAGACAAGACTTCACCACGAGTTGCTCTGACGCATCCCGTCCCCTATGTTCATCGTATCTAGTGATAACAAAACGCATACAACGAGGATCCTATGACTGACCGTTTAACCGTCGTCTCCACGGACTGCCACGCCGGACTGCCGATTGCTCAATACAAACCCTATGTCGATTCGAAGTATCACGACTTCATCGACATGGCTGTCGACGTACAGATCGACATGATGGATAAGGCTGAACAACAGTTTCTCATCAAAGAGATCAACGATGAGTGGCGAGCACCCATTCAGCAGGAGCTTACCGGTGCTTGGGAATACAGCGAGCGGCACAAGATGCTGGCGAAAGATGGCATCGCGGCCGAGATCATCTTCCCTGACGGTATTACAGAGCAAAACACGCCACCGTTTGGTGCAGGACTTGGCTTATCGCCCAAAGACGCCGTGCCTGAGCTTCAGTGGGCGGGTGCCATGGCACACAACCGCTGGCTGTCCGAGCTGGTCGAGAATGACCCCAAGCGACACTTTGGCGTAGCCTCAATTCCGCTTCTTTTCGACGTTCAACAAGCTGTTGACGCGGCACGATGGTGTCACGAGAACGGCCTCAAAGGCGTTATGTTGCCAACGATGTGGGGCGAGCATGCGGCGTACCACGACATCAAATACGATCCATTTTGGGAGATTTGCGAAGATCTGGGCATTGTTATCCACTTCCATTCGGGACCGGCGCCACACAATGAGTACTTCGGCCCCGCATTCCCCAATGAAGACCGAAGCGCGGAGTTGCCCGGGGCCATGGGCGCTTATGTCTCAGAGGTCATGTTCTGGCTCTATCGGCCGTTGACCTTCATGCTCTGGGGCGGTGTATTCGAGCGATTCCCTCGCCTCAAGGCCATGGTAGTCGAGGGCGGCACAATGTTTATGGTGCCCTCTTGGCTGATGCTCCTCGATCACAACTACACGGACATTCAGTTCTCGGCAAAGCTGGGCGATTTCCGATCACACCTCTCTATGGCGCCGAGTGAATACTTCGCACGTAATTGCGGTATTGGCGCGTCGTGTGTGCCAAGACGAGACCTCGATATGAGAGATCAAATCGGCCTTGAGCAAATCATGTGGGGCAGCGACTTCCCACACCCAGAAGGCACGTGGCCAAACACAGCCCAATACTATCTCGATACGTTCAAAGGATTTGACGCGGAAGCAGGACGCAAGATTTTGGGCGGTAATGCCATCGAGTTCTACGGACTCGACCGAGCCTACCTTGATGGCCTTGCCGCCAATATTGGACCGTCCAAGGATATATTTGCGGCTTAATCAAAAACAAAAAGAAAGGATTTAACTCACATGGAACTCATTGCTGTCTGTGATTCAAAAACAAATACTGCGCCTGACTTCCCTATTGGCTGGTGGTCAGTGGCGAGAAGCCATGAACTCGAGCCAGGCGATGTAAAGTCCGTTAGTGCGCTGGATCGTGAACTCGTTGTTTACAGAACAGACTCCGGTGAGGCACGCGTGCATGACGCCTTTTGCCCGCACCTCGGCGCGCATTTGGGTGTAAACGGTAAAGTCGTTGGCGAGTCTATCCAGTGTCCCTTCCACGGTTGGCAGTTCGGCGGTGACGGGAAGTGCAACCACATCCCCTACTGCGAGACGATTCCCTCCCGCGCGAAGGTACAAAATTGGCCCGTCAGCGAGGTCAATGGCGAAATTTACATGTGGTTCCATCCCACAGGCGCTGACCCCGACCGCGAAGTGCCTATCATTGAGCAGATTGGCGATGAGCATTGGACGGAGCCGCGCCAAGTCGAGTTCAACATTCCTGTTCACATACAGGATATTGCTGAAAACTCCTGCGACCCCGAGCACTTCCAATACGTTCACAAGCAAAATCAGACACCGCCCTCCTCTGTTGAGGTAGAGGACGACGGGGCCGTTCACCTTCGCTCAGAAATCGAAGCACAAGGTATGAAAGGCGATCTCCACGCAACGATGTTCCAGCCCGGTTTGGCACGGGTCATGACGAGCTATGGTCCCGGTGCTGAAATGCTGGTTTACAACTCAGCCCAACCGATTTCGCGCAATGAAACGCTTCTGCGCTGGACGCTTATTGTTCGCAATGAAATCGCCGAGTTTGTAGGCGATCAAGTCATGGACGGCATTATTGAAGGCCTGTCCGATGACTACCCTATTTGGGAAAACAAGGTGCACAGGAAACAACCCATCTTCTGCAAAGGCGACGAGACACTCGTGCTCTTTAGAAAATGGGTAAGACAATTTTACCTACCAGAAAGCCCGCGGGGTCAGCAATGAGCAACGAGTATTACGAAGGGAAAACGGCCGTCATCACGGGTGGCGCTAGCGGTGTAGGACGCTCGCTTGCCTTTGGACTGGGTCGCGCAGGTGCCAACGTAGTCATTGGCGATGTGGACGCAAGTGCCATGGAATCAATGGCAAAGGATCTGTCCAGTGAGGGCATTTCCAATCGAATTGAACGCTGTGACGTCACCGACAAGGCGAGTCTTCAATCGCTTCTCGATGCCTCCCTCGAAACGTTTGGGAAGGTGGATCTTGTCTTCGCCAACGCCGGTATCGGAGCGGGTGAAGCCGGCCCGATTTGGGGGTTCTCTGAAAAAGACTGGCAATGGTGTTTTAACGTTAATCTTTGGGGGGCGGTAAACAGTATCAGCGTATTTATGCCCTACCTGATTACACGCCCCGAGCGTACTCATATCATCATTACCGGCTCGGGCAACGGCGCTTACACCGTCCTACCCGATGTTCCCATCTACACAGCAACCAAGGCGGCGGTCCACACCATCACTGAGAACCTGCACTACCAAGTGCAAATGGGTGGATTACCCGTCGTGGTAAGCGCGCTATTCCCTGGCCCACACGTCGTGGAAACGGGTTTATTCAACTCAGGTCGAGTGCGGCCTGAAGAGTTCGATAAGGGTGTGACCGGAAACGAAACGGGAATCAATTCCGTTGAGGACATGAAACGAATGGCCGAGGAATTTGGCTTCGACCTAAAGACAACGCATCCCGACGAAGTCGCTGAGATGGCGCTTGCCGGAATTCCAGATGGTAACTTTTGGCTCCTGGCACATACTGAAGAGAGTATGGCGAAGGTTCAGCGCCGAGCCGATATGATTATTAATAAAACGACGCCGGTGCCCGAATCGGTGGGTTGATCGCCCGCTAAACCTATGAAGCGCAGATAAAACCAGTCCGTACAGTGACAAAAATTCTAAAAGAACGATAAGAAGGAACAACACTATGAGTGACGCACAAGCCCCAATGGGCGCACCAGGCGATATTATTAATTGGCCAATGCTTAAGGTTCACTACCGTACTGATCCTGAGGCAATCGCCGCGCTCTTGCCGCCCGGTATCACGGTGGGCAAAGAGCCAAACGTAAACCTGACTGTTTACAATTTCCCGGTTCCAGACGTACCCGAGTACGGCGTTGTAACCACTGTTAATGCGGATTTTGATGGCGTCGAAGGTGAATTCACACTCGGCTACGGCATCGATCAGGAGTCGGCCATTTTTATCTCACAAGAGACGAATGGTCAGCCTAAATACCCCTGCGAAATTGACTATCACCGCTTGGGTCCTATGGTCCGAGCAAAGTGCACACACCAAGGCTATACGTTCCTCGAATTTGACGGCATGAGCGAAGGACCAACCGATACTGGTGACGAATTCGTGCAAAATGAGTGGTGGATTAAGGTTTCCCGCGCGGTCAGCATTGGTGGCCCTGCGACAGGCTACGACTTCCCTCCCCACGTGGTCCACGTGGCCAGCAAATATGGCACTGCGTGGAAAGAGAACGTACAAGGCCAGCTAGTGTTGCGCGACAGTCCATGGGATCCCCTGGCCAGCAAGCTGCCTATGCGTGAGCAGCTATCGGCCTACCTGTGGTGGCCAATCTTCTTGGATCGTTCTGTCACATTATCAAAACCGCTTGATCCCGAGGCATTCCTGCCCTTCGCAGACACCATTTCTGGCTCACGATGGCCCGGTGTTAATGGTGCGCCCGGGAAATAACCGTGTCTGCAGCAACTGATCTCGCTTTAAGGGTCCAAGCACTCGAAGACATTGAGGCCATAAAGCGGCTCAAAGCACGGTGGTGGTTCGCCTGTGATACGCGTGATCTTGCAGGGATGCGCAGCTGTTACGACGAAGATGATTTCCTTATCGATTTTGGATTCATCGGTGAATTCACTGACATGGACGCCTTCATCGGCGTCTTCGAGTCACTCGCCTGCCACCCCACACACGTTGACATGCACCACGGCACAGCCCCTGAAATTGAGATGACGGGGCCGGATACAGCGAAAGGTCGCTGGCGGATGCGATTCCAACTGCTGGAGACCGAGCAAAAGCAAGTGCAGCTGATGAGCGGTTACTACGAAGATGAGTACGCTAGAGTTAATGGCGAGTGGAAAATGCGCGTCTCCAAGTACACGTTGATGTCCAACCTATTTCTTTCGTCTGCTGAGGGCGTCGTTGCAATCGAACAAATCGGCAGCGCGCCAGGTTTGGTCACTGAACAATAAGGAAAGTCGTATGGCCGCTAACGATATGGCTGCCACATGGGATGCCTTCTGCGACACACTAAAAGTGGCAGGACAAGAGCTGACAAAGGATCACGTCCCTCAGGACGAGCAAAGCCAGGCGGAGGGATTGCGTTATTTGTCCCGAATGGCACGAGCCGCGCTGGAGTGGTACGTGGAATTCAACGACGCGGCATTCCCGGTGCTTTACCAACCCGCGCATGAAACTATTAAGTTAGGCGCCGACAACCCCGATAATATCTACCAAAAAGCCGTTATCGACGGTCGGTTTGAATACCGGCTGACGGGAAAACGCGGATCGATCGACTACATCAGCTTTGCGACGAGCAAAGGCAGTTACGCAGAGAATTTCAAACAAATCGAAACGGGGTTCCTCGACAGCAATACGATTGAGATCGACGCTGAGGGCAACTTCGAGATCATCCTTAGCGCCAACGAGCAGTCGGGCAACTGGCTAGCCATGGATACAGAATCCGAATCACTGCTGATTCGTCAGACCTTTTTAGACCGATCGCTTGAGACATCGGCTGATATACAGATTCATCGGGTTGATACGACGGCGATACCTTCTCCCTTAAGCAAAGAGAAAGTCACAGCCGACTTCGACAAGGCGATGGCCTTTTATCGCAATACAGTCGGTTTGTTTTCACAGTGGAGTAAAGAAATCCGGGAGAACCCAAATAGTCTCCCACTTTGGGATCAGGCTTTTTGCCAAGCTGTGGGTGGAGATCCCAATATCATTTACTACCATGGTCATTTTCGTCTGAATTCGGATGAGGTCATGATTGTGACACTCCCCTCTGTTCCCGAGTGCCAGACCTGGAACCTGCAAGTTGATAACTACTGGATGGAGTCTCTCGACTACCGATATCACAAGATTTCAATCAACCGACACACAGCCAGCGTTAAGGTTGACGGGTCAGTTGATATACACATCGCAGTGAAAGACAGCGGACACGCAAACTGGCTCAGCACCGGCGGTCACGTGGAGGGCACACTCTGCTTCCGATGGGTGGGCTGCAAAGACCCCGTAAATCCGACCACCCGAGTCATCCACGCTTCGGACGCTAGCGCATGACCCAGGAGATATCCGCACCTCACGCCCGAACCTTCATGACCAGGCGCCTCGGTCGGCTGGCAAGTGTCATTGCGGCCATACTTATTGTGGCGTCGGTCAGTTACGCACTAGGCACCTTTAACGCACGAGATACGATCAGTCGACCGGATATGAGCTGGGCTCTGGGCTCGGCTGCTGCCATAAAAATAAGTGATTTATCGATTAGTCTCGAGCATGCGGCAAACGCCATCCGTGAGCGTAATCCGAAAGCTTCAGAAGCCTCGCTAGGGAAAGCCTATGACTACCTAGGTGGGTTGTTGGCAGCATCAGTGGAGATGCATATCGCCAAAGGGGACCCGTTACAGCCAGAATTCACCAACTGGATGAGTGATTATCGAAAATTCTTGGGGGACAGCCCTGATGCCATTTACTCAACAGCGCCAATCGAAGCTGATGGGGAGTACGAGGTAGCGATAACCACAGGGTCCGCCGACTATCTAGGGTTCGTTGTTTATGAGCGTAATCCCATCATCGGGTGGAATCGCGCAGCGGACAGTACCAGTATCGTCCCCGATGCAGAAAACAGCGTATTCCGCATCCGGTTGACCAGCGAATCGAGTGACAAGACGTCTCAGAGCAAGAAATTAGATACTGTTTTGGGAGAGAGCGCAGGAAGTACAGAAATATCAGAGGGAGCAGAAAGTGCGTTATCTATCCTTTCCCACGACGACGTTTCAGGCTTTCGGATGCGGAACATAGGGTCAAACTCCCAGCAAGCGACACTGAAGCTCAGTGCTAGCAGTCACCTGATCATGGTTCGGGAGTATTTTTTTGACTCAGAGCCTCGCCAGCCTTCGAGACTCACAATTAAACGCTTGAGAACCTCGGCTACCTCTATTGCAGGATTAATAACTCAGACAGGCACCCCTGGTCAGGACGCTACCTCCTTTGAAACGCGCGCAGAGAACGCTGTGAACTTTTTCAATCAGACTTGGCAAGGCAGTCTTGCACTTGCAGACGCACTCAAAGAAACAACGAATAGTTTTGATCGTCCCGCTACCGTGTCTCCGGATTTCGTCGGCATTTTTTATCCGACGCCCGACAATGACTACCACGGCGGCTCTTTCTCGCTCGCGCCGGGTGACGCCCTCGTTGTTGAGGGCGAAGTACCTGTGGCCGCCTTCTGGAGTATCACCTTACAAGACCATTGGATGCAGTCTATCGAGTCTAATGGAGAACCCGCCTCGCTCAAGGGCAGTGAAATCACAAACCGACAAGGTAACTATCGTGTTTGGATTAGCGATACTCCACCGCCAGAAGGTGAGGACTGGCTCAATACCGGCGGTGCGTCAGAGGGGTTGGTGGCGATACGATATTTACTATCTGATCAGGCACCGGCGCCAACCGCGAGGCTAAGAACGCTCAACAGTGGCTCTAACGACACGGCTCAGAGCGCATCGGAGCTGTAAATCCCATGGGGACCAGATTGTGCTAAATACTGATCAACTCGTAACCAAGGCGCTGGAAGTGGCGAACGCTTCAGCATTCAGCGATCTGCGTTTCTTACCTCTCTTCGAATCCCTGATCGAGGGACTAAATACCGAGGCCGCCCTTAACGAGATTGGCAGACAGTTCCATGCGGCTCGTTTGATAGATTTGCTCGCAAATCGACTTAGACTTGAGCAATGGATTGAGCGCTATCCCAAGATTCTAGAAGAGGAAATTCTCAGCCCCATTGTTGTGATCGGACTTCCTCGCACAGGTACGACGATGTTGCACCGAAGCATTGCCGCTGATGACCAACTTCTCGCACCGCTTTGGTATGAAGTTCGCCAACCGAGTCCGCTCAACGACGACTTTGAGCAAGAAGACGATCGAATTCCAATTGCTCAGGCAGAAGTCGCTGCCATGCTGGAGGCTTCACCTGAACTTGCAGCCATCCACCCTATGGACCCTGTTGCTGCTGATGAAGAGATCATGCTGCTCGAGCATGCCTTCATGAGCACCGTTCCTGAATGTTATGGCTTCATGCCTAAGTACGGCGACAACCTTTACAACCAAGATCAATCTGCCGGCTACAACTATCTCTACCTACAGCTGCAGTTCTTACAGTGGCAGAAACGAAGAAAAGGGCTAACCGGCAGGCGCTGGCTCTTAAAAACACCGCATCACCTTCACTACCCTGAACATCTTTTTGCACGATTCCCCGATGCGGTAGTGATTCAAACTCACCGCCACCCGCTCGAGGTCATCCCCTCGTACGGCAGCATGATGTCAGCTCTGGCGTCACCCTTTACCGACAAGCTCGACCCTGTTGCCATGGCCCAACATTGGGCAAATAAGTGGCAGGTCGGCCTCGCCAAGACTCGGGAGTTCCGCGACAACGGCCATGACCATCACTATTTAGACCTGTGGTTCCAAGACTCAGTGAGCGACCCTGAAGCGACGATTCGGCGGATCTATGAATTCACGGGGCAAACGCTAACCGAAGGGGCGCTAACGGAAATGGCCCGTTGGCGAGATATGAATGCGCGCGAGAACCGCCCCGAGCACCATTACCAGTTAGCAGATTATGGTTTCACAGCCGCGGGTATCGAAGACCAGTTTGGCGAGTATATTTCGCGACATACGGCGCGTTAATACCCCTTAAAAAGCATCACTTGCTCTCAATATAAGCCTTTAACGCATGGGCTGTGTCATCAAAGGCACGCTTAACCCAAGGTCCGGCAAAGCGCATAACGTGAATGCCGTGAGGCCCCAAGAACGCGTCAGTAGAGTAGTACTCGCAGGTATCGGGTCCTGTAGAGATGACAAATTGGTCTCTCCTCGCCGGATAGGGCCATTCATCTACCCAAGGCGCCGACCACGACACCAAGCGAGGCTCGTCAATTTCGGTAATGAACTCCACATTATCGAAATACTGCCCTTCTTCTGTGTAGCTTTTTAGCGTCATGGTTAATGGGGCGCCTATTTCAAGTGCACCCGAGGCCTCCACACAAAAGGGGTTCCACTCGCGATAGCGCTCAAAGTCAACGAGTACATCCCAGACGACCTGTGCCGGTGCATCAATTTGCACCGTGATTGAATGAACAATGGCCTTTGGATCCACGGCCAACTTTTCGTCTTCAGTCATGACTTACTCCTTCTGCGCACTTCGATAAAACCGAGCGTCACGCGAACTTCCCGTAAAATACCGCGGTTTGCCATTCGCTCTGTGACCCGTCGTCTTCAACCTTTTAAGCACCTACCCTGTCTACCACGAGCGCGGGAGTACGACCGTGTAGTGGACATTACGGTGCCATGTACTCGCCGCCGTTCACATCGACAGACGTACCGGTAATGACCGCTGAATAATCAGATAGGAAAGCAAGTACCGCCTTGGCACAATCCGCCTCTGGCGGGATGATGCCAAGGGGGATTCGATCCGTGATGCTTCGAACAACGGTATCGCGATCTGCACCGGCCTCAACTTGGGCATCGATGAATCCGTAAACAGGCGCACCACCTATCCAGCCCATTCTCAGTGCATTAACTCGAATGGCATGCTTTCCAAAATCATTAGCCATGTGCCGCGTTAATGCACTCAAGGCACCCTTGCCTGCGGCATACATGGTTTCACCAGAGAAAGGCTTTACGGTCGACATGGTCGATACATTGACAATTGATCCGCCCCCAGCAGCTTGCATGTGAGGCGCACAGGCCTGCGCCATACGCAAGGCACCTTGGCATATCACATTGATAACCTCTCCCATCTTGTCAGGGTCTGATGCATCAGCAGCAGCCCAGTCACCGTGGGCATAGGCGCTGTTCACCAACCCATTGATTCGGCCAAAAGCCTCGACACCGGCGCTCACAAGGGCTTTGCACTGTTTTGTTGAAGTAACGTCCGTGCTAAGCGCGACCGCTTCCCCCCCCATCGCCTCTATCGACTCCCTGACTTCATCAAGGAATGCCTGATTGCGCGCGCCAAGAACAACCTTCGCACCTTCAGACGCCGCTAATTTGGCGAGTGTTTGTCCAAGGCCGGGGCCCACGCCGCTAATCACTATTACTTTATCCTTCAACAACATGGTGCTTTTCCTCAAAAAGTCCTCAAAGCGTGCGAATTACCTTCGCGACATACCCGCCACGTGACGAACTGCGCTGTCAGTGCGAAATTTACGTCAACCATCCCACGACCTTGGCGCCTCAGCATGGTCCATTTGCGCATCCGCACCCTATCGCTGCCCTTGCTAAACACCGGGCATGATTGGCACTCTAGGACCTCTGGTCGAGAGTTCAAAAACCCATAATAGGAGGCCTTCGGTGTCTACTCAAAATAAACGCGTAGCCGTCATAACGGGCGCCGCAGGTGGCGTCGGTCAATCGACGGTAAAGAAGTTTGCGGAGCACGGCTACACAGTAATTGGCACCGACATTAGAGTGCCCGACGGCTTATTCGAACACCCAGAGGTGTCCTATCGGGCCTGTGATGTGACTCGTGAATCAGACTGGCAAGCACTGTCAGACTCTGTCATTGCCGACCACGAAAAGCTCGACGTCCTGGTCAACAACGCGGCTATTTTGATGACCTACACCATTGAGACTTCGTCTGTTGATGACTACAAGCGAATGATGGAAGTGAACTCGACATCGGTCTTTTTGGGTATGAAGTTCATGCTCGATGCATTGAAGAAAAGCGACGCTGCATCGATTGTTAACATCTCTTCGTCATCGGCCTTGGCGGGCTACCCGCACTTCATCGCCTATGGTGCAGCAAAAGCGGCAGTGAGAAGCCTCACTATGAGTGTGGCGGTCCACTGTCAAACCAACCAGTTACCGATTCGCTGCAACAGTGTTCACCCTGATGGCATTCTGACGGATATGACCAACAATATGGAGGGGACCTTCCCAGAAATGGAGCCTCATCAGGCGATGAAAGCCTTCAGTTTTGCCTGCGAACCCGAAGCCGTTACCGACGTTATTTACTTCCTAGCCAGTCATGAATCACGCCACATTAACGGAGCTGAAATCAGGGTTGATAACAGCTCTACTATCCAAATGCCTTACCTCTAAACCCACAACAGCGCAGGGCAAAATTAGACATTGGCACGCGCGATACATAGCCTGTGGCTAGAGCGTCATCATGATTTTAACAACGTCGTCCTCTTTGGCGTCGAAGATTCGATAGGCCTCGGTGCCCTGTGCGAGTGACATGTGATGCGAAAACAGCCCCTCCGCCTTTAAACGTCCGTGTTGTAAGAGCGGAATCAGGTGAGGCCATTGATCAATCACTGAGGCCACACCCGCGCGAATCGTGATGTCTTTGTAGAGCACTTTTAGCATAGGCAGCTGTACATCCGGTTGGGGCAGTCCAATAAATGATGCGGTGCTACCTCGCCCCGCAATTTTAATGGCGAGTTCGACGGCCGACTTAGCACCTGAGGCCTCGAAGACACGCGGTACTCCCGCCCCTTTTGTTGCCTCCATGATGGTGGGTAGTGCTTGCGAGGGCGCCAAAGCCACAGCGCCCAGATTCGCCGCGTGCGCCCGACGATTTGCCACAGGATCGATGGCGTAGACCTTTGAGGCACCCAGCACATACGCCAATTCAACGCCTATAAGTCCAATAGGGCCAAGGCCTACAACAGCGACCGCGTCGCCCGGCTCCATCGCTGTTCGCGTCAGACCAAAGTAGGCCGTGCACATTGCATCAGTCAGCAGGATACTCTGCTCATCGCTTACCCCTTCAGGAATGGGCTGCAAGGTGAGATCCGCCATTGGCACATTGACAAACTCTGCCTGGCCACCGTTCAAGCGAGTACTTAGTCCAAACGCTGTCCAGTGCTTACACAGCGCTGTATGCCCCGAAAGACAGTGTTCGCAGCGACCACAGGGCGCACCGCCAGAGGCAAGTACCTTTTGTCCCACTTTGTGTCGATGGACGCTCTTTCCTACCTCCACAACTTCGCCCGCAAATTCATGCCCAACACAAAAGGGCTCTACACCTTCACTGTAGTTGGCGACACCCACATTATCGCCGTGGTACATGTGCAAATCAGAGCCGCAAATACTGCACCGCTCGACCTTAACGATGACACTATTATCGGTCGCTAATTCAGGGTCAGGAAAACGCTCGTACCGCACATCTCGCGGACCGTTGAACACTAAGGCTTTCATACGCTTACTTTCACTCCACCAAACCGTCGGTCACACTTTATGCGGGTTTTTAGGTTATGTCGCGCCGACTCCGTCACGGCATGGCGCTTCGCACCCCACCACCACACGCCAACCGCGCCTATTTGAGGTAGTCCGTTTGTTCTAAACACAACGCGAAACAGGCATTCCCTCGATCTCGCCCCTGAGAGACACTATCGTGACAGAATAATGACAAAGTACTGCTTTTCATTGGTTCTGATAACGGTCGCGCAGGCTTGGATCCATTCACTGAAAATTGCGGCCAAAGGCGGTACTGAAAGGAAAAATCAGTTATTTGACACAATTTATGACATATCTTTTAATTGATGAAGCAGTTCTTAACTTAATAACGCTAAAAAGAGGTTAAAACCATGAACCCATCTAGCCCAAAGACGCTATTAGCAGCAGCCGTAATGGCCGTGATGACAGCGGAAACCGCCTTTGCGCAGCTCGAGGAGGTTGTCGTAACAGCTGAGCGTCGTGAAGCGAGTCTTCAAGATACGCCCATTTCAATTGAAGCCTTGACTGAAAGAGACATTCAGGAGCGCGGCATCAATAACAACTTGGATATGATTAATGAAGTGGTTGGTGTAAACGGCTACGGATCGCCGCAGGGAGGTTCCTCTACAGCTTTCATCATCCGCGGTATTGGCGATGGCGCGCCTCAGATTTCGCTTGATCCCGCGGCTGGTCGCTACGTCGATGGCGTGTACATCGGTAAAAACCAAGGCAGCTCCCCCGACATTGTTGACCTCGCCAGAATCGAGATTTTGAAGGGACCGCAAGGAACACTGTCTGGCCGAAACTCAACATCGGGTGCAATCAATTACATCAGTAAAGCGCCCTCGGATGAGATGGGCCTTACCTTGCGTGGAACGATGGGCAACTACGGCACTCAGGAGTATTCTGTCCGCGCCGACATCCCCTTCTCCGACTCCTTCCGCACGGCTATTTCGTTTAACGATCGGCAGCGGGATCCGTTCTATGACAACACCAACCCGGACATCGATGGTTTTAATAGTATCGACCGCGATGGCTTTCGTGTTGCGTTCGCCTGGGACGCGACTGATCGCCTGAGTGTTGACTACTCCTATGCGAAGAGCAATGTAAATGGAGAGCTCGACAACTGGAACCGACCAAGTGGCTTGAACCCCAGTTATGCGGCGCTTGGCGGTTATCTTGCCGCCGGAGGCGATCAAGCCAACGTACCGATTGACAGCACATCACGTATCCAAACCGTGCAGGCAATCGCCGGCGGCGTTGCTCAAGCGGCCCAGTTTGGTCTGTTACCACCACTTCCCCAAATCCAGCAGTTCCTGGGTTGGTCAAATGACTACGTGGCGTGGGCGAATGGTGTTCTGGACAATACTGATTCACACTTTGGTGCAGGCTCTACAGATATAAACAGCTTTGCAAACGTGGAAAATGAAGCACACACACTCACGCTGAATTACGAGCTGAGTGATGCGGTCAGCATCAAGTACATCTATGGTGATCGCACCATGAATGATCGATCACTCAGTGACTTAGACGGCATTGATAACTCGGTATCGTCTGGTGTGCGTAGCGATCTGACCTTGCAAACGATCGGTGGTGCGTTCTTCGGCCAGGTTATCCCTGACACGTTCTGCGCGGCAACGCAGTCGGTTGGCGCATGCCCCGCCGGGACACCGCCTCCCTTCCAGGTCGATATCCCTAACTCCTACGACTTCGAGCTTGCCTTAGCCATGATGGGTGCTATCAACGCGAATAACGGTGATGGCGTATTCTGGACAGATCTCGCAAACCGTTATGAGCAAGAGAGCCATGAGCTGCAGATTTTAGGTTCAACGGACTCCATTGACTGGGTTGTCGGTCTCTACGATTGGGAAGATTACGGTGAAATGCGAAACGTGCAGAATCCTACCTACACCCTGGCAGGATCAGCAAGTCGTGGTTTTGACGTCGGTGGTGACGCCCAGTCCGTCTTCGGTGAGGTGACTTGGAGAGCTTCTGACAAGTGGTCATTCACCGCAGGTCTGCGCTACAACGATGAAACGAAGTACATGACTTATCGTTGGCGCGATAACCCGGGCGCGATCGGTTCATGGATCGGCGCTGTGATTGAAGAAGCGTTGACGAACGCCTTCTTACCCCCTGGCGTAGATCCTATATCTGTCCCTCGCAGCCTTACAGACGCCTACGTTGGCGGACTTGAGAACATAAGCGATATCGCAGAAACACCGGGAGTCTATGGCAACTACAACAAGCAAGACTTTAACAACACATCGGGTCGTTTAGTCGCCAAATACAATCTTGACGACAACACCAACTTCTACGCCAGTTACACAACAGGCTACCGAGCGGGCGGTTTCAATGGAGGTGCCTTTAATAAGGACACGGGCACAGGCGATGACTACACCGAGGAGACCATTGCGAGCTTCGAAGTGGGTATGAAGTCTATGTTGGCCGATGGTCGAGTGCGCATAAACGCTGCGTACTATACCTATGACTACGATGACGTACAGGTGAGTGTTGTTAAGACTGATGCGGGCGCCATTTCAACAGACGTTGTAAATGCCGCCAGCTTCAGTACAGATGGCCTGGAACTCGACGTGGCATGGCTTGCTACAGACAGTCTGCAGTTCCGTGCTCAGTACGCCTATACCAACCGGGACTTTGACGATTATCCCGCGTATCTCGGTCTGAACATTCAGCCTAGTCAAGGTCTGACGCCGGATAACCAATACAGCTTGGTGATGGATTGGCAGATGTGGAGTTCAGGTGGAAGCACACTCGACCTGCAAATTTCCACCTCGCATACAGACGAGACCGTCAGCATCAACTCTGTACCGGGTAACTACACGGCAGCAGGACAGCCATCTATTCCTGTGAACCTAAGTCAGCCCACTAACCAAGAGCGTGATCTTGTTAATGCCCGCCTGACGTTTAATACGGAGATGGATAACGGGCGTAATGTAAACGTCGCACTATGGGGTCGTAACATCACAGATGAAGAGTACCGAACCTTTGGATTCAACTATGGTCCTGATCTCGGATACGCCGTTCACCAGTGGGGCAACCCTGCAACGTATGGTGTCGATATTCGACTCGACCTATAAGTTGCCTGCTCGACCAAAACCCGCCTAACGGCGGGTTTTTTTTGACCAAAGTTCGTGGCTATCTGTTAGCGATAAGACGGTATATGCTCGAAAAGGTACTCGGAGGAATCCAGAACCATGAATGATCTTTACCCAAGTGGATTTGCCTTAGTCATCGGTGGTAGCGGAGGTGTGGGCACCGCTATTTGCCAGGAATTGGTAGCCAACAACATACCGGTGCTGCTGACTTATAACAGCAACCGTGAGCGCGCCGAGCGACTATCGAATGAATTAGGTGGGAGCCAAGCGTCCGTGTCCTGCGAACAGGTCACACTTCAAGACCTTACTACCCTTAACCGTGCCATTAGCCGCGGTATCGCTCAGTACGGTCGTTTACATTCGGTTTTTATTGCCACTGGCTACGACATTCCACAATCGCCGATTTCAGAAGTCACCCCAGAGCTTTGGCAGCGGGTTATGCGTTCAGATGCCGAGGGCGCTTTTAACGCGATACATGCAACATTACCGCACCTGCGTGATGGTGGTGGCGGTAGCTACGTACACATAAGCTCCGCTGGGCTTCTGAAGTATCCGCCGCTTGATATCCTGAGCGTTGCGCCCAAGGCGGCTGTCGAGGAGTTAATAAAAGGCGTCGCAAAAGAGGAAGGCATCAACAATATCAGGGCAAATAGCATCGCCATTGGCGTCATCGAGACCGGCATTTTCCTGCGCCTCAAAGAACAAGGCGTCTTTGATGATGCTTGGATTGAAGGCGTTAAGAGTGCCCTTCCGCTGAATCGATTCGGCCAACCTGAAGAGGTTGCAAAGATGGCCGTATTCCTTGCCTCCGATAACGCAGCCTACACCACCGGACAGCTCATACCGGTAGATGGTGGTTTTGGCGTTTAAAAAAGGCGGCGTTTCAACGACAAGCCGAGCGCTCGGCCGAATACGCGGGCCGTTCAAAATCGGGCGCTATTGCCTGCTTGATCACTGACGCTTTTGCGTCGCAACAAAAGCGGCCTGAATAGCGCGCTTATCGAATTTCTCAGTAGCGCCTCGAGCCAAGGGCTGATCCGTTAATTCGATAAACTTAGGTACCTTGTAGCCCGCTATGCGGGCTTTGAGCCCAGCTCTGACGTCATCTTCTGACAGAGAAGATGCAGCCACCCTGACAACCATAGCCAGCTCTTCTCCCATCAGCTCATCGGGCACACCAAAGACCACGCACTCCTGTACACCGTCTATCTGATAGCAGGCCTGCTCGGTATCCCCGGGATAAATATTCTCACCACCGCGTATAACGATGTCCTTAATTCTGCCCGTGATATGAACATAACCGTCATCGGCCACATAACCCACATCGCCCGTTTTCATCCATCCATCTTCGGTGAACACGGCGGCATTTGCCTCTGGCTTATTCCAATATCCGAGGGTACAGGCCACACCACGCATCTCGATCTCACCCGCCTCCCCCGGCGGCAATACGGATCCATCGGCGCCGCTACAGCGAATGGCCATGATTGGCGACTGAACACCTGCAGCAGCGGGCTTTGCGTCAAACACCGCACCCGCCGCCTGACTCCCGACGGCGAGTGTCTCGGTCAACCCGTAGCCTCCTGATGCGTAGGCCTTGTCGATTGTCCCCTCGATGATTCCGGGTAGATCTGACGGCATTGCAGCGCCGCCTGAGGACACGCGGTGTAGTGATGAAATATCAAAATTCGCCAAATTCGGCTGAGTCAATAAATCCTTTACCAAAGCGGGAACGCTGCTAAAGAGGGTTACGCGCTCGGCCTCTATCAAACGTAACGCCTCTTGCGCATCCCACTTGGAAATCATGACAATCCCCTGCGCAGTGACCAGCGGCAGCACAAACGATCCCAGCAGACCCGTAGCGTGAAATAGCGGGACATTCAGTAACGCCTTTTCTTGAGTCGCGCCGCCCCTTAACTCGCGTAACCCCCCTTCTACGGTCATCGTCAGCATGCCCGTAAACATCATATTGAATACCGCTTGAGACAGCGCCTGCTGACAGTGCACAACACCTTTCGGCGTCCCGGTGCTGCCCGAGGTGTACAAGATCAAGCAGACGTCGTCCGCAGCGGGCGTAGCGACCTCTTTTGGTAATGCATTACTTGTCGCGTCGTTGAAATCGATACCCCGTAGCGACCCGGGTACCGCACGGTCATAAACGATAAGTCGTTTTTTGGTATCGAGCTCGCCAGAGAGCATGGTTCCACGCTGGTCGTCACACAGTAGCCACGATGCACCGCAATCTTGCAGCGCAAAAGCCAGCTCGTCAGCTTGCCCCCAACTGTTTATGGGGACGACTGTTGCGCCCGCCAAAAAGGCCGCTGTAAAGCCCACCAACCACTCGGCATTATTGCGCATGGCAATGGCAAACCGATCGCCTGCGTTGAGACCACTTTCCTGCAAATAGGCGCGCAGCCGGTCTGCTCGGTCAAAGAATTGTGCAAATGTTAATCGCGTATCACCCGAGACAATGAATCCCTGATCACCGTGTCCACGGGCATTTTGAATAATCTCTGTAAGTGTCTGCGGTGCGTGTTTATAACCATCCATTGCGCCGCGCTCAGTCTGAAGTTGCTCCACTTCAAAAAAGGCGCCAACACCTGTGAGCTCCGTTATCGTCGCTTTAATAGACACACGTTTTCCTTTTTATTGCGCCGGCTCGCGAAGCTTCGAGTGTACTGAGATCGTCACCTATAAATCGATCAGGTTATCTCCCTGCGCATAATCCATTTGAAGGCACCATAATCCGTTTGCACCTCTGGCCCGGCTGGGCAGCGGCGCATCAGCCGTTATACTTCACGCTCTGCTTCAGTTGCCGGACAACGTTCTATGATGATTGCGACCGATACCCCCAGATGTCCACTCCCCATGCCGATGGGTTGGTTTCAAGTACTGTACTCCCACGAGTTAGCGGTGGGCGACGCAATTCCCGTTGAATACTTTGGGCAAGAATTGGTGGTTTTTCGCACTGAAGCGGGCGAGCCAAAGGTGGTTGATGCGTTCTGTCCGCACATGGGCGCACACCTCGGTTACGGCATTCGTGAGCAAACCGGGAAAGGTCCCCGTATCGTCGGTGACAGTATTGAGTGCCCCTTTCACGGCTGGCGCTGGAATGGTGAGGGTCAATGCACCCACATCCCCTATGCCAAGAATATGCCGCCACGGGTTGCCAAGGGAGAGACGATCCTTGGGGCTTGGGATGTTCGTGAAGTTAATCAGCAAATACTTGTTTGGTATCACCCGAAGAAAGAAGCCCCAACCTGGGAACCCGAGGTCATCCCCGAGGCGGCAGCCAATCACCCTGACTGGGGCGAGATGATTATCCATACCTGGGATATCAATACGCACATGCAGGAAATGGGCGAAAACGCCGTAGATGCTGCTCATTTTCACTATGTTCATGGCACGGACGATGTACCAGAGGCCGCGTTTCAAAACTTCGACGGTCATATCCGAGAGGGAAAGTTCATCACTCGCCAACCAACGCCTCGCGGTGTGGTCGACGGTGCCATCGAAACCCGCAGTCAAGGTGCAGGACTCTCCGTCGTTCGGTTTACAGGAATCTACGATACCCTGCTGCTCGCTAATGTGACGCCCGTAGGGCCTGAAAAAACCTATGCTTCCTACGCCTTTATTCAACCGCGGGCCACACAGGAAACACTCGGGAAAACTGTCGGACAAGCCATTATCGGCAATATCTGCCAGCAAATGGCTGAAGATCAAATTATTTGGGATCGAAAGCAATACTTTGAACGTCCGTTACTCTGCGATGGTGACGGCCCCTTTGCTAAGTTTCGACGGTGGTTTAGTCAGTTCTTGGTGGAACCTACCGCCTAGAAGCACTGTGTGAGCTAAGTTGCGGCGAGGCATGCCGGTTGGATGCCTCTCAACAGCGCTCGCCTTACGTGGCCGCTTAGCACCTTTTTTCCTAGCGTGGGGGGCTTACTTAGTGGGGGGCTTAGCGCGAAGCTATATCCACTACCTGCCCTCCTCACTCAACGACGCTTGAATCGTTACTGAGCTCAAATTTTTGGCGCTAACGCAGTCGGCCCGCCTCAGAATTCGTGAAGGCGTGCAAATCGATCTCGGTGGTAGCTCGAAGAACCGAGGAGCTGATTACAGACTCGCGATCGTTTCAGGAACAGCCCCATATCCATCTCCTCGGTGACACCCATACCACCGTGCAGTTGGATCGCTTCAGACGAAATCAAGGTAAAACAGTCATTGGCAAGCGCCTTTGCCGCACTACAAAGAAGACTCAGGTTAGCCGCGTTCTCATCTAAACCTGTTAATGCAGCACTCACCGCACTCTCAGCCAGTTCGAGTTCACAAAACATTTGGGCGCAACGATGCTGTAGTGCCTGAAAACTGCCCAGTTTCACATCGAACTGCTCCCGCTCTCCCAGATATTCGACAGTTCGCTTAAGGACTTCGCGGGCACTCCCCATCATCTCTGCCGCTAAAACGATGGTCGCCTGATCGATAGCTCTCGTTATGCCCGTATCGACTGACTCACCCTCCAGCCACTCAATATGGGCGTCGTTAACGCCGTTAAAACTAATGCTGGCATAACCATGGAGATCCATTGCCCGCTTAGCCTCGACTTCAACACCCGCCAGATCTCGCGGGATTAGGGCTACGCCCAGAGCACCCGATGCGCGCCTCGCCACACACAGCAACAAATTGCTGGTCTGCCCATTTAAAACACGGGTCTTAACGCCCGTGAGACGGCCGTCGACCACTGACAGCTCAGTGGCGTGTGGATTGAAAAACCGACCCTCATCCAACGCAACACTGCCCGTTTGATCTCCCGATATGAGTTTCGGCAAATACGTTTCTATTTGATGGCGTGAGCCACAGTTAAGAAGTAGGTTTTGAGCAAACACCACACTGGATAGGAAGGGGCTGGCGACTAACCTGCGACCCGCCTCTTGAGCGATAGCACCAACCGCCAACCAACCGAAGTTCAACCCCTCAAATTCTTCGGGCACTGTTATCCCTGTTAGACCCAGCGCAACCATCTCTGACCAAAGGTGTGGGTCGTATGCAACGCTTGATGATCCCTCCCCCAGTTGACGTAAACATGCAACAGGGGCTTGCTCGGCAAAAAACTGAGCCACGGTCTCTTTGAGCATCGCCTGCTCTTCATTCAAGATCATGACTTACCCTCCGCGGACGGCATACCCAAGGCCCGCTTCGCGATGATATTGAGCTGGACCTCACTGGTGCCGCCGGCGATTGTCAGCGATTTATTGAAGGCCCACTGCTTGACCATTTTTCTAAGACCCAAAGAAACAGTGGGATCATCCATCGATAAGCCTTCATCGCCCAGTGCACGCAAAATAAGTTCGTCTTTCGTTTGCGCTTCAGAGGTACCGAGATACTTCATCAGGAGCGGGAGCCTCGGATCGGACTGCTTCGCCTTGCCTTGTCTGTAAATGCGTTCGCCCAGTTGACCCATGGCTGTTTCGCGCATGAGGTGACGCGCTATATCACTTCTTAACTCGTCATCTGCCAATGCTCCCGAGTCGTCAACGCCAACCGCATGTTGCGCAAGCTCGAGTAGCTCCATTGCTGGCTTCTCGAGCATACCCTCGAACGCCGCCATCATCTTGCGCTCGTGCTTGAGTAGCTCTTTGGCCACCGCCCAGCCGCCATTCAACTCGCCAACAAGATTCGCCTTAGGCACTTTCACGCTGTCAAAAAAGGTCTGACAGAACTCGGATTCTCCACTAATTAGGGGAATTGGTGACGTAGAAACGCCCTCGGTTTCCATATCGATAAGAAGAAAACTGATTCCCGCTTGCTTGGGGGTCGTATCACTGGTGCGAACTAGGCAAAAAATCCAATCAGCCTCGTCCGCTTTTGTCGTCCAAATCTTAGTGCCATTGACGAGAAAGTGATCGCCGCAATCCTCGGCTTTAGTCTTGAGGTTTGCAAGATCAGAACCGGCTGAGGGCTCAGAATAACCCTGGGCCCAGCGAATCTCACCACGACAGATGGCACCAAGGTGCTCCCGCTTCTGGGCTTCATTGCCGTAGACCAACAGTGCGGGCCCTAACATCCATAAACCTTGGCAATAGAGGGGCGGTCTGCAGCGCATCCTTGCCATCTCTTGCTGCAAGACTTTTGCCTGGGCTGAAGATAAGCCGCCGCCACCGTACTCACTTGGCCACTCGGGTGCGGTGTAGCCCTTGTCACGGCATGCCTCAAACCACTGCTGAGCCTCTGCACTGGGAAATACTCGCCGTCGCCCACCCCAGATCTGCTGGTCTCGGACAATGGGTTGTCGCTGTGACTGTGGACAATTAGCCTCTAGCCACGCGACGGTCTCAGCTCTGAATTGCGTTAACTCTTCATTGTACAAACCAAACTCCTCGAGGCGTTCGCAGGCTACTTTAGGGCGCCCATGCTCGTTGGCACACACCTTTGTGTCATCGTCCTTTTTGTCTACGCAACGGCGCCTTCGTGTTTTGACCGAAGTCCGCATTTCACCTAGTTTATCTCCATTGCAGGGAATAATAGCGTCACCAGGCGCGGACAGGAGACTCACCGTGGCAACAGCAGCAGAGTATGGCCTTGGCCCCAACACCTATCCTCGAGGATGGTTCATCGTGGCGGAGAGTCGGGAGATTGATAACGGCCCTATCGGAGTTACCTTTTTCGGCCGTGACTTCGCCCTTTACAGAGGCGAAAGTGGCAACCCTGTGATGCTTGACGCGTATTGCAAACATATGGGGACTCACCTCGCCAAAAACACCAGTGCGATGCTCATTGTTGCCGATGTTGGCGGTAAACATGTCGAGGGAGATTCGATTCGCTGCCCTTATCACGGCTGGCGCTACAACTCCGAGGGGCAGGTCGACGATATCCCCTATCACGATGGCCCCTGCCCTAAATCTGCGTCGATTCGTTCCTACCCCGTTGTCGATAACATGGGATGCATCATGATGTGGTTTGATGAAGAGGGTGCAGCCCCGGATTATGCGCCGCCCTATCTCGAGCAGTGGGACGAGGGAGGCTGGGTGCACTGGGACCTTGACCACCTACCAGAACTAGATCTACACCCGCAGGAAGTCCTCGATAACATGTGCGATAACCGACACCTAGGACCCACCCACGGCGCACCCTGCGAATATTTTGAAAACGAAATGCGGGACCATGTTTTAATTCAACGTCAAGGTGGTGCAATGACACTCTATGGCGGCGCCATGTTGTACACGACAACGTGGTATACCGGACCCGGCGTTTTACTGTCGAAGCAAGTCTGGGGCGACGCAACGCAGTTCGAAATGATCGCGAACACGCCCATAGGTGACGGGAGAATCAAGGCCTGGCACGGGTGTCTCGTCAAATCCGCAACCGGCACCATCACCGCAGAAGATAAAGAAATGGCGAAAGCCATCCAAGCCGGTGCATTGGAGGCCTTCTCCAAAGACTTTGAAATCTGGCAGCATAAGAAACCCGCTCTAAAGCCAATGGCAATGAAAACGGAAGGTCCCTTCCTTAAGGGCCGTAAGTGGTATAGCCAGTTCTACGCGGATCGAGCCGACGTAAAGTCCACCCAAGACGCAGTGAATGGTCTTTACCACGTACCCGGTGTACAAACGCCCGCGGAGCGAAACCATGCTATTGACGAGGGATTACCCATCTAGCCACCGGTGATCTGCTTTTCGTTATCGGTAGGCTCGCTATCTACTTATTGTCGTAATTGATTGGAATGAGACGGCCAACTGCTCATAAAGCGTATAGTTGCCGCGGGAAAAGGAAGGCCCACACGCTGTAATGATACGAGACCTACAATGAATCAAAGCCCTACTCCGCGCTCACTCCGGCTCAAGAAGCTTATTGCGCCCCTTATCGTGCTTGTCATCGCGTCAGGTATTTACCTGGGACTCATAAACACAACGGCTGAGCTGGATACAACGGTCAAGGAACCTGTTCCCGTGGCTGTCAGGGCGATAACCGTTGAGCCAGAGACGGTCAATCTGAAAGTCTATTCAGAGGGGAATGTGCAGCCACGCTCGCAAACAAACCTCTTGGCGCAGGTGGCTGGTGAGGTCATCTACGTGGCAGATACGATGTTATCGGGTGGTCAATTTCAACTCGGCGATACGTTGCTAAAGCTTGATCCACGTGATTATGAAATCGCAAGGGATAGAGCCCAGGCGAGTCTCAGTCGCTCGCAAGCCGAGCTGAATTTTGCACGTCTCGAAGCTGGGCGTGTGCGAGCGCTCTATGGGGATGAACTCGCAAGCGTGGCCGACCTGCAGGGCGCAGAGCGCCTACTTGCGGTGGCTGAGGCATCGGCGATGGAGGCCACAGCGGCGCTCGAGCGCGCCAATATTGATCTTGAGCGCACGCTCATCAGGGCTCCCTTCAATGGCCGCGTGCGCAACGAGTCCGTTGACGTTGGCCAATTCCTGCAAAAGGGCGCAAGTATTGCGACCGTTTATGACACCGAGCGACTCGAGGTCAAACTGCCGCTCGCCGACGCTCAACTCGCTTACCTTGCGCCGCAATATGCCAATGTGGGCAGCGCAGGTGAAAATCCAGCTCAGGTCACTCTCACTGCGAATTTTGCAGGTGCAGAGCAGACTTGGGAGGCAACGCTGACTCGCACTGAGGGAGATATCTCGACACGAAGTCGCTTCCTACACGTCATCGCTGAGGTTAGCGAGACAACCAGCGACAGAGGCGTTCAATTACCGCTCGGTCTATTCGTGGATGCCACCATATCGGGACGGGATGCCGAGGGGCTCGTTCGCATTCCGAGAACTGCATTGAGAGCGGACGATACGGTCATGGTTATCGACGAAAACGATCAATTGCACTTCCGGCATGTTCAAATTTTCCAACTCACCGCGGACGAGGTCCTCCTATCAGACGGGCTGGAAAAGGGTGAACACGTGAACATATCGCCTCTACAGTTCGTTGTAGAAGGCATGCCCGTGCAAGTTATCAACTGAGCCGTAAACAATGCCAAAACTAATCGCATGGTTCGTTGATAACCCCATCGCTGCAAATCTGCTCATGTTCATCCTGATTGCCTCGGGTTTACTGGCACTTCAGGACGTACGAAAAGAAGAATTTCCTAACGTCGAAGCGCCGGTGGTGACGGTTATGGTCCCCTATTTAGGTGCCGCACCCGCGGAAGTCGAGACGGGCGTTTGCACACGGATCGAGGAGTCGATCGACGGTATTGAAAACATATTGAAAGTTAAAACAACCGCAGCTGAGGGCGCATGCAGCGTAGCCATTGAGCTCGATATGAAGGCCGACAAAGCCAAAGCGCTGGATGACATCAAAGCCCAAGTCAACGCTATCTCAACCTTTCCTGCCAACACCGAGCGACCTATCGTATCCCAGGTCACGATGCGCAGTATGGTTGCCCAGATCGCCGTTCACGGAGACACCGACGAGCGCTCACTGAAAAATATCACGCAGTCCATTCGAACGGATTTACTTGAATTGCCTGAAGTCAGCCTCGTTGAGACGCTTTACATGCGGCCCGATGAAATTTCAGTCGAAGTCTCAGAGGCGACGCTACGACGCCATCAACTGACGCTGGCTCAAATTGCCCAGGCGATTCGCAGCTCCAGTGTGGATATTCCGGGCGGCGCAGTAAAAGCGGATGCGGGGGAGATAAGACTTCGAAGCACCGGGCAACGCTATCGTGGCGAAGATTTGGAAAATATCGTTGTTGCACGCGAGGCGAGCGGAGCGCGTTTATTACTCAAAGATATTGCTCACATCGTTGACGGATTCGAGGAGCTAGACCAATACGGTGAATTTAATGGCGAACAGGCCATGATGATTCAGATATTTCGTATCGGTAGTGACGACACGATTAAGATTTCGGAAGCGGTCATCGACTACGTTGCCGCAAAAGAGCGGGAGCTCCCTGAAGGGATCCACTTCACCGTCTGGAACAACGAGGCAGACGAGCTTATCGGTCGACTGGGCACCATGATCAACAACGCACTTGGCGGCTTGCTACTGGTCATTATCAGCCTTAGTTTATTCCTGCGCGTCAGACTTGCGCTTTGGGTGAGCGCTGGAATTCCTGTCGCCATTTTCGGCGCTATCGCCCTATTCCCCGCTACCGACCTGAGTATCAGTACGCTTTCGCTGATGGGGCTGCTCTTATCGCTCGGTGTTGTGGTGGACGACGCTATCGTAGTGGGTGAGCGAATTTATACGAAAGAGCAAAGTGGCATGGATGCAAGAAGTGCCGCTATCGAGGGCACCAGTGAGGTGGCGGTCCCCGTATTTTTTGGCGTGTTAACGACCATTGCCGCCTTTATGCCGCTTCTGAACGTTGACAGTAATCTTGGGCAGTTCTTTATATCGATCGGTGGCACCGTCGTACTGTGCCTCATTTTCAGCATCGTGGAATCACAATTGATTTTGCCGTCCCACCTAGCACACCGGAGTAATACGAAGCGCGAGTCAGGCTTTGGCAAGCGCTGGGAACGCTTTCAGGATCGTATCGCAGGATCGCTCGAACATTTTGCCCATACCCACTACAAAGGCTGGATTGAATGGGGTATTGAAAATCGATACACCACATTTGCTATCGCTTTGGCCCTGATGATCGTCATGGGCGGCATGATGGCAAGTGGAAGAGTCGTTTTTCAGTTCTTTCCCTCAGTCTCAGGAAACAATGTCGTCGCCAGAGTCGTCATGCCCGAGGGTTATCCACTCGCTGGCACACAAGCCATTGTGAGGAAGCTTCAAGCCTCAGGTGAAGCGACACGTCGTATCGTGGACGGCGAGCGCACTGACGGTACATCAACCTTTAAAAATGAGCTTTCTTCTGTAGGGGTGGCCATCACACAAGGCGCCTTGGTGATGACCGGCGCCACAGGGTCGCATGTAGCTGAGGTCTCTCTGAACCTTGTGCCCTTTAGAGAGCGGGGCGGGATGACACCACAAGAAGTGGTGAACCTCTGGCGAGATATGACGCCCCCCCTCCCCGATGTAGTGGAGCTGAGCTTCTCAGCGGACGCCGTATCCCTTGGAGAGGATATCGATCTCGAATTACGCGGACGGGACATCGAACAGCTGGGCCGCGCGGCGGCTGAACTTACCGAGGTCCTCCAAGGCTATGATGGCCTTTACGATATCAGTAATACCTACCGGTCGGGTAAGCGTGAGCTCGCCATGCGTATACGACCAGAAGCCGAAACGCTGGGCCTGACGCAGGCGGATCTAGGGAATCAAATACGCGACGCCTTCTACGGTCACGAAGCCCAACGCGTTCAGCGTGGAAGAGATGACGTACGCGTTATGGTGCGCTTCCCAAAAGAAGACCGTACGTCGCTGGCAAGCCTCGAAAACATGAGTATCCGACTCGCAGACGGCACTGAGGTGCCCGCACTGTCGGTGGCAGAGCTTGCGCCGACCACCGGCAACTCGACGATTAATCGCACCGACGGCCAACGAACCATTAATGTTATTGCCTCAGCGAATCGCGATAAAGTGGCGCCTGAAACAATACTCCTAGAAGTATTCAGAACACATGTGCCGCGTATTATCGAGGCATACCCAGGCGTAACAGTGGGGCAAGCAGGCGAGGCTGAGGAACGCGCACGTGCAATAAGCGGACTCGTTAGTTCAAGCCTTGTGGCCCTCATGGTTATCTATACGTTGCTCGCCGTACCCCTGAAGTCATACCTTCAACCTCTCGTCGTAATGGCGAGCATCCCCTTTGGGTTTATTGGCGCGATCATCGGCCACCAGATCATGAATTATGACCTCGTTTTCTTCTCGCTCCTTGGGATGATCGCTTTAGCGGGCGTTGTGATTAACTCCAGCCTTGTCCTTGTTGATTTCATTAATCGAAATCGACGCATTCATAAAATGAACTTGCATGACGCGGTCATTGACTCAGGTATGTCACGTTTCAGGCCAATTTTCTTGACCTCAGTAACGACTTTCATGGGACTGATGCCACTGATGGTTACCCGGGACTTCGATACTGCGCCGTTTGTGCCGCTGGCTGTTTCGCTGGGCTTTGGTGTTATTTTGGCTACGGGCGTGACGCTTATCTTGATACCTGCTCTGTACGTGATCCTTGAAGATTTCTCTTCTCTGCTAGGCAGCGAAAAAGAGGCCGTCTCGGGCAGCGAGGACACGCCGCTTATTCAATAGATAATTTCTCACCTCACCAATGAAGCCAGTGGCGTGTAATCGAGATCGATGCCAAAACAACGAGGTTGTGTGGCCGCCAGCGCCTCGGGGGTTTGATAAAAATCAGGTGCACCAACTGCAAGCACCGCCACGCGCTGCCCGAAGTGAAGTCGCTCTGCATTAATTGGCGTCGTCGTCTCGGCATCAACGATCACAATTAAGTCAGGCACCATGGCGAGTGGCTTTCCGCCGGCAGTTGCCACTAAGTATTCGTTCTTAATGGTGATATTGCAGACAGCAGTCGGGTCGTCAAAACACTCGATGGAAAGCTCCCCAATATCGTAACCGCCGACGGTACGGGTGCTCTTACCCGAGACCTTACCTGTAAAAATTTGATGGACAGCGCCATAGACCGAATCGGCGAACACGTCACGAAGCAGAGGCAGTAGATCGCCAATCGGGCCTCTTTTTTCACGCAGTAGGCGCCCCAAGGTCAGGGAGAAGCTCACGGTTTTCGGAATGACAGAACGTTTCAATTGTGCCCCCGTCATCGGATGCTCGGCGACGGTGACCATTCCACCTGCGGCGGCGGCAAACGATCGAATGTGGTGCTCATAGGTTGTGGTATCTGAGGTATCAAAAAGTGCTGTATTGCCCGCGTAGTCCATTGCTAGCGCAGGCGTTGGTTTTACGCCCGAGATGGCGTAGCTCATCATTTGTGCCTCGGGGAAAGCTCGGCCCATACCATCACCGTCAATGACGGGCAGTCCCCGTACGGCTGCCGCCATGAGAGGAATCAATGAATTCCCCCCGCCTATCTCAAACGAAGCAACCGCATCTATCTCTTTACTAATCAGTGTTACGTAGGCATCCAGAACACGTGATGCCTCATCGATCGACGGCAACAACTCTAACGACACAGTAGGGGCGCCAACACCTCCTACAGGCACCACGAAGGCCTCATCACTCAGTGCCTCAGCGTCGATGAGGGTCGCGGGCCCCGTCTGCTCAAGCGTCTGCTTGGCAATCAATGTCGGTAAGTAGGGATCACCCCCGCCACCCGTTGCCAAAAAGACGGCGCCAAGTGCTAAATCATCAAGGTCGGTTGCGTAAATTTTCATCAACTAGTTTGCTCCCAACAAGAGATCGCCAACAACGCGAACACTAATTTGGGTCGTTTCATTCGCCATATAGGGAATATCGATCTCTTCGACATCGACTGTAGTAATGCTCGCCTCGGCAGCTCCGGCGGCTATCGCACGCTCGGTTGCTTCACGCGTCAACTGATCGATCATCTCACTTCGCGACTGACTTGTGAGCACATGTAAGCCCTCTGCCTCACCGCTCACTTGCGCAATTGACGCGCCAATAGCGTTTGCGACGTCCGCATACTGAGGGCGAATGATCGGACAATCTGCAAGGGTGTCGCCCGGAATAAGCGGCGCACCCCCGCCAACCAACACAACTGGCAATATCGCACCACCGGGCTTCATAAGATCTACCGCCGCATTTAACTTTTCAAGAATAAGCCGATCGACCGCAGTACAAACTTCAGCATCCACAGGATGAGGTTCAACGGCGCTAGTAATCGTCAGTCGCCCCTGAGACACGGCAATATCTGTAAGTGTCATGACCTCGCCACCAAAACAAAGGGCTTTTTCCCTGAGCTCTCGGGCAACCGACTGTGGACCGCAACTGACACCGCCCTCGCCTATCTCGCTGCCACCACCCAACCCAATCGCTAAAACGTCTGGCATTCGGAAATTGGTCCGCGCACCGCCCACATCGATCACAAGGTTAGATTGCCTTGGGAATCCATTTTTCAGCACGCCAATATCAGACGTCGTACCGCCGACGTCGATAACCAAGGCATCTGAAAGCCCGGTAAGCGCCCAGGCGCCACGGAGTGAATTGGTGGGTCCAGACGCGAAGGTCAACGCTGGATACTGTCTCACGCGCTCTAAATCGATCAGAGTGCCGTCGTTCTGACTCACATAAACGGGGCATCGCAAACCCAGACGCGCACTCGAAGCGACAAGCGCAGACGCAACGTGGTCAGCAAAATTCAGTAACGCGGCGTTCAAAATAGACGCATTTTCACGTTCGATTAAACCCAGTCCACCCATAGTATGGGACGCGATAACACGACTCGCTGGTAACGCCTTTGCTATTTGCGCCGCGAGACGCTGTTCCAGCTCGGGTTGCGAAGGGGAAAACGCACACGAAATAACAACCGCACTCGGTTTCGTGCTCGCGAGTGTCCGCAATAGTTCGTCAAGCTCCGCCTCCTTGACCGGCGCAAGCTCACGAGCGTCGTATAAGTGCCCACCATGGATTAAATAATTTCCACCATCCGTTGCTCTCACGAGATCTGCAGGCCAATCCGCACGGGGTAGAAGCCCGCGTCCGGCAGGGAGACAAACGCGCACCGCAGCAACCGTGGATAAGTGCTTTCGCTCAACTACGGCGTTGGTGAATTGTGTCGTACCAATGGTGAGAAGCTCTACATCAGTGGGGCTTACGCCGCTGAGGATCGTCTCGAGCGCCGTTTCGATACCCGACCCGACATCGGCCGTGGTTATTGCTTTCGTGTGCGCCACCACCCGCTGCCCATCCATTAAGACGGCATCGGTGTGCGTACCGCCGACATCGAGCCCAATACGCATACTATTGACCCGTCCCATTGTGAGCTGAAGGTCGCGGACCCAGGGCTTTTGCGAGCACAAAATAAAGCAAAGCCGAAACTATCATCGCGTCGATTGCAGCTACCGTGGTGACACTTACAATCAACCCCTCGGACCCTGCCAATGCAACGGCGGCACCCGTAAACCACGCGAATAAACCCCGCGCATTAAGTGGCTGATTGTCTGCGACCACGTCGACCGAGTAATGACTCTGGCGCACTACAAAATGATCAACGATCACCACGCCTGCCACCGGAATAAATACAATCGACAGATAGAAAAGAAACTCAACGAACGAGTCGAGAATATTCATCAATCCGGCGGTAACGCCCAAAGCACCGAGTAAAATAGCCGTGTTTCTAGCGTTAACCCGAGGAAAAGACGCCGTTACGCCAAGCACAGCACTGTAAAGGTTCAGTGCATTGAGCACCCAAGAGCCCGCGATAATGATGGCAAAAGCGCCAAGCCCCAAACCCAGCGTCAACATGATTGTTGTGATGTCATCGGTCGCCAAAGCAAAAGCGGCACTTGCCCCCACCCACATTACAAAGGGCTGAAACACCATGTAGCTTGCGCCGCTTGTCACAAGCGCCCCATTAGACGACCTCAAGAAGCGCGTGATGTCGGGCATAATGATGCAGCCGATAACAATCGAGCCGACAATGGAGGAGATACCGTCCCCGAGACTCATTTGGGTTTCTGACATTATCGAATGACTCCCACCTTGCCCAACAACCGCGGCCAAGAACACCACGGCAACCAACATGAGAACAGGGATCATCAAAGTCGACACAAAATTGATCGCCCGAAACCCAATAATGGTCGTCACCGTGATCAACACACTCGCACAAATCGTGACGAGAAGCTCCGGCGGAACAACACCCAAGACATCACTACTCAGGCCCGCGATGGCACGGCCAAACAGATTCAGGTTTATACCGAACCAACCGAGTAAAGAAATGGAGAACGCGAGATTAACGATTCGTGCGCCCGTGTCACCAAAGGCCAGCCGAACGAGCAGATAAGAGTTAAAGCCTGTGCGGGCACCAATCGAGCCCATAAGCCAGCCAACAAGGAAAATGATAAACGAGCCGCCTAAGATAGCCCAGAGGGCCATGGCCTCCCCTACGCCGTAGGCGACTTCAATACCCGCTATGAATGTAGGCAGGGAAAAGGACACCATCGATGACACCGCAGCCACTCTGAAGGTCGCAACTCGGGCATCGGTAGGCACTGCATGGGTCGAGAACTCGTCGTGCTCTGAAATACCACTCATTATTTTTTTCACTCACAAACGCAGCATGACGTACCAATCGTTCGCGACGGCCCTGCTAATCGTCTTTTATTGTTAGCTTTCTAACCAAGATCCATCGCCCTGACATAATGCGTGTGTGCCAAGAGCGAGGCAATACTCCGCCTCATGACGTGAGACAAAAAAAAGCCCGCGGTGTTAAGCGCGGGCTCTTCTGACGATGGCGTACTTACATTGAGTAAGAAACACCCAACACAAATGTGCGACCGCGTGGGCCCACAGGCCATGCATTTTGCGTTGACCATGGCTCTTCGTCAGTCACGTTGTTAACCGCGCCATAAATAGTCAGCTCATCGCTGTACTGGTAGCTACCGTTAATGTCTGTGATCACGATCGAATCAAAGAAGCCATCGTCTCCATAAACCGCCTGGTTGTCTCCAAGACCGAGGACTTCCTCGATCTCATCAACAGCCTGCTTACCCTGGTATACGTTCTGGATGCCTACACTCCAGGGGCCACGATCCCATGAGAGGCTCAACGAACCCGTGACACGTGGACGCTGGAGCTCTTGCAGCTCTGGGTCGACGTCAGAGGTATCAAGTGGGTTAAAGAAACGATCGAGACGCTTCTGGCGCGAACCTACCAGGCTTACGCGGAAGTCGTTTTCGCCCATTGCCCAGTCGTAGGACGCTGACACGTCAACACCTTCTGCTTCGAGCTTTGCAAAGTTAATCGTACCGGTCTCAAGGAAGTTCAAGCCACCATCACCACGACGTGTAAACGCATTACAGAAATCGAGGCTCGGGTAGTTAGAGGAGTCATAACAACCTTTAAGGATATCGTCTGAGCTCACGGCCGCGATTGCCTGATCGATGGCCACGTCCCAGTAGTCGACTGACAGCGTTAGCCCTGGCGCGAAGCTAGGTACAATAACAACACCGTAAGTAGTGGTATCCGCTGTCTCCACATCAAGCGCAGGGTTACCGCCGGATACGCCGTTGAAGCGTGCAGTCAGCGGGTTAGTCCAGTCGTAGACACCGTCAGTGAAGATCGCATCCTGTGAGACGCCAATTGCCGTCAGTGCCGCCACACAGTTTGCTTCACGCGCATCGGTACCGTTGTTGATGTTGGTCGACGCACAGGGGTCAGAACTCGCTGCAACCGTAATAGGCAGACGAGGATCGAACAGCTCAGAGATGTTTGGCGCACGAACCGCCTCCGATACCGTACCGCGGAAACGGATATCGTCGATCGGCGCCCAGGTCACACCAACTTTCCATGTGTTCGCTTTACCCGATGTCGAATAATCCGCTTGGCGAACCGCGGCGTCGAGCGTCAGCTCACGCGTGAAGTCACGATCAAGGAAGATCGGCAGCCGCACCTCTGCAAACACGTCAGTCACGTCATAGTCACCTTTCGTGTCGTACTGCTGTGTGTTGTCAAACGAAATGAACGAATACAGCCAAGGTGATATTGAGTTCACCGACTGGCCCGCTTCGTAAGGGCTTCCTTCAGGAATTACACCCAACGTTAGTGGATCGAGTCGGTTGTCACTTGACTCCTCACGACGCTCAACACCGGCAGCGTAGCCAACCGGTCCGTCAAGCACTGACTGAAGCACTTCAAACTGACCCACGGCTGTCACGTTGAATACCCACTGCTGAATTTTGAGCGTGCTTTCAAGATCCGCCGTCACAAAGTTTTGAGCCGCTTCACTGGCAGAATACGTGCCAAATGGGTTCAGTGGCTGACACTGACCGTCCCCCGGCGTAAACGAGTAGTAACGATCGCTGTAGTAGTCGCCATCAGCAAAGCCGTTTGAACCCGCGAAGTAGTCTAGCGGGTAGTCAGTTGTTGGATCGAGGGTTGAACGACACACCACGTTGCCACTGGAATCAACGACCGAATCAATCGCTGAGTAGAATCGATCCAAATAAATGGCGTTCGTCTTATCCGTCTGCTGGAACATACCGCGGTTGAAAGAAACTTCAACGCTGTGACCATCGGCAGGCTCCCACTCGAGCCCTGCAACAAAGCGACTCGTCTCTCGCGTGTACTTCTGATTGTTGTTGTCACTCAAATCCAGAGGATCCTGAGTCAACAAAAGGTAACCAGTTTGGTCAACAACAGGTTGTAACGCATCGGGAATGAAGGCGTTATCAGCACGTATTTCGAGGGTGTCGTAGAAGGTATCTTGCTCGTTAAAGACTGTCGTCTCGGCGCGAACATATTTGGTTTCCAAGAAGCCACGAAGATTGTCAGCAAACTCGTAGTTAACGTTGAAATTCACTACCTGGCGATCGGTCTCTGGGAACAGCGTGTCGCGGTTGAAGTTCACCCGACCACCGTCACCGCCCGTGCCCCACAAGCCGTCAACAACGACGCCGTCTTGGTTAACACGAACCGTTCCGTCTGGGCCTACCAACCAGCAGCCCGCAAGGTAGCCAACACGACCGCCCTCAGATTCCTGACAGTCAGCAATCCCGTTTCCGTTAATGTCGACGTAAATATCACTACGACCGCCGAACCCCGGGGCAATAGAACCTTCCTGTGAGGTCAGCCAGAATCGTGGATCCTGAACCACTGCGCGAGGCGGACCATTCGGATCTGGGTTCACCAGTGTCTCGGCAATACCGTTATCGCGTGACCAGCTTCGGTCTCTAAAACGGAGACCTTCATCCATCTCAGATGAGAACGTCACAACCGCATTACCACGACCATTAGCAAAATTTGAACCCCATACCAGGTCAAGGGTTGTTGTCTGGGCACCGCCGCGCTCGGGTACACCACCCGACAGATCAACTTGGAAGCCTTCGAAGTCGTCTTTGAGGATGAAGTTAACAACACCTGTTACCGCGTCAGCTCCGTAAATGGCTGATGCACCACCTGTCGTGACTTCAACACTTTTGACAAGCGCGCGAGGAATAGTACCCACGTCTACAGCCTGGCTACCGCGGAAGCCCGCAACGTGACGGCGGCCGTTAACCAGTGTCAACGAACGATCGCCGCCCAAACCACGAAGGTTCAAGCTGTTAGCACCGGTTAACGAGTTCTCAGCAGTGAGTGACGAGACCAGTGCGGGAATATCGGAGACGATATCAGCAATGTTGATCTCACCGGAGTTGCGGATGTCCTCTTCGGTGACTGACTGAACGGGAACCGAAGAAATGGTGTTGGTGTTAACTGGTATACGAGATCCAGTGACAACAACCTCTTCGATTTCCTCCTGGGAAAAAGCGCTTGGAGCAGCAGTTGCGACGGCAACCGCCATTACAGCTAACGCAAAGCTCGGCTTTCTAGACAATGATTTGATCATTTTGGCGTCCTTTTTTACTTTTAGCTTTCATTGCACAACGCTGGTCAACGCGCGTCGTGCGGTTTGTCTTCAAGCGCTTGCAGGCACCTGTTTTATTAACGCACCTCGAAGTATATATCTGTGCGCAAATGTGACAAGCCAAGCGTACACCAAAAGAAGAAAATCAATTAAAAACAATTACTTGAAATTTTACCGACAGCGGAAAGATGACACTTTTACTCTAATTTCGCCCTATCTGCTTCGTTCACCGCACCATGGAAGTGACATTGGCGATGTGAGCGCACCGACGCAGTGCATCCCTTTTTTCTGTTTATCGACGTAATGAGGCCCGATGAAACGGGCATCTCTGGCCAATTACCTAAGCTGTAAATGAAGCGCTCAGCTGTTGAGTAATGCCGTAGCAGTCTGCACTCGCCAAGTTGCCCGAGGCGACGCTTAATCTAACAAGCTCGTGGGTCAAACGAGTTACCTGCGCGCGATAAGCCGCGTAAGCAGTTCATAGCACGATCGGCCAAAGCCTGCGGGACAAAGACATGATCGTGATAATAGGCGGCAATCATGTTTGCGCTGATGCCGTCATTGGCCAGCACACGCGATACGGCTGCTGTTAGGCCTACGGCCTCGAGACTCGAATGTACACGTAATGTGATCCGCGCCATGGGAGCACTGCTGTGTTCAATCTCAGTAGCTTTAATGCGCGGCATGACAAGCGTCATACCCTCTGGCTCTCTAAAGCTTGCGAGGGCGTACGGCATGTACTTGGGAACCTCGCTATCCCCTACCCTAACAAAAACCCACTCATTGCCATCGAGCACGGGGTCAAGCGTGCGTAGTAAGGTTGCTAAATCAGTTTCCCCGATTGTCATCTGTCACCTAGAAGGCTCGTTTTATTCGCCTTGGTCATGTCCTAAGAATCAAAGTCCCTCGCCGGAGGATGAATAAATCACCCAGATCTTTCGATACCCCTCGGTTTCCCAGACGCCAGTCCACTCTTTTGGAATGGTGACAGCCTCGCCCGCATTGACGGTCATTTGAGTGCCATCATCGGAGGTCAAGGTCACACTGCCTTCAAGGAAAAACATGAACTCGTCCACGCCGTAGGGCTCGGTAATGTCAAAGCGGGATTTCCCGGCGCTATACATACCTGAGGCAAACTTGCCGTCGGAGGATTTGAGCGAAGTAAGGTCGTGTATCTTACCGGTTGGTGTCTCCGTCACGATGGTGTTGGGGTTTTTGAAGGCATAGCCCGCCAGCTCGGTGCTCGATAGTTTGGCTGGGTGCACTGTCTCAGCCGTCGCCAGAGTGCTGAGGCTAATCAGACTCATCAACGCCGTCAGTTTCACCCAGAAACCGCCCTTATTGTATATAGCAATCCTAGCTCCTTGCATCTTCTTATCCTTCTATCTTTTTTGCTTTCATCCATTGCTTGCGCTGTAGTGGTTTTTCAGTTGTTTTCTTTGCTTTTGTTCTGTGGTCTGTCGCTTTGCTGGCTCTCACTGCAGTTCATCGGCATCTGACGCGCTGTCGTGTTGTGACTGTGGCTGTCATTACGCTTGTCACGCGCCGGCCATTTTTATTTGTTCATTAACGGCCCGATCCGCCGCATCAATGGCACCATCCACATAGGCGTGCGCCTCGGAGTCCGAGTTAGCAATGCTGATGCGCCCAATTTGCGCACGCCCGGCAATATGCGGCCCGTTGTAGCGATTGTAGCTAGGGTTAATGCCAATCCCCTCGAATTCATAGGCATAGCCGTGCGGCCAGCGGTTGAGCGTGATACCGGCCATATCGCGCTCAACATCAAACCCGTAAGGGCCAAGCATGCCATCAAAGTGTTTGATGATGTCGTCTTCAAAGTCTTGGTAGGACATCTGTAGTAGTTGCATGCGCCCTGCTCGATACTGATCCATGGCGGGAAGGCCTGCGGCTGTCGGTGAGTACCAAGCCGTGACCACAATGGGTCTGTCGATCTCTTGAGCGTATTCGTAATCGCCAATGCTTACTGGGTAGTCCAAGTGCAAATACTTGAACATCACATTGCCGGGCGAATAGAACATGAAATGCCCAGCATCCTTGAACGCCTGCCAGTTTCGGAGTGCAAACGTGCCCAGCACGAACGGGATCTTGGTTGCCTGCCCTATCGCCTCGGTCTGCGCCTGACTGGCCTCAGGACAGAGGTGCGAAATGATCTGGTTATAGCAGGCCATGACCGCGTGTTTGGCTCGCACACGGTAGGTCTTACCACCATTAACGTAGGTAACATCGACGAAGTGCCCGTCGCCCGTATTCTGCGCCCTGACCACCGTACTGTTGAGGCGAATTTTGACGCGATTACCTGACCGATCGAGTCGACTGTAATCCGCCTTAGCGGTCACGAGATCTTCCATGGTGCTGCCGGGCATGGCGTCTGGAATCAGGTTTCGGACCAAGGCACGCGCAATGCTGGCGTTACCGTCCGGAAACTTGAAGATGTAAGGCTCTTCTTTTCCTTCCGGTGGTCGCACCCCCACTTCGTCCGTTCCCGGGAACCAGTAAATCATTGCTTCCCAGGCCGAAATAGCTTCCCAGCCTGCACCCATCATGGGAAGCCACGAGTCCTGCAGAATGCGTCTGACAGACGCAGGTTGATTGGCGTAATTCTTGAGAAAATCAAGATAACTCGTTTCACGAAGGACCGCCTCGCGCTCGTTGTTCGAGAGGCCTTTCAGATAGTCCTTCCCGCCCTTTAATAGGCTGGCGAAGGCCTCTTGGTCCTCTTTAGGAATGGGCATATCACCAGTGATGTTATTGAGCTGAAAACCCCAGCGATCCCACCAATCCTGAATGGGGTTGTCAGTGATGGCACGTTTCCCAAACGTCGCCTCATCGAAGTAGATGCCCCGGGTCATACCACGATCTTCGAAGAACGACTGGTCGTGGTAGTCGTAGAACCGCTCAACAAAGATACCGAGGTCTTTCAGAAGCTGGCTCGCCACCGGTGAGTAGGCGGAGGGTGTATCAATCGCCTGGCTCCCGCCGTAGCCAATCAGTGTCTCGCCATCGACCGAGAGCTCGTTACGCCGCGCGTGTCCGCCAAAATCATCGTGGTTATCCAGTACCAGGATCTTGCTGTCGCTTCCATGGCGGTCTCTGAAGAACTTCGCGGCCGCCAGACCGGAGATACCTCCCCCAACCACCACCAGGTCATAGGTCGTCTCTGTTTGCTCTTTGGGCAGACTAAACGCCCTGCCCTCGCGTGCCAGTGCGTGAGCCACTTCATAGGTGCCATCCACACTACCCCGCATGCCAGTGAGCGCGGGCGGGTAATAGTCAGGGCCCAGTGAGTGGAGGGGGAGTAAACCTTGCGCAAGCGCCTCGAGTGGCGAGAGGTGGAGTCCTGCCGCACCGATGGCCACGCCATTAATAAAGTCACGGCGTGTGAGTTTTGGCTTAACTGGCTGCTTCATTGGTTTCGTCTTTGCTCCCCTCGGCTGTTATTTGAACGCTTTTGAGTTGCACTCACCGTCCCTTCTCAGACGTGCACGCATTTCGCGCTGATTCGTTCAGCACCGAAGGCGGGCGCCTTACCAGTGTAAAAGCGCTGGCACTCAGAATCGAGTTGTCGTTTACTCAAAGGTAACGACGCTTACTTGTCTGACACGTAGCAAAAGTAAAAAAGTAAGGAAGGTGTATTGATGTCGACCGTTAAAAAGACCCTACTTCTCGCAACCCCCGTTGTCCTACTGTGTGGTTGGTTTGCTTACGACTTCGTGGAGACCAACCTTAAATTTATACCTTCAACAGCTGAAGAGCGCGCGGCAATCCGTGAGGAGGTAGCGGCACAAGACGAGAACGCCTTCTACCAACCGCCTCAGAGTGCTCGATCTGTGCAACCCGCTAGCCCGCTCAACAATGTCTATTTCGGAGACTTACACATCCACTCCAATCTATCTGCGGATGCTTACCTATTTGGTAACCGGCGCGATCTCGATGCGACCTACCGGTTTGCCAAGGGGGAGTCTGCCTCAATTGAGACCGGTGAGATCATCGAACTTACCCGGCCCTTGGATTTTGCCGCGGTCACGGATCATGCGGAGGGCTTTGGACGGGTCATGGCGTGCTTGGAGCCATCGACGCCCGAGATCGCAAAAGACTGTGAACTGGTCAACAACCCCAATGTACTCTCGTTTCTGGAACTAAGAGCGAATGTTGAGAACCGGCCGTTGGTCGAAAACCTTAGCTACTTCGGTAATGACAAAGCGACAGAGCGTCAGTATCACCTCGACACCTGGGAGGCCATTAAAGCAGCCGCCGAACGACACAACGAACCCGGTGTCTTCACCACCTTTGCGGCGTATGAGTATTCCCCTGCCATGGTTGATCGGGGTAAGCATCACCGGAACGTTATCTTCCGCAGTGATGTCACGCCCGACTATGCCGTTTCGGCCTATGACGCTGACTCGGAGATTGATCTCTGGAAGCAACTCGAGGCAACTTGTGGTGAGGGGTGTGAGTTTCTGACGATTCCGCACAACCCGAATAAGAGCTGGGGCTTGGCCTTCGCCAGCGAAACCATCGATGGCATACCCTACACCCGCGACGACTGGCGTCTAAGAGAGAAATTTGAGCCTCTGGTTGAGATGTTCCAGATAAAGGGTAATTCCGAGTGTGTGCTTGGCTTTGGTGCTACCGACGAAGAGTGTGGTTTCGAGCAGTTCTGGCCTGTGTGCGAGGAAGGCCAGGTAACGCTCTGCATTCACCCCACCTCAATGGCCCGTGACGGTCTAAAAAAAGGACTGGCGCTGAAGGAATCGCTGGGCTTTAACCCTCTGAAGTTTGGTCTCATGGCATCGACCGACACGCACAACTCAAACCCGGGCGATGCAGAAGAATGGGACTACCGCGGTGCGAATTCTTACCTGGGCTCGCCTGCTAAGAACCGACTCGAAGACGGCTTGCGACAACCGAAGGTGGCCAACCCTGGAGGCTTAGCAGCTGTGTGGGCACCGGAGAATACCCGAGATGCACTTTTTGATGCCATGAGCCGACGCGAGGTTTATGCAACAAGTGGCACTCGTCTCTCGCTTCGTCTTTTTGGTGGTGCTGACTTACCCTCGGACCTCCCCGACACAGGTGACCTTGCGGCTGCTTATGACGCTGGGGTTCCCATGGGTGGCACACTAGAGGCAACTGCTGAAGCACCTCGGCTTTTCGTTTGGGCGACGCAAGATCCAGACAATGCACCGCTGGCAAAGATCCAAATTATCAAGGGCTGGCTCAACGATGGTGAAACGTACGAGAAGGTGTTTGATGTTGCTTGTGCCGATGTGGATGCCGCAGGCACATGTCTTGCAACAACAGCCCCAGTTGATCTTGCAGATTGTTCGTGGTCAACGACGGCAGGATCGCCGGAACTGCGAGCGGACTGGGTAGACCCACACTATGACCCGAGCCACAACGCCTTTTATTACGCACGTGTTATGCAAATACCTACCTGTCGCTGGACAACCTACGACAGCTTACGACTTGGACTAATGCCACCCAGCGACGTCCCTGCTACGGTTACCGAAATGGCTTGGAGCTCGCCGATTTGGATGAACGCTAGCGATCAATAATATCTTCCTTTGGGAGAGCAACCTCTTCTTGCGGTTTTAGCACCAATTTTTTCGGTTTTTTCTTCTTACTCCCGGTTGGCTCATCGGTTTCCCACCGCGCGCAGCGATCGATGGCGACGTCGCCTTGAGGGTTATCGATTGTATGAGCAACACTGTAGTCACCGGCTCTCACAGCTGCGCGTGGCGAGACCTCCTCGCTCAAACATTTGGGGAAATAAGGAGCCACATCTAAGCCCAACTCTTTCTCAAGTGCTGCGACCTCGCGCTCTTCAGGGGTGGCGCACGCACTCAAGGCTACCGCTATCATTAAAATGCGTAAGCTACTTCGCATACTGACTCGCCTCGGTAAGGGTCGGTTTAGCTTACAACGTATGTTTGTTGTGTTCGAGCACCCCCACCGTGAAGCTATTTCCTGCACATCGCGCTGAATACTGGCTAACCAGGGTTAAACGTTCTCAGCGCCAAGGCCGGTCGTATCTCACACCTAATAAAGTGTTTGAGGGTGTGACAGACTGACCCAACGACACCGTTCCCAGCTTTTACCCCTTTTCGCTTGATTCGCCATCAGTAATACTCAACCAAACACACAGAATAAGCTTAGACAGTATGCCCCTAAAACTAAGGTATCCCGCACGCTCCCGCGTCCTTCTCAACCTATCGCTGACCGTCATCGTCAGTTCCTTTGCCTTGCAGGTACAGATTTCTCAGGCGGCAAGTCTTCCAGTATTCGTCGCTGAAGATGTGTTTGAGATGGAGTACGCCAACGATCCACAGGTTTCACCGAATGGCTCGCGCGTCGCCTACGTGCGTACATCTATGGATATTATGACTGACCAAGCAAGGCGGACGATTTGGGTTGTGGATACGAACGGTGACAATCATCGACCACTTGTCAGTGGCCCAGGCAACTTCAGCTCTCCCCGTTGGTCTCCCTCAGGCGATCGGCTCGCCTACCTCTCGAACCGTGACGGTAAAAATCAGCTGTTTGTTCAATGGTTAGATGGCGGCGAGACGGCAAAAGTCACCACCCTGCCCCAATCACCCCGAAGCATTGTCTGGTCTCCTGACGGGAAATTTATTGCCTTCACACGGTTTGTTCCCAAAGCATCACCGACCTTAGCTGAGATGCCTGCAAAGCCAAAAGGGGCTAGCTGGGCGGAACCTGCAACTGTGATAGATCGCATGACCTTTAGACGTGACGGGGGCGGCTATCTGCCAACGGGTAATAACCAAGTTTTTGTGGTTCCCGCAGACGGTGGCACGCCTCGGCAAATGAGTAATGGTGACTACCCCATCGGCGGGCCTGTGACGTGGATGCCAGACAGCAAGTCGATTATTTTTTCGAGTAATCGACGTGACGATGCCGAGTATCACCCGCGCCAAACCGATCTCTTTAGCGCCTCGCTGGTGAGCGGAGAGCTTGTGAAAGTGACGGACCGCGCCGGCTCTGAGAGTAACCCAGTCATCTCCTCAAACGGACGTTATTTGGCATATACCTCAGCCGCTGATACCCGTCAGGGCTACAACCGTGCTCAACTGAGAGTCAAAGACTTGCAGTCGGGTGAGGACCGCTCGCTTACAGAAGATCTCGATCGGTCAGTCTCTGATGTTCAATGGACGCCCGATAGCAAACGTCTTTGGATTAGCTTCAACGACCTTGGTATGACCCGAGTTGCTGAGGTTGATGTGAAAGGAAGGTTGAAGCAAAGCGACATTGTTCTCGGCGGTACCGCACTCGGTCGCCCCTATACCAGCGGCGTTTTCTCGGTCGGTGGAAAAGGCCATTTAGCATTTACCCTAGGTCGCGATGATCGCCCCGCTGATCTCGCGTTGATGCGGCCCGGAAAAGCGCCGCGTTTACTCACCGACCTCAACAGCGATCTCATGGGTCAACGTGAGATGGCGCGCGTAGAGAGGATGACCTGGGCCTCTTCGCACGACGGTCTTGAAGTCGAAGGCTGGGTGATGAAACCACCCGGTTTCGATCCCAACAAAACCTACCCAATGATTCTTGAGATCCACGGCGGCCCCCACTCTGCCTATGGCCCCAACTACTCAACCGAAGCTCAGCTCTATGCAGCGGCGGGCTATGTTGTGTTCTATACAAACCCCCGCGGTAGCACGAGTTACGGCGAAGAATTTGCGAACACCATAGATCTGGCCTACCCCGGTTATGATTACGATGACTTGATGTCGGGTGTGGACGTACTTCTTGACCGGGGTTATGTCGACGCGAATCAGCTTTACGTTACCGGTGGTTCGGGTGGTGGTGTACTCACGGCCTGGATTGTGGGCAAAACCGATCGATTTCGCGCTGCGGTAGTCGCCAAACCCGTCATCAATTGGGCGAGCTTTGTTTTAACGGCAGACCTCAACTACTACTTTGCTACCACTTGGTTTGACGCTCCACCTTGGGAAGACTACGAGAGCTATTGGAAGCGCTCCCCCTTGTCTTTGGTAGGTAATGTGTCAACGCCCACGATGCTTCTCACGGGCGAAGCGGACTATCGAACGCCCATGAGTGAGACCGAGCAGTACTACCAAGCCCTAAAGCATCGTGGTATCGATACGCTCATGGTCCGCATCCCCGGCGCGAGCCATAGCATTTATGCGCGGCCGTCGAACCTCATCGCCAAGGTCAACAACATCTTGGCGTGGTTTGAGCGTTATAGAGAGGATTCGAGTGATGATCAGGACGGTTCGACTGAGTAAGTTGCACCCGCACAACGCAAACGGACCAACGATTTAATAACAACGAATAGAGACGATTCTAAAAAAGGTAAACCCATGCGATCACTCCTCACTGCCCTCACCCTGAGCGTCATTACGCTTAGTGCTATAGCACTGCCCGCCAGCGCCGCCACGAACCAAGAAGTCGAAGGTTTCCTGGAGCGACTAAAATCGGGCGACCTTGATGCGAATGTTCTGCTCTACCCCACTGCTGATCGACGCGTCGCCTTTGCGCATATCAACGCTTGGATGCCGACGCGTCCTTTGTTTCCATCCGAGAAACCCTATGCGCTGACTACTGAGATCGATCGCGATCTTGAGCGCGTGAGCTATCAGGTTGGTGGTGAAACATTCACGGTCGGTGATTTCCTGAAGCGGGAACCACTCCTGGGCATGGCGGTCGTCAAGGGCGACACCATCAAGCTTGAGCACTACGCTGAAGACCATAGCCCAGAGTCTGTTTGGATCTCCTTCTCCGTGACCAAGTCCTTTACCTCAACGCTCATTGGTGCCGCGGTTAAAGATGGCTTCATCGGCAGTATTGAAGACACGGTAGAGACCTATTTACCGCGACTCAAGGGCACAGCTTACGGCGCGGTGTCGATTAAAAACATTCTGCAAATGTCCTCGGGCGTTGCCTGGAACGAGGACTACGCGGATCCGGATTCCGACGTCGCAAAAGCGGGCACCTTCCAAGGAACCCAACTGACGGACTACTTGGGAACGCTGCCTCAGAAACACAAACCCGGAGCGGTCTTTAACTACAACACGGCCGAGAGCAACCTCTTGGGTGAGGTGTTAAGAGCGGCCGTCGGCAACTCAGCCACTGACTACATGAACGCCAAAGTCTGGCAGGGCTTTGGCATGGAGCATTGGGGTAACTGGATGCAATCGGCCCCATTTGCCGGCGAAACCGGTGGCTGCTGCATCAGCGCATCCATCCGTGACTATGCACGACTCGGTATTTTCGTGAAAAACGGCGCTGTGAATGCGGTAGGTGAATCCATCGTGCCCGACGGCTGGATGGCCGAGGCCACATCGCCCTCAAAAGGCTATGAGGGCTACGGTTACAAGTGGTGGCTGTACGGCGGTGGCACGTATATGGCGGAAGGCATCTTTGGGCAGTTTATCTTTATCGATCCAAATCGAGACGTCGTGATCTCGATGCACAGTAACGCGCCTGCTGCCGTGGATACCAACTACCACGCTCATGCCAATGCGGCGATGACGGCCATTGCGGCGGCGTTAGGCTCATAAGCTCTGACTCAAACGCGCTGAAGCGGTGCATGTTGATTTCGTGCACCTTTTTTTAATGAACGTTTTTAAACAGCCGTTTTTTAAACAGAATTTTTTTAAACAGCGACACTTAAACAGCAGTAAACCTTGGGCCTTCAGGATTCGATGAAGCCTTAGTCCCTGCCGAGTATCAGCGTGGGTACACCATGGGTTTTGTCACGCACCGTGCACACCTGGGTACCAGGACGTCGACCCGTCCGGATTTCTGAGACATCAAACCCACGCTCGGTAAGTTCGCTATGGGTCGCTTCAATATTGTCCGTGCGCCAGCTCAAGCCAAAGAAACGATCGCGCTCGGGACCCAAGGGCTTGGACAGCGGCTGATAAACCTCAATGATGAGATCGCCACAGCGAAAGAACATGAGGCGCGCGTCCCAGTTCTCATTAGTGAGATCGAGGCGCATGTCGAGCTGCAAACGACCGCTCAACAGCGCTGACGTAAAATCACCATCACCGCTGGCAACCACCGCATGATCAAGTCCCGATAAGGCGCCCGCACTGGGTAAATCGCGTGACTCGGTCTCGCGCGCTGCCGTCAAAGCCAGGTTCACACTCCGGGTGGTCTCGGGGTTTAGCGCAAGAAACCCGTCATCCGACGCCTCATCAATAATCTCGATGCCAACATTGGGTAGCCGGCGACGCGCGGAGTCAAGGTCAGGACAGCCAAAGACCAGCTGTTTGAGGCCCTGTCGCTCAGACGTCTCAACCAATCGCAAACAGGTATTCGCCAGCTGAAAGCTGACTGAAGATCCACCCCGAAACGCCACTTCCTGTGCTTGGCTCCCTGTCAGCGCCGCATAATCTGCTGTCGCAGCAGACAGATCGTTAACACCGACAACCACAGAATCGAGCTGAGAAATCATTCGGGACATACCGCCGTTCCTTGGGCTTTTTTGGCTAGTTGAGACCGCATAAGGATACGTGGCTGTTTTTTCAAACCCAAGTGTTATCGCCAAATCGATAATCTCAATAACACAAACAGATCGAGACACACCCAGGCTGTTCGTGCGGTCAATGATCAAACACCCGGCATTTCCTGTACCAAATAACGCTCGCTCGGCAGCATCACTCGATGCAACTCAGTCCTCGCCCTGCTCAAACGGCAACCGGCGTGATGCATGCTCCCAACCATCCTGTAGCCTCACGCCAATACCAATGAGCCGAACCGGCATCTCACGGCGGTGCCAACCCTCTATCAATAACTGTCGATAATCCGACTCGACCGCGGCTGTTCCCACACGCTCGACCGTGGTACTGCTGAAATCGGAGAATTTTAGCTTCACAAACGCTTTATGAATGCTCTCATTTGCCTTGGCAGACTCAATGCGCCCAAGTAGCTGTTCAAATAACTTATCGACGTAGGGCTCCCACACGCTCGGTCCAGCGAGATCCTCTCCAAAAGTGGTTTCAACACTGATCGACTTGCGAATCCGGCTTGGCTGAACGGGCCTTTCATCGCGACCACGCGAGCGTTCGTGAAGCACTACACCGAATTTTCCAAATCGTCGAACAAGATCGTGGAGACCCCAAACCCTCACATCAGCACAGGTTTTTAATCCATAGCGATGCATTTTTTCAGCCGTCACAGCCCCTACGCCCGGAATTTTTTTAACTGGTAAGGCGCCGACAAAAGCGTCAACTTGATCGGGCGTGACAACCGTCAATCCGTTGGGCTTCTCCCAGTCGGAGGCGACTTTGGCAATAAATTTATTTACGGATACGCCAGCTGACACGGTGATATCGATCTCTTTTTCTACCTTCGCACGGATTTCTTTGGCGATTTTTGTCGCGGTGAGGCTCTCCCCACTGGACTCGGTGACATCGAGGAAGGCCTCGTCCAGTGACAAAGGCTCGATGATGTCCGTGTACTCCTCAAAAATCGCGCGCATCGCTTTCGACGCTTCGCGATACTTCATGAACTGCGGCGGCACCACCGTGAGATGCGGACAAAGACGCATAGCGTGGGCCGTCGACATCGCTGAGCGGACACCAAATTTCCGCGCATCGTAATTGGCTGTGGTCAACACACCACGACGGTCCGCACTGCCGCCAACGGCCATGGGTATACCGCGCAACTTAGGGTCATCGCGCATCTCTATGGCGGCGTAGAAACAATCAGCATCGATATGAATGATTTTGCGCTGCATCAATGAATTACTTAACGATCCGTCAAGTCAACTAACATGCTGTGTCCCCGCTAAAACCAAGACCTTAGAGATGGCTTCGTTACCTTTCCAAGGGCGTTACGAGGTAAAGCGTCGGTAAAATGCCATTTGCGGGGCACTTTGTAGGCACTCATCCGCTCACGCGCCCATTCTATGAGACTCTCTTGCGAGACCTGCTCATGTAACACTAGCGCACACGCAACGAGCTCACCCCATTCATGATCAGGCACACCGATCACGGCAACCTCGCTCACATTGGGGTGCTCAAGTAACGTCGCCTCTATCTCTAATGCCGATAGCTTGAAGCCGCCTGACTTAATAATGTCGATCGAGGCACGACCCAATATTCGATAGGCACCCTCATCAATCACAGCGATATCCCCGGTTAAAAACCAGCCATCGGCAAATGCTCTGTCAGTAGACGTGACATTCCCCCAATATTCTCTAAATGCTGTTTGGCTTTTCACCGCCAACTCACCCGGGGTCGCGTCGTCAAGGATGTCATTACCGCTCTCATCGACCCGTTTAATCTTGACGCCAGGTAAGGGTTGGCCCACGTGCCCCGGTCGGCGATCACCACGGTAAGGATTGGATAGCGCCATGCCTAACTCAGTCATCCCGTATCGCTCCAGAAAGCGCTGAGAGGTAAGGCCTTCCCACTCCTCAAACAGCGGCACAGGGCAGGCAGCCGATCCTGAAACGTTCAGTCTCATTCGGGCAAACCCCTGGGTGACTTGTGTTTGCCGATCGTGCTCGAGTGTCTTTATGTGGGCAATCAGCTTCACGTAAATAGTGGGTACCGCCATGAATACTGAGTAACGCCCCAAAGCCACATTGGAGCAGATTCTCTCGGCATCAAAGCGCGCATGAAGGTCGACGCTGGCGCCGCGCCACAGCGCGCACAGCAAGATATTAACGATACCGTGGACGTGATGGAGCGGCAGAAACAATGGAATGTGATCGGTCTCGAGCCAACCCCACGCTTCAATAAGCGATGTAATCATGGCCGACACGCTCTCAACCGTGTGAACGACCGCCTTGGGTTTGCCTGTGGTACCGCTGGTGAACACAATTAATGCGCCCTGCTCGGCTTTGAGTGGCAAGGCACTCGGTCGATCGGCGTCGGGTAAAGCCTCGACACTCAGTTGCGCCACACCCAACTGATCACAAACAGTGTCGAGTGCCGGTGTACGCAACGCATCGGGCAGGAGTAATCGCTTGACCCCAGCCACAGAAAGACAATGCGACAGTTCATCAGCGCTCGCATGGACACTCAGCGGCACCGCAATACCCCCCGCTGCCACGACGCCAATGATCAATGCCGCATAGTCGAAACTTGCCGGATACAGAAAAGCCACTCGCTCCTCGTCAAGTGAATCCGCAGCGTTCAATAAGCCCGCAATAACGCGATCCACCGACTGGTTGAGTGCGTCATAGGAAATCGACTGTTCACGGTCTATTAGCGCTGTTGCGCTACCCCGTTCTTCGAGACTAGGAAACCATGAAAAAGATTCAGTCATCATTTGAAAATACCCATAGCAAAAAGCCTACAGCGAGCAGCGGGAGTGCAAAGCACACAAATAGCGCATACATGTCCCAACCAGCCGTAATCAGTGCCGCGGCGAATACCGGCGAGACAATTGCACCGGTCCTGCCCAAGCCTGCAGCCCAACCCACGCCGGCTGCGCGCACATCACTCGGATAAACCTGAGCTGCCAGTGCATACAGACAGGTAAAGCCCCCGTGCAAGAACACCCCCGCAAAAAACATCAGGGCCATGAGACTGCCCAGCTCAGAGGGTTCAGTGAGACCTACGAACACCAATACCCCACCCGCGGACAGAAAAAAGAGTGAGAGCAATGGCACCAACGGTAGCCGCGTCGTAAGGAAAGCTAGAATTAAAATGCCGGGTATCGCGCCAATATTGAACCCCGTCAGTGCATCAATGCCCTGAGATCGGGTATAGCCTGAATCGACGAATAAAGTCGGTATCCAAGACAACATGAAATACATGGTCAAAAACCCCATGAAATACACAGTCCAGAGCGCGAGGGTTTTAAATCGTCGGTCAGCCGTCAGTATTTGCGCCACTGGCGTTGAGGACGGTGGCGTTACATCACTGGGTAAGCCCTGAATAGGCCCCCGGTCCATACGTGCCAGTACACCATTCACCGTACTCTCCCGCTCAGGTCTGTCCCCTGGGCGGCTCGCTAAAAACTCAGGAGACTCAGGCAAAAGCATCCACGTTACAACGCCAATCGTTAACGTTAAGGCACCCCCAGCGGTAAACACCGCGGGCCAACCGTAATCAGGAATTAAGGCATTGGCGATAGGGCCTGCGAGTACCGCACCCACGGGATACCCCATCACTACTAGGGAAACCGCAAGGCTTCGGTATCGACTTGGCATAAATTCAGAGGCCAAAGCAGGGGCACTGCCAAAAATGATTCCGATACCCAGACCCGAAATGAAACGCAACATCGCAAACAGTGTCACCGAGCCGCTGCTTGCAATCCAACTGACACCGAGCATGCTCAGGCCCACCAAGAATATGGCCGCAACTAACAACGCTCTGCGACCCAACCGGTCTGATAAAGGTGCAAGACCTGCCGCGCCAATCGCCATACCAAAGAGCGCAGAACTAAATAGTGAGCCCAGTGCCGAACGCTCGAGCCCCCACGATACCGCCACACTTGGAGCGGTGACGGACATAGCAACGACATCTATACCATCGGCGAGATTCAGCAGAAAGCCAAAAAAGACGACCAGCCACATGAGCGGCACCGTCGGGCCCGCATCGATTCGTGCTCTAACCAACTCAGCACTCATGGTAAGTCCTTCTTCCGGCCTGCGGCTGTCGATCGCACCCAGAAAAAGGACGCCGACTCAACAACCTATCGATAATCTTGATGATAAAACGAAACGGGCGTCTCTGTCCGCCGATGGGACATGAGTACCCTGAGACTACCTGTTAGATGACTCAGATCTTGCGCGCAATTTTAACTGCCTGCTCAGAGCCAAATCCGACGACCCAACACCACGCTTTAAGAAGGCTAGAAGGAGCCTGCGCCTCACCACCTGCTTCGTCACGGTGGTCGGCTTCATCATTGCAAAACCGATGTATAGCTGCGGTAAGTGTTTCGTCGCCGTAGGCTTCTAGCGCCCCATATTGCGACTCATAGTGCTTCACGACAAACGTCTCAACCGCTTCGATTGAGGCGTAAACCCATTGTCGCCCGCCAATTGCAGAGACGGCGCCGAGAACGAACCCCGAAAGGCGCCACAGGGGCAGTAGAACACTTTTCTGAGGCGCGCTTAGCCAATCGTCAAAGAACTGAAGGTGTAACTGCTCAGTCGCAAGATGGTGCGCTGCAAACGACCGAATCTCGACGTTGCGCGATACCGCTAGAACACCTCTGTAAATCCACACTGCCCCCGTCTCGCCCGCATGATTAGAACGCATCTCGCCTGCAAGGTGAGTCGGTAAAGCCGAGGCTGATTGTAAGGACGTTGTATTCATAGTTGACCGCAGTGGAAACGCGAGCCAACTATAACGAATTACTCTAGGAAGTCAGGGCTTCGGCTGGTGAGATCGCATCCAAGCTGAACGCTTCCCCGACACCCGCGTGCGTAAGCTTTCCTGCATGCACGTTCAAACCAAGGGCAAATCGTGCATCATCTCGCAGCGCATCAAGACCCTGATTGGCCAACCGCACAACGTAAGGTAGCGTTGCATTGGTTAATGCAAGCGTTGCGGTTCTTGCTACTCCGCCTGGCATATTGGCCACGCAGTAATGGACAACCCCATCGACGTCATAAGTCGGATCTTGATAAGACGTGGCTCGAGATGTTTCAAAACATCCACCTTGGTCAATGGCCACATCGACCATAACACTGCCTTTTTGAAGCTTGGAAACCAGCGCACGGTTAACCAACTTGGGCGCAGCAGCACCGGGGATTAACACAGCACCGATGATTAAATCTGCATCCAACACCTGCTCTTCAAGCGCTGCTGCGCTCGACCAAACCGTTTCAATACGGCCCATGAAAATATCGTCGAGGTAACGAAGTCGATCAAGCGAGCGATCCAGCACAACAACGCGCGCGCCCATCCCCTGCGCTACCCGAGCCGCATTGGTACCCACAACGCCACCGCCGATAACCACCACTTTGGCAGGCGCAACACCGGGTACGCCCCCGAGCAATACGCCGCGGCCACCGCTCGATTTCTTTAAGAAGTCGCCACCCGCCTGAGCAGCGAGACGGCCAGCAATTTCCGACATGGGAGCTAACAATGGCAAACCGCCGTTTGAACCCTCGACCGTCTCGTAGGCAATGCAGGTTGCCCCGCTTTCCATGAGCAAATCGGTTTGTTGACGATCGGCAGCCAAGTGAAGGTAAGTGAAAAGTAACTGCCCCGGGCGAAGCTGTCGGCATTCGCCGGGCTGTGGCTCTTTAACCTTAACGATCAGGTCGCAGTTGGCGAAAATAGTTTCAGGAGCGTCGACGATAGATGCGCCCGCGGTCACATAATCTTCGTTTGAAAACCCGGCTCCTTCGCCTGCGTTTGTCTCGATCACGACCTCATGACCATGATTAACCAGCTCAACAACACCGGCGGGAGGCAGCCCTACACGGTACTCGTGATTCTTAATTTCCTTTGGCACACCAATACGCATAACCATTAACCTTTCTACTCGATGTTTACTGGATTAGACCTCTTAAACAAGCAGGCGATATTGCGATATTAATGGCTATTTGCGACTTTATTTTCACTAAATTCACACTATCAGCAGTGGAATCAACTTTTATAATGCGATATTTTTTTGCAACCAACTGTTAAGGGATTAGTGATGGAAAGCCTGTCAAAAACGGATAGAAAGATTCTTTCGCTGCTTCAAAAAGACGGCAGAATGAGCGTAGCTGAGGTCGGTCGTCGTGTTGGCCTCACACCGTCGCCCTGCGCCGATCGCATCAAACGGTTGGAAGGCAAGGGGGTGATTACGGGTTACTACGCGCGCTTGGCCCCCAGCAAACTGGATGCTGGCCTCGTAGTCTTCGTTCAGGTGACCTTACAACGCACTGCCGGGGACGCATTTAAAGCCTTCACGGGAGCGATCGAACTCATTCCCGAGGTTGAAGAGTGCCATCTTGTATCAGGGGAATTCGACTTCTTAGTCAAAGCGCGGGTAAAGGACATGACGCACTACAAGGACTTGCTGGCAGGATCATTACTTCAGCTGCCCAATGTGCAGGAGTCTAAGAGCTACCCTGTTATGGAATCAGTTGTGCAGCGCTCGGGTATAAGGCTGTAGTAATACCGTCCCCTGTGCTACTGAGTCACGGGCGGCAACCACCCTTCCCAATGAGACTCTTTGACTCTCGAGCTCGTAAATACCCTGTCTAATATTCTGCCCCCCGTCAAAACCCCCGATAGCGAACAAAGTCGCTGTTATCGGCGCGATCAGAGCGCACAGCATTCGCAGGAAAGCTGTCATCGGGATAACCCATCGCGATGCAAATCATGATGCTCTCGTCATCCGGAATTTCAGCATGTTCGCGTACAACATCAGATTGCATGATGCCCTGACCATTGATGACACAGCCCAGGCCACGCTCCCATGCTGCTAAGACGATGCCGTAGGCCAGGGAGCCAAGAGCAAACTGGCTAATCGCTGCGGGCTCCAGATACTTATCGTAAGTAAGCACCAAAGACACTGGCGCATCAAACTGGCGAAATCCACGCAACATCCAATCCATGCGCTTTTCTTTGTCATGGCGCTCAATACCCATAGCCTCAAAAAGTTGAATCGCCACATCGATTTGCCGTTGTCGATGAATACCCTCGTATTCTTCCTTGTAAGGAAAGTCCCGCACATGCGGCTTTCCAGCCAACGTATTTTCCGTATTTCCTCTGCGAATTTTATCTAGCACATCACCCGTAACAGCGTGTACGCGCCACGTCTGCGTGTTGTAGGAGCTTGGGGCCCATTTCGCCGTCTCAATGATGTCATCGATAAGCTCCTTCGGTACTGGCTTATCCAAAAAACCACGAGCACTTTTTCTTGATTTGGCAAATTGGGTGAAATCCATGCGACCTTTCCCTTCATGAGTTAGCGAATACGGCGTTGAACCCACGCAACTGAAGCAACATGATTCGGTAGTCTAAAGACCGGGACAAAAGCATGGGTATTGAACATTTGTTATATATTGTCACAATATATGTCTTAACCTAAAGAGCCATCGATATGAAAATTTTGCGCACACCGGATAGCTGCTTTGCAGGACTGAGGGACTATCCGTTCGAGCCTCAGTACACGACAATAAAAACGCATGACGGTCAGGACTTAAGAATTCACCATATCGATGAAGGACCGCGCGATGGCGCCATTGTGCTGTGCATACACGGACAGCCTGTCTGGAGTTATCTCTACCGCAAAATGATCCCACACCTTACTTCTGCAGGCCTTCGTGTCATTTGCCCGGATCTCGTGGGCTATGGAAAAAGCGATAAGCCCGCGGCACGAGAAGACTACACCTACGAGCGACAGGTCGAGTGGATGGGTGCATGGCTCGAGCAAAATGACTTCTCGGGGCTGACTTTTTTCGGTCAAGACTGGGGCGGTCTCATTGGTCTTCGACTGGTTGCCGCCCACTCCGATCGCTTCGATAACGTGGTCATTGGCAATACCGGCCTGCCTTACAACCCAGATGTGCCGCAAGCAATGGTTGATGAGGTCGAGGACTACCGTGCCAACGCCCCCACTCCCACGCTATTCGGCATGTCCAAGGAACTGCGATCGCTATCATGGGGTGGCAAGGCGTCTAATCCAGCGCTTATCTTTGCGGTCTGGCAAAAGTTCTGCTGGGAGACAGTCCATCCACCGTTTGGACTGATGTTATCGATGATGAGCGAGCAACAACCGACCCTCATGAAAGTCGCGAGAGCGCTACTCCACAAACTGGGCATGCGAGCGCCGCTGCCATCGTCCGTTGCCAAGGCTTATGACGCACCCTTCCCAAGCGCCGAGTACGCAATGGGACCACGCGCTATGCCGAGCCAGGTGCCCTCGTTACCGACATCGCCGTCGCTCGAGCAGCAACGATTGGCTTGGGAGTTTTTCGAGAGCTTCGATAAGCCCTTCGTCTGTGCCTTTGCCGACGATGACCCTGTCACCAAAGGGGGTGACGCCATTTTCTTAAACCGAGTACCCGGCACCAAGGGCCAGCCCCACACCACCATCAAAGGAGCTGGGCACTTCCTGCAGGAGACACGCCCCAAAGAGGTGTCTCAGGTCATTATTGACGTCGTAGCACGGTCGGCCGCCTAGGCCGACCCAATGTTCTGAAGACCGCACACGACAGAGAGCCTATGCGCCCGCTCTCAAGCGAGCGCCCCCAACCCCACCTAAGATTCGTTGAGTTCCCGGGCCGTCATTTTACCCAGTTGTGACATGTGCACTTCATCGGGACCATCGGCGATGCGCGAAAAACGGGCCAGAGTGAATACATCTGGAATCAAGGTGTCCTGAGAAACGCCCATACCGCCAAATACTTGCATGGCCCGATCAGCCACTTGCTGCGCCATGTTGGGTGCCACAATCTTCACCATGCTGATGTAGGGTCTTGCAGCGGTCATACCTTCGGTATCCATTACATGCGCCGCCTGTAACGTTAGCAACCGCGCCTGTTCAATGTCGCAGCGGCAACGGGCAATTTCATGCTGGACACTTGTCTTTTTGATAAGCGGCTCCCCAAACGCCACCCGCTCCTCTGCACGCGCGCACATGAGTTCTAGACAGCGCTGCGCCATACCAACGAGGCCCATGGCGTATTGGAAGCGGCCCGGTCCTAATCTGCCCTGGGCAATCTCGAACCCGCATCCCTCGCCCTTAATCATATTCGTGACCGGTACGCGCACATTCTCAAACAAAAGCTCAGCCTCGCCGCCCGGCGAATGGAGACTGTCAAATACGCGCAGTGGTCGCACCAACGTTATCCCGGGTGTGTCTCTGGGTACTAGTATGGTCGAGTGCTGCCGGTGACGCGGGTTCTCGGGGTTCGACTTACCCATGACCAGCATGATTTTACATCGTGGATTGATAGCGCCTGTGGTCCACCATTTACGCCCGTTAAGCACGTACTCATCGCCGTCACGCGTTATCTCTAATTCCATGTTGGTGGCGTCACTAGAGGCCACCTGAGGCTCGGTCATGGCGTACGCACTTCTAATTTCGCCGGCCAACAAAGGATCAAGCCATTGCTTTTGTTGAGCCTCGGTACCGTACTTCGCCAGCACTTCCATGTTGCCGCGATCAGGTGCGTTGCAGTTGAATACGGGCTGCGCCCACAAGACCTTGCTCATGGTCTCGAACAAGGGTGCGATTTCGACATTGCTGAGCCCGGGACTCCATGGCGCATACTCACGCGGCAAGAATAAATTCCACAGACCCTCAGCTTTCGCCAGCTCACGGAGTTCATCAAACCAAGGCGGTGTGACCCAGAGGTTATCTTGATCCAAACACCACTCGTGCCAATCATGCTCACGCGGATAAATATGCTTGTCCATGAATGCTTGCAGCTGAACGTTTAATCCCATCACCCGATCATTTAACTCAAAACCCATCTATGTCATTCCTTTATCAAATGAGATGCGCTGTCAATTTTTTTGCGCAGCGCTTTTTATCGCTCAAGTACTCGTTAATCCTGGACTAAAACAGCATTGTTTCGACACCCGTTCCCTGCAGTATCGAGTCAACTAATGCACGGTCCGATGATGAGAGCGCCTGATACTGCTGGTTCGTCCACCGAAGACACTTGGCCTGGTAGGGGAAGGTTTGCTGCACCCACGGCGCGCCGTCAATGTCGCATTCCCACGTCCTCTCACCCTGCTCCACCGCTTTTGCGTTAGCCAGTTGCGCGGGGGCATAGACTCGGCCAATCTCTGACAAGAGCGCCTTCAAGCTCTCGGGCTGCTCCTTAAGATCAGTCCAATCTTGTTCCTTGGGTTCCAGCCCACTCTGATCTTCAATTTGATCCACCCAGGCCACGGTTCGAGGCGACACTTCATGCGCTATTGCACGCGAGGTAGGATCAAACCCAACCAGCTGCGTTAGCTGGCCGTGCAAACCGAAATCGCCTGCGCCCGGCCGATTACCGAGCATGAACTTCTGATTCCCCAAATGCGCTTCCATCGCGGAAAGAAAACGTCGGTAGCTTGCATCAATCACAGGGGCCGTTGTGTCATTCGAGCCCACGACGTAGAGCCGGCTAATCTGACGCTCTGAAATATGCTGCTTGAATTGCTGAAAAAACTCGGTGGGCATGCTGACATCCATGCCCAGCGGCAAGAGGGTGCCCGCATTGTCCGCATCGTCACTGAAGTGCCAGCGGTAATGGAACATGTATTTGGTACACCACTCGTCAGCGAAATCCTCAATCAGGTAATCGATAAAGGCGAGTGCCGGATCCTCCGGCAACACGGATCGACCCGGGTACATTGCCTCGAGTCTTCGAATAATGGGAGTCGAGTCACATTCGGCCGTGGTACCCGCATCGCCATCAAAGAAGAAAGTAGGCATGAAGATGGGGCGCGGCTTCTCCACGCCCATGGCATCGCAGGCCGCATCCGGTTGTCCCCACTGAATACTGTAAGGAATTCGGCGGTAGCGAAGCAGCGCCACCATTTTTTGCGTATAGGGTGAACCCGTGCCGCCAACTAATTTAAGTGGGGTCTGTAATGTCATTATTAGTCTCTTTTTTTATCTGCATCGAAGGCGGTAAATATTGACATAATTGATGTCAATATGTAAGCCTCGCTGCTTATATGAGGACGTCATTATGTACCCTGGGGAATACACTTTAATAGGCACTGAGCTGAGCTTTTTCACTCGCAAACTCGAGGCTCAGCTGCGTTTCCAGCGGATTCCCTGGCGCTACCAATTCAAAACCGAAGCCCGGCGGGAAGCGCTCGAGACCAAAGCTGGCACGCATTTCATCCCATTACTGTCCACGCCCGACCGATGGTTATTACAGGACACCATTTCTATCGGGCCATTCCTCCACGAGCGCTTTAGTGAAACCCCCGTCATACCGAACACTCCGCTTCAGCGATCGCTCTGTTTTATCTTGGAAGATGCACTCAATCACTGGCTTGGGCGTGTCTGCGTGCATTCACGCTGGTGCTACCCCGACAACGTAGCCTGGGTTGGGCCTCGTTTCGGTGCGAACATCTCGCTTGATCGATCCATTGATACGCCATTTAGCGATGAGGAGTTAGCGCAGCTAAGCCCTATTGGTCCAGCCATGAACGAGGGATTCGGACAAAACGCCTGCGCCGTCAATGGCGTTGGCGCAGAACAAGCAGCGGCGGTGCAAGCTGACTTTCAAGACATGCTCGACGTTCTGTCAAGCCACTTGCGACAGCACCCCTTTCTCCTCGGCAACCGGCCGTGCCTCGCAGACTTTGCGTTAGCAGGCGCGAGCAAAGCACATTTTATTACCGATCCCGAGCCCAAAAGCTGGCTAGGGCAATATGAAGCTATGTTAACGCAGTACACCGAGTCCTTTTTTACAGATGATGTGATCGAAGCTGGCGCTTGGTGCGACGACGACAAGTTGCCCGATACGGTCGCTTCGATAGTGAACTACTTTGCGCGGACCTATTTCGTGTCCTCGTCGGCAAATATTGCCGCAGGTCTGGCGGGAGAGAAATTTTACGAATATGACATTGGCTACGGCGTGACAAGGGCTCGAACAGCCAGGAGGCTGAATCAGGCGCGCTTGCATGTAAAAGATGAGTTGAATCTCGTGAATGCCGCTCAAGACCCCTCGGTTCGGACACTTCTCGAGCAAACCGGTATCTTGTCTTACTACTTACAATAACAACGGACGATCGCTCAGATCTCCTTAGGACTTCGTCATGACGACTCGCATGAAAATCTGGCTTTTACCTGCCCTCCTCTTCGCTCTTTTCCTCTTTTGGTACACCCCGTCTGGCGGCCCTCTCTCTGACGCTGAGGTCGATAACTTCATTGTGAAAATGGAAGCAAACGGGGGCTCACCGGAAGCAATCGCGATGATCAGACAATTTGGTGAAGAAGATACCGGCAAGCATTTCATCATGATCAATAACATCGACTACGACGAGACGCCTGGGAACGTCGCCGGTGCAGCGCCGGGCGAAAATGCACAGCAACTCATGGACCGCTACATGGGACATATGATCCCGGCCATGCTCTCTCGAGGCTCACACCCTGTCATGATGGGGCCGGCCGCCTATCGCAGCATCGATGTCATTGGCGTTGAGGGTGTGGACATATGGGATATGGGCGGTTTAGTACGCTACCGTAGTCGACGCGATTTCCTCGAGATCGTGACGGATCCGGCATTTAGCGGTAAACATCACTTCAAAGCAGCAGCACTGGAGAAAACCATCGCTTTCCCCGTCGAGCCCGATTTCAATCTGGGAGATCCCCGGCTACTCATTGGCCTTTTGCTTCTTGCCGTAACCGCATTGGCGGACGCTCGACGTTCATCACAGGGCGATTAGGATAAGCGACGACGACCTTCGCCTACTCTACCGAGGTGATTACTGTTCGCCCCCGCGGCTAAACGCAGCGAATTCATGCAAGGCCTAAACCCAAACCTCGAGGTTATCGGCACGTTCAATGCGCCGGTTTAGGGCTGCGTCGAGAATGGCAGTCATGCCCGATTTGCTAAGCACCGCGTCGACAGCGGCCTTTTCGGTTTCAGACAGACTCGCGTAATCGTCCTGAACTCGCTGCAAAAGATAAAAACGATGCGGTTGGGCTAGGGCCTCTATGGTCTGCCCACGCAAAGCGAAGGTGGCCGTCCCGCGTGCTTGAGCGAGCCGGCCCACTGCCGGGGCACCTGTCTCTGGTTTATTTTCAGCCAACCAGCCATTAATCGACTCTGCTGCAGCGAGGGTTTCCGGCACAAAATCCTCAGCCAAGACCCGCAAGACAGCCATCAAGGACTCAGGCACCTCATCGTCATCAATAAACTCTGTGCCTGCGTTAAAAAACTCCGGCACGTCCTGATCGGCACGATTCATTCGCTCGACCCATCGATGCACTGAGACCGCTCGCTGCTGCATCAGCTTTGCCGGATGCGGATCGCGGCCCAAATGCGCATACATCGGCGCGATGAGACCAAAGTCCCCCACGCTGGGGCGCCACCCAAGTAAGTACGGGTACTGCTCGAAATGCGCATTTAACGCGTCTAAATAGTCAAGATAGAGTGACTCGACCACATCCTGACTGTGCTCGGTAACGCCAAAAATCATTGCTGCGTAGCGCATGCGATCCATCATGGCTTCGGTCTTTTCAGCCCTTTCCGGTGTGTCGCGCTGTGAGTGAAGGAAGTGGTACCGAACAAAGGCTAGATTGTCCTCGGGAAAGTTCCATCGGTAGTGCATGGCTGGCCGCAATAAGCCATCGGTGCCAATGACATCAAACAGCGCACTGATAATGCGCTGCCTGGGACCTCTCGGCTGACTCGGTCGACCATTTGTCGCCTCGAAGTGTTCGATGATGGCGGCGCCATCGCGAATAACCTCACCCTCTGGCGTCACCAGTGTGGGAATGGTCGCTAATTTCCCCTTGGGTAAGACCTCTGCTTTGAAGCTCTCGTGACCTGTCGAGAGCTCCTGAAAAGCGATCTGATGTTTGATGAGGTAACTGCGGGCACGACCCGAATACAGAGAGTGCGTAATCGCATAAAGTCGATGGGGGTTTGACATCCTAGCTAGGCCTCTTTTTCATTCGGTAGGCCACCCAAAAGGGCAGCAATATCAGCGCCGTCAGCATTGCGATTAGCACTGGGGTCTTGAATCGGTGGTGTAGGACATTGATCAGAAGCTGTTTGGTGTGGCTGTAGCCAGCTGGCACCTCCAACACCTTATTCTCTCTGACATAGCGCTGATAGGCCGACAGCATCGTTTGTAGACGCGCTGGCTCCAAGGCGGCGAGATCATGGGTCTCACCCGGATCTCGAACAATGTCATACAAATGCCACTGTCCATCGCCCAGAGCACCTCGAGTAAACAGGAGCTTGTAATCGCCCTGAAACAACGCCGCATGGCCCGCTAGTTCGTAGCCAACAGAATCAGATTCTTCGTATACCCGGTCGACCTCGCCGGTAATTAACGGCATGAGATCCCTGCCAACCATGGGTTCGACAGGCCTGCCTCGGTAGCGATCTTGCGGGGCGGTAACGCCAGCCACACTCAGCAGCGTAGGGGTGATATCGGTGACAAAAGAAAAGGAATGATTGATCTCACCAGCTTTCGTGACAGAGGGCCCACTAAGGATCAGCGGTACTCGCATACCACCCTCCCCCGCGTAAAATTTAAAAAGCGACAGTGGACTGGCGGCTGCACTGGCAAAACTGGGGCTAATGGTGTTGTAACTCCCCTTTAACCCCAAGGATTCATAGTCAATGTTGTACCCCACTGACGTTGGCCCTTGCCGTGCTGTAAATGACGACGGATCGGCAGAGCCACTGGCTTCAGCACCGTTATCTGAGGTGAAAATGATCAGCGTATTGTCGTATTGGCCTGCCGCCTTGAGATAGTCGAATAATCGACCTAAGTGGTGATCCATCGCCTCAACCATAGCGCCGTAAACCGCCATCCGTTTTGACTCATAACGCCGCTGCTCGTCGCTCAGGGCTGACCAATCGTCAGTGGTCGACATACGAACCATGTCGGTTTCCGGCGGAACGAGACCCAGCTCGATCGATCGAGATCGACGCGCTTCTCGCAATACATCCCATCCCTCGTCGTACACGCCCATGTAACGATCGATGTAGGCCTGTGGCGCTTGCACGGGGATGTGCACCGCCTGCAACGGTAAATAGGCAAAGAATGGCTCGCCATCGGCGAGGTTACTGTCGACAAACTCGATGGTCTTATCGACTAAGAACCGAGAGGAGTAAAAATCATCTGGCAGTTGGTAAGGCTCACCATCGGCATACCAGTTCGCAGTGTCATATAGCGGGATATAGGGCCGCTGCTCCCAGTTATCGGCACCGGAATCTGCCAACGCAACAGTACGCTCGAAACCTCGCTGACTGGGAAGTTTCCCCGGCCCCGTGCCCAAATGCCATTTTCCGGCGAAATAGGTGTGATAACCAGCATCCTCAAGAAGCGTGGCCACGGTCACGACGTTGTCGCCTAGCACGCCCTGATAGTGCTCATACTGCTGTAGCTCAGGCGGCAACATCTCAGGAATGTTGGGAACGCCGGCAAGATGTGCATCGACACCGGTCAACAGCATCGCACGCGCCGGCGCGCAGTTGGCTGCCGTGTGGTAATTGCTGAACCGAAGGCCCTCTTTTGCTATGGCATCGAGGTTAGGGGTGCTTATCTCGCTGCCGTAAGATCCTAAGTCACTAAAACCTAGGTCATCAGCCAACACCAAAACAATGTTGGTGCGCTGGGAGGTATCAATGGATGACCTGCTTGCGCTGTCTGCAATTTCAGCGGCCATTGAGGGCGCACTCGAAAGCGCCGCTACAATAAACAGACACAGCATATGTCTAAAGGACACTCAATCGTCCTCGCCTAAAACCCGCGAAGCGATTAATAACAGCGCCGCAATAACGACCTCTGAGCGAACCTGACTCGCAAGTGCTGCGTCGTGAACCAGCCAAGCAACGGTGCGCCCCACGGCCGTTAGTGACAGGAGAATGGCCGCAGCGTAGAACCAGGGGCGATGTCCCGTGACGACACCGAGCACCATCGAGATACCCAGAAACAAAAAATAGCCCGACATGTCGCCGATCTGTGAGCTGAGACCCAGACCATCGCCCAAGATAAGCCCAAACTCGGGCGCAATACCTTCAGGCGCGATCAACCATCGAACGCCCATAACGATGAACACCGCAGCGAGGAGCGATATAACGAGTGAAACTACCCGTCTCATGGTTGAACTCCTCTCATTGGCCATGCCCTAGCCCTCACGATCTGCGTATACCTGCATCATGACGTGTGCAGCTTCGAGGCCCGAGTTTTGATTCTGGCCGGTCACGAAGCGTCGCTCATCGTCCACCGCAACATGGGTGGCAAACACGTCTCTAAAGGCGCTTTGACTCTCAAAAAGGGCGCCCGCCTTGCGTAACTCAGTCTCGGGGTGCTTAGGGGTCACCTCGATACCGAGTTCCTTTATTTGCTTATCGGTCACGCCTGTCATGCGGCGACCCGCAACAAGCAAACTACCATCCGTCGTTCGCGCATTGACCAAGCCCAACACGCCATGACACACGCCGCCGATGATGGCGTCTTTAGCACCGTAGTACGCATCGCTGACCATCTCACCTAGGACAGGGCTTTGTGCCAAATCGTAAGAGGCACCCCATCCTCCTGATATGAAGACAATGTCGTAAGCAGTGATATCGACGTCTGCGATAGGAATCGAGTACTTGGCTTTGGACATCGCAATACTGTCGTTGAGAAACCGCTCATCTTCAGCTGTCCTTACAACGCGGTTAATTGTTTCGGGGTCTATCGGTATTTCACCCCCGTTGATACTGGCCAGATCCACATCCATCCCACCATCGAGAAAGGTGTAGTAGGGATGCGTCATTTCTGACGCCGCGACGCCGGTGGGGTCTCCCTCTGTTTCTCCAACCGGCGCCAACACACGATGGCTAGTGGTGATGATAAGCGCCCGCTTACCGGGTAAGTTGACAGTCGGCCCGACGTAGTCAGGGTGCAACCCGGCCTTGTGAACCAAGCTGGGCAACGAAATCACGAAAACGCCGATAAAAAAGACGACAGCCAGACCTATCTTTAGGGTCTTGCCCATGCCCTACCCTCCTATTTATCTGTTTCAAAAACGACGGAACGGGTAGTCTCAATATTGAGCTGTCCGGCCAACCCCGCGGCACGGTGAACAGCAATTTCTTGATACTCCGGCAACTGCATCATCTCCAGCATCGCCGCCCGCGAGGGGTACTGGGCTATCGCCACTGAATCCCAGAGCTCCTCGACCTCACCCAGCATGAGTCGGTTTACCTCACCGGAAAATATGATCTCCCCGCCTACCTTGGAGAGGGTCTTCGTGACACCTTTGGAGTAAATAGCGTAAGCCTCTGCCCCGGTCAGTTCGCTCTCTCGGCCGTCTTCGTAGCTGGCTTTATCTCTGAATTTGAGGAGGTTAACCATGCTGATGGGACCTTCTGGACCGGGGGCCAAGAAGCCCGCCATCTGCTCCTGCGTTGGGATCACACTGTTCTCTACTTTCATCCTCTTCGTACCTTTTGACGCGTCATTTGTAATTTTAAGAGTGAACCTACGGATCGGCCGAGACTAATTCGGCCAGTAAATGTATTCGTCACCTTCCTCAAAACGCTCATGGCGCGTTTTATCGATGGCAATCGGCTGCTCACTAACTGGCGGATAAAGCGATGGTCTCGATGCCGCTGCATGCGCATCAAGCAGAGTCATCAATGCGGCCACCTTTTCGGGCTCGCTCGCCGCCAAGTTGTTTTTCTCATTAGGATCCTCGGCAAGATTAAAGAGCCACTGTTTATCCGGTCTCGCCGTCACCTGCAGCTTCCAGTCTTTATGACGCACCACGCGGTAGTGTCCGCTTTGCCAGAATAAAGTGTCGCGGCTCCAGGCTTCCTCGCCCTTACCTGTCGCCAGCGGCAGCAGGTTCTTACCATCGATGATCACATTTTGAGGCTGCGCTGCCCCAGCCGCGGCCGTCAGTGTTGGCATGACATCAATATGCGCCACGGGCTCTTCGGCAACAGTGCCCGCTGCAATCTTAGCGGGCCATTTCATCATGAGTGGCACACGGATGCCGCCCTCAAACTGGCTGAGCTTCCAACCGCGAAATGGCTTATTGATATCGGGTAACCCAATGTAGCCAGGACCGCCGTTGTCGTTTGTGAAAATGACCAGCGTGTTATCGGCCAGGCCCGCTTCTTCCAGCGCCGCATTGATGCGACCCACACTGCGATCCAGCGAACGGATCATGCCGGCGTACACTCGCTTACGATGGGGCTTAATATCCCCCACAGCCTCGTAATCCTCTTTCGTCGCTTGTAAGGGCGTGTGCACACCCCAGTGACCCAAATACAAAAAGAAAGGCCGATTTCTATTGGCTTTGATGATATTGATCGACTCATCTGTCCAGTAATCAGTTAGGTAGCCTCGTGGTTCAAATCGATCTTGATCACCCGAATTGAAGCTATTAGCAAACCCCAAGCGCGCCCAGAGAAATTGATCAATGGGATCAAAATCGAGCTTTGCATTAACGACATTCGGATCATCTTCTGGAAGGTATAAAGCGCTCGCCATCAGTAAGCTCTGATCAAACCCCTGTTGATGGGGAGCCATGCCGTTTTGCCGTCCAAGGTGCCATTTGCCGATATGAAAAGTCGCGTAACCCTGCCCTTTAAGCACCTCAGCAATCGTCACTTCCTCAGGCGGTAAGCCTTGCTGCTCATAGGGTGGCTTACTATGGTCAAGATCACTGTCATACAAGCTAGAGGGAAGTCCGCTATCCATCTCAGCCGATATGCGCGAGACCATTGGTGCCATACCCGAGGGGGTTGGCGTGAATTCAAATCCGGTGCGCGACGGGTAACGTCCCGTCATTAACATGGCGCGTGACGGCGCGCAGGTACCGGCACCAGAGTAGGACTGCGTAAAGACAACGCCATCTTGTGCTAACTGATCAATATGCGGCGTTTTAACCCGCCCGTCGGCCAGCCCACCGCCAAAAATAGAAATATCGTTGTAACCCAGATCATCAGCGACGATTAAAACGATGTTAGGTGGCCGCTCACCCAGAGGCGCAACCGCTTCTTCAGGACCTTGGTTCCAGGGAATATCACGTGGCGGGCCCACCTGGTACTCATTCGCCGACTGATATTTAAGCAGCGCTAGAAGAAGCGGCGTTTGATTTTGGTGAGCAACTACCCCCGCAACGACCAGCAACACGGTGACGAATAACACTGTTCTTTTCACGCTTGAGTCCCCAAAGGCGCAGGCACACCGTTCTCATCTGCGACCGAAAATTATTTAGTCATAGATTATGTCAATTTATAACTAAGGCGCAAATGATTTGTATCTAAAGCCTTGGCAGACGTTAGGGTCGCCAAATCAATCCGAGGTGAGCAAAGCCATCAGCAACGATATTACGACCGTGCGGCTAGCCTCTAAAGATAAGCCTTGCTCGCTACGAAGCCGGTGCCACATCTCAAACGACGCGCTCGCATGGATGGACTCGCAATCAACCTCAGTCAAGTCTTGTAGCTCCGGTAACCACACCTCCAGATCTTTTCGCAAACCTCGCTGATTCCGCGCGTAGTTTGTTCGAAGTGTCTCGTAGCGCCATAGCTGCGCTTTAGTGCCCAATACCACGTTTTTCAGTTGCTCAAACGCAGCACTTCGTCGCTCAACGGCCCGATTGACTCGTTCTTTGAGCGAACCCTGTCTGTCGCCACCGATAAACAAGGCTTCATAAGAATCACGTAATTGATCATCGGCCGCTTTGAAGAGCGTTTCCATATCGTCGAAATGACGGAAGAACGAACGTATTAAAACGCCGGCACGATCTGATATCTGCTGAGCGGTAGGGACCAATATGCCCTCTTCCTGAAGGGAGAGCGCCGCGTCGATAATGGCGAGGCGCGTGCGCTCACCGCGTTGCCTTCGCCCATCTATAGAGATGCCTTGGTTACTGCCCGCCATGAAGTCCTCTGGTGAAACTCAACGTTACGAAACCTCAAGTGTACACCCACCAACCAAACCAAGGCACTCGTCAAAAAACGGAGAAATTCGCTCACAAGATTTCAGTGCGTAGGGCGATACACAGGAATTAATCCGCTGATATCCGCCCTGATTCCACCCAAAAAGCCACCCACTTTTCGGTCTGTTAGTATGCGCAAGAAGCAACACAACGTTGACTGGACTTAAAGAATTGCCCAATGCCTGACAACACGAGCATCGTCATGACAACTACTCAACACCGAGGCGTCACGGTCGCCGCTTTGTTTTTATCACTGTGTTCACTAATCGCAAATGCCAACGAGAGCGTGCTCAACAGTATCGAGCGAAGATCGGATCAGCTCACGGACTTGAGTGATCTCATTTGGGACCTCGCCGAAGTGGGCTATCAGGAAACGCGCTCAAGCGCCGCTCTCAAGAGCGCACTAGAAGCCGAGGGGTTCACCATCGAGAGTGGTGTTGCGGAAATTCCCACGGCTTTTATCGCAAGCTATGGATCGGGGGAACCTGTCATCGCTGTCATGGGTGAATTCGATGCGTTACCGGGCATCAGTCAAGCCGCGCTGCCGTATCCAAAAGCGGTTGAGGGAAAACATTCGGCACAAGCCTGCGGTCACCACTTATTTGGCACCGGGTCACTCGGTGCGGCCATCGCCACAAGAGAGTGGCTCGAACAAACCGGCACATCGGGCACGATTCAGTTTTTCGGCACGCCGGCGGAGGAAGGCGGATCGGGAAAAGTCTACATGGTACGAGCAGGCCTTTTTGACAACGTCGACACTGTCATACATTGGCATCCGGCATCGGTTAATGCAGCTGATTCAGCCAGCACGCTTGCCAATCGCTCTGCAAAATTCACCTTTTCGGGGGTTTCTTCACACGCTGCGTCGGCGCCAGAGCGGGGCAGATCAGCCCTCGATGCGGTCGAGTCGATGAACTTTATGGTCAATCTATTACGAGAGCATGTGCCGGCTTCTACGAGGCTGCACTACGTCATCACAGATGGAGGCTCTGCACCTAACGTCGTTCCGAACAAAGCCCAGAGTTTTTATTACGTACGACATCCCGATGAGAGCAGTTTGAGAGCCATCTGGGACCGCGTGGTTGCCACAGCCGAAGCGGCGGCGCTCGGCACGAGTACGACAATGAGCTATGAAGTCATTCATGGTAATTACAGTGTGTTACCCAATGACACGCTCGCTCAGGTCATGCATAAAAACCTTTCGGCGGTGGGTGGCGTGCACTACACCGAGACCGACCTAGCCTTTGCTAAGGAGATTGCCAAGACCTTGCCCGACGACGCGCTACTGGCCGAAAGAGCAGCACAAATCAAACCCTACACCTCCGGCGTTCGCGGAAACGGATCAACAGACGTTGGCGATGTGAGCTGGACGGTACCGACGGTGGGCATGAGTGCGGCGACATGGGTCCCCGGCACAGGCGCACACACTTGGCAGGCGGTTGCGGCGGGACGCACACCCATTGGACACAAAGGCATGATCGTCGCCGCGAAATCGATGGCACTGACCGCCGTCGATCTCTTCAAAAACCCAGCGCTTCTCAGTGCCGCAAAAGACGAGTTTTACTCACGGCGTGGTCGAGACTTCGAATACGAGGCGTTATTGGGTGATAGAGAGCCGCCGCTCGACTACCGCCGCTAAAAGCCCCACCCCATTGTCGCCCGCAAGCCGCAAAGAATGTTTCAAGGACCGCTTGAGCGCAGAAGCCAGAACCCGTTGTTGATAGGGCAGGCTCTCAACGTAATCGGGAAGCATTTCGTCAAAGCTTTCTGACGACGCAGCCTGTGCTTGAAACCCCTCAAGAAACGACACCAAGGCAGCGCGCACCGAGGGGCTCAAATTGTCGTCAAATTGCAATTGCCATGTCATATCAGGACTCAGCTGACACTCGGCAACGAATTCGCCGGGGATTCGTGCGCCCCACTCATTAGGGGCAATCAAAGAGAGCTGCCAGTCCAAACCTACCCGATACAAAAAATAGGTGTTATCCGGAGCAACCCTGAATTTGAATGCGGCGGACAACACCAGACTCGAACACCAATAGTCCAAAAGCGCCTCATCGGCTGACTTAGGGCGAATTTCGGCAGGCGCTGCGGCCGCCATTTGTTGCAAGACCATGACGACGCCTTTTCCTTGCGGATTTCCTTGTGGATTCACCGTGTCGTCCATAGATAACTCTTATCCTGTTTAGTCGGTCTCTTCGTGCTTGTGTGATACGCAGGGCAAGCGCGACTGTATTGCCCTGACTTAACCTGCCAACTCTGGCTGTGCCGCGATGATTGCAGTCTTGATGGCCTGTGGAATTGGGCGACTCTTGCGCGTTGCCTTATCAACAAAAACGTAGGTAAACGACCCTCGAGTGGCCACCTCATTCGTCGACGTATTCAACATCTCAAACTCAAGTGCACAGCTGCTGTTACCTATTTTAGTGAAACGACACGACACTTCCAAAATGTCCCACGCCATACATTCGCCAACAAAGTCGATATTGGCATTTACTGTGAAGGTCAAGAAATCCCCGTCTGTCCCACCGTCCCAGCCAACCTGTGCGAGGTATTCGGACACGACCTCATCGGCGAGAACCAAGTAGCTTCCGAAGTAGGTGTGCCCGTTAGCGTCAGTATCGGCAAACCTAACTTTAATTTGTCCCGTGTAAGCAGCATTCACAATCGTGGGTCCTCTCTCATCTTCTGTTGACGATTTTTGACGGAGCCGAGTATGGAGGCATTTAAGTTCGCTTTCCATGCTGCCCAAGGAATGTCCTACCCGCCTGTACAGCCGTTGCGCGGCGATACCCCCCATGAGGTGACCTGCCGTCTCATAGCCCGCAGCGCAGGTTGACTGTCTGTGGTCACGAAATAGCGATCGGCTATAGCGCGGATAAAGGTGAAATTGCCCGCTAAACGACGGAGCCACTTACATCAACCAGGTAAAGGCCTTATCATTCGCGCCGACAAAAACACCACAGTTTGTACCCGGGGGAATTTAATGAATACAAACGTCATCGTCGCGGGGTTCGCGATTGCTATCACCGCAATAATTTGGGTGGGAACCACCACCAATGACGAGTCATGGACTGGTAACCGCAATGCTTGCGTGGGTGATTGCTATCAGGAATGGAAGGCCGAAAACGGCGGCAGTATCGCCGACATTGAGCGTGTTAAACAGGAAGCGCTTGCGGCAGCATCACCTGAGGCGCTGGGCGAGAGTTACTACGGACAGTGCGTTGCCTGTCACGGCGGCAATGGCGAGGGCGGTATTGGACCTCAATTAGCGGGTCAGGCGATGAGTGACATCTCCAGCAAACTCACAGCCTATCGTGAGGGTGAAGCTCGAGGTGCACAGTCCGCTATGATGTGGCCTGTCGCAAAACCCATGACCGATGACGACATCGGGAATTTAGCGGCTTATATCGGCACGCTTTGATCGCTTCAAGAGGTGGCGACAGCCACCTCTTTGCTACCTATCCACTGCCAACCTGTACCCAATAATGCCAGCGAAATAACAAGCACGGCAGTGAAGGTTGGTAGTTGCAGCGCAAAAGCGCTCAATGTCAGGACTTTCACTATCTCCTGTAACCTAAACAGCCGAGAGTCGGCGTTGCTGAGCAAGGCGGCGTTTGCGACACCCAGCCAAAGCATCAAAGCCCATACATAACCCTCAAAGCCCACTAGTATCTCGCTCTGTTGCGCCAGCAGCAAAAGCACCGTGATCTGAATCAAATTTGCAGCGCCACTCATCTTCCTCACGCGTGAAATTTTTGGATCGTACTTTTCAAAAGGGCCGTGCTCTTCCCCCCTCGATGTTGCGTCAGGCCTCAAATCAGATGGCTGCCATGCTGGGTGAGAGAAAGGCACCCATAGGCGTTCTCCCCAACGTCGGGTGCGCACCATATCGCTGAGTATGTCTCTGTAAACGTGAATCCACGCTTCGACAGGTGACCACGATCTTATGGGTTTAGTAATGCCATAGACACAAGGCTCAGAAGGTAATTCACGTTGATAAGTGCCAAACAAGCGGTCCCATATAATAAATACGCCACCGTAGTTTCGGTCCAGATAGCAGGTGTTTCTTGCGTGGTGCACGCGATGATTCGAGGGAGATACAAAAACGTATTCGAACCAACCGAGCTCACCAACATGCTCGGTATGCACCCAGAACTGATAGATAAGATTCAAAGCGCCTACCGTCACCATCATTTCAACGGGCACACCGATAAAAAAGAGGGGTGTATAAAAAATCCAACCAAACAAGAAGCCTGAGCTCGTCTGCCGCAGGGCAGTCGATAGGTTGTAGTCCTCGCTCTGATGATGAACGACATGGGCAGCCCAAAAGAGCTTTATTTCGTGCCCTGCTCGGTGCGAGCAGTAATAACAAAGATCATACAAACAAAAGGCAACTATCCATGCCTCCCAGCCCTCTGCCGTCCAGGTCGCAAAGGGCGTAACGGAAGACAACCAGGCATAAACCGAACCGCCCACACCCAGTGCAACAAACCGACGGGCTTGCGATAGTCCACCCAGCGTGAGACTGCTCACCGCATCCGTGAGTCTGTAGGTGTCTCGCCCAGACCAACGGCCCCACAACCACTCGATAGCGATTGCAAGTAAGAAGAAGGGAACGGCCAACGCAATTAGATTCATGGTGCGAGTATAACGCGTGCACAGGTAATCCCCACGTCACAAGCTGGACAAAGGCTTTAGCATGCGACCATAAGGAATTACTTTGCGTACACCCCGGTGGGCGACACATCATTGCGGCAAGTTGCGGCACATGAGTTCGTTTTATGGGTTCAACCACTCAGCGTTCAAACCGCAGTGCGCTCAGCTTGCATGCACTATTTTGATAACAGTTAGAGAACAATAAAATGATGACACGCGTCCTCCGAGTATTTTCGTCCCTTGCATCGCTTAGCCTACTGTTAATGAGCGGGGTATCCGCAACAGCCTTTGAAGCGACCATCGAACGAGACAACTATGGCGTCCCGCATATTTACGGTGACACCGACGCAGACGCTGCCTTTGGATTAGCCTACGCGCAGGCAGAGGATGCTTGGCCCATTATGGAAGGCAGCCTGCCCTTTTACCGCGGTACCGCAGGACTCTATGAGGGGCAAGAGGGGGCACAAACCGACTATCTAGTTAAGTGGCTCGACTTATGGGGAACGCTTGATAAAAACTACGAGCGCGATCTGTCGCCCAAGATCCGTGCCTATGTTGAGGGTTTTGCAGCGGGCTTTAACGCCTTTGCAGCGGATAATCCGTCAGAAGTTAAATACCCGGAGCTGCTGCCCGTAACGGGTAAAGATATTGTTGCGGGCCACATGCTTCGCCACCCGCTTTTTTATGGTTTCAATGAGCCGGTGCTGGCGCTTTTTGGTGATGAGAGACCTAACACGGTTAGCAAGGCGCCTTACAACCCACAGCCCAAAGACCCCATTGGTTCTAACGCGACCGCGATTGCACCCAAGCGCACGGATGATGGCTCGACTTACCTCATTATTAATTCGCATCAACCCCTGACAGGTCCTGTCGCCTGGTATGAAGCACATATCGAGTCGAACGAGGGGCTCAATGTTATGGGCGGACTCTTCCCCGGAGCACCAACCATGGGCGTTGGATTTACTGAGGAGCATGGCTGGGGCGCCACGGTAAATAAGCCTGATCTCGTGGATGTTTATGTGCTCGAAATGAATCCTGACAACCCCAACCAATACCGCCTTGATGGCCAGTGGCGAGACCTTGAAGTAGGAAAAGTGAAGCTCAAGCTGAAAATTTGGGGATTCATACCTTGGTCTGTAACCAGAGAGGTCCTCCACTCAGAGCATGGTCCCGCACTGCGGACTGACCATGGTGTTTATGCCATCCGTTACGCTGGCATCAACGAGATGAAGCAAGTCGAACAATGGCTGGCCATGAACAAAGCGCAGAACTTCCAACAATGGAAAGATGCCATCGCCTTAAACCACATCCAGAGCTTTAATTTTGTCTATGCCAACAAACACGGTGACATCCACTTTATTCACAATGCTCAGCTACCCGTAAGGGCCCCTGGCTGGAATTGGCAGCAATACCTACCCGGCGACCGCTCGGAGCTCATTTGGCGGGACTACCACCCTACTTCGGTCCTGCCCCAAGTCACTAATCCTCAATCGGGATTTGTGCACAGTGCCAATCAGACGCCTTTTAACATAAGCGAGGCGCGGGATAATCCGCTACCTGCTAACGCCCCAAGAAATGGCGGATGGCAGACACGCATGACCAACCGTGCAACGCGTGGACTCGAGCTATTTGAGGAGTTTGACCAAATTTCCTTTGATGAAGCGTGGCAATTGAAACACGACAACCGTTATTCCATTAATTATCGTGGGATGGCCTTCCTCGACGAGGTAACAGCGTTGCCACCTTCAAGCGAGGCAGTCGCAAGCGCCATCGATATTTTATCGTCTTGGGATCGCGGAACAGATAAAGCCAACCGCGGCGCGGCACTGGGAGTCTGTGTGCTTGCAGCCGAATGGCAGGCAGAAAGTGGTGGCACCAGCACCCCGGATGCAAACGAAATCCTCAATGAATGTATTGAGCAAACCCTGGCTATCGGGGGGCGTCTAGACCCCGCCTGGGGCGATGTGAATCGTCACGGACGAGACGGCAAACATTGGCCGGTTGCAGGTGGCCCAGACACGCTGAGAGCTATTTATTCTCGACGGCTCGAGGGCGACGACCATCTCACCGCTGTCGCCGGTGATGGCCTTTATTACTTCATTCGCTGGACACCCGATGGTGAACAACGGGTTCTCGGCACTCACCAATACGGTAACGACATGACCAACCCAGACTCACCGCACTATCTGGATCAGGCAGAGGATTATACGAACGAAATTCTTCATGAACCGCGCTTTACTGAGGAAAGTCGTCAAGGCCACGTTAGCCGGCGCTACACGGTCTCCTCAAATTGATCGTCCACTAAAGGGTGCTGAACGCAGGGTGCTCGGGCTTCCCTCTCGGCAAATTGAGCCCAATCGATTTACCCATAAATGCTTCAAATGAATTGTAAAAACAGTGCCTTATTGACCCCTGAGTGACTCTGCGCCCATTGGTCTCACCAGAATACCATTTTGACCGCTTTTACCTATCGGCCCCGCGACCGATTGTTATCCTGAATTATCAAAAGTCCTTAATAAAAGCGTCACATACAAGCACTCATGGCAAAGGTAGAACTCCTCGGCAATCAGACTAGCGGCTATCAGCTAATCGTTGACGGTGCGCCCTTCTTCATTAAAGGAGCGGGGCTGGAGTTCGGTCGTCTTGAATCTTTAGCTCTGGCGGGGGGCAATGCCTTTAGGACATGGCGCGCAACCAATGGCGAGCGCGATGCGACGGACATTCTTGATGAGGCACAAGCGCTGGGTCTGAAGGTCTGTATGGGACTTGATATTGCCCGCGAGCGACATGGCTTCGATTACTCCGATCAAACAGCAGTCGACGCCCAAACTGAACAAATGATGCAGGACGTTCTGCGGCTGAAAGATCACCCAGCACTCCTCATGTGGGGACTGGGCAACGAGCTGAACCTGCGCGCCAAAAATGAGGGTGTGTGGGATGCAGTCGAGGCACTCGCGCTACGCATTAAAGCTGAGGACCCTGATCATCCGGTGACCACCATGTTAGCTGGCATCGATGCTCACACAGTCGAGGCCATTGCTGCACGGGCGCCGTCACTCGACTTTCTGTCATTCCAAATTTATGGCGAGATTGATCATCTTCCAAAAATCTTAGACGAGGCCGGCTACGACGGTCCCTACCAAATCACAGAGTGGGGGCCAACCGGCCATTGGGAGAGCCCTGAAACCGCATGGGGAAGGCCTTTCGAACCATCGAGCACCGAAAAAGCCAACGACATCCTTCGTCGATACGAAGACATTATCCTGTCAGACGCCAAGCGGTGCCTCGGTTCCTATATTTTCCTGTGGGGCCAAAAACAGGAGCGAACCCCAACTTGGTATGGGATGTTCCTAGAGACCGGTGAGCGCACTGAGGCCGTAGAGGTCATGCAGAAAATGTGGACAGGCAATTTACCCACGCACAAGGCGCCCAAAATTCAATCCCTGTTTTTAAACCAACAAGAGGCACCGGTGAGTATTGAGGCCGACGTCGATCAAGTCCTCAGCGCCGAGGTAATGCTGACTGGGAATGACAATCACCTGATCTCTTGGCGGGTACGTGAGGAAGTCCCAGCAGCGCTTCAGAGCGATGGAGGTGATTTTGAGCCCACGCCCCCTACTCTTCACAGCATGACAGGGACGCACGCTCGGGAATTTAGTTTTAAGCTATCCAAGCCCGGCGAGTACCGCCTGTTTTGTCAGATCGATGCGCCCGAGAAAACCAGTGCCGTATCGAATATTCCGTTTCTTATTAAACCTAAACCTCTAAAGCTAAAGAGATTCCTCAACCTGTTCGGAAGAAAAGCCGCATGAACACCGACACATTATCGACCACTGCCGCACCAAACGCCGGCACAAAGCTGACTCGTAGCAGCCACATCCCAATGCCGCAAAAGATTGCTTTTGGCATTGGCATGCTGGCCAATCAGATGTTCCCAGCAGCGCTGGGCATCTTTATGGTCATCCTAGTTCAGAGCCTGGGTATGAGTCCCATTTTGTGGGGGCTCATTTTCTTTCTCCCTAAACTCGTGGATGCGTTAACAGACCCACTGATGGGTTACATCTCCGATCGAACAGAATCCAGATGGGGTAAGCGGCGTCCTTTCATATTCATCGGCGCTTTCGTCGCTGGGCTCTCCTACATTGCGATGTGGCAACTCTCAGCGGAAAACAGCCAACTGTACAATTTCTGGTATTTCTTGGGCTGGTCTATTGTCTTTTTCATTGGCATGACGATTTTCAGCGTTCCCTATGTCGCCATGGGGTATGAAATGAGTGACGACTACCACGAGCGCACGCGGTTGATGGCTATTGCGCAATGGATTGGCCAGTGGGCTTGGGTAATCGCCCCGTGGTTTTGGATCGTTCTCTACGATCCAAATTGGTTTGAATCCGCAACCGAGGGGGCACGAACACTCTCAATTTACGTGGGGTTGGGCTGTATGGCGATGGCTATGGTGCCCGCCATTTTCTGCAACTCTGTCGATACAACCAACGACAGTGAAGAGTCGTCCGGGTTAACTCTGGCTGAGACCTTTCGAGAGTTGTTTCATGGCATTGCCATTACGTTAAAAAATAAACCTTTCCAACGTATTTGTATGGCTACATTTTTTATCTTTAATGCCTATAACTGTGTCGCGGGGTTCACCTTTTTCATCATTGTTTATTACATGAACGGAGGCGATCCGGTTGCCGCAGGGAATTGGCCTGCACTGTTTGGCAGTGTCTCTGCGTTATTTACCTGCTTCCTCGTGATTCCCATCGTTAACTATATGTGTCAAGTCCATGGGAAGCACAAAACATTCCTCATCACCCAGGGAATGTCACTTTTAGGCTACGCGATGTTTTGGTGGAGCTTTACACCGGAAAACCCATACCTAATGTTCGTCCCCATCCCACTCTTTGTATTTGGCATTGGTGGTCTTTTCACCATCATGATGTCAATGACGGCCGATATTTGCGACCTCGACGAGCTCGAGACATTTGAGCGGCGAGAGGGGCTATTTGGCGCTATTTATTGGTGGATGGTGAAGTTTGGAGCAGCCTTTGCGGGCCTTTTGAGTGGTCTCATTCTGGCGTTTGTTGGCTTCGACCAAACACTGGACGTACAGAGTGATGAAGCGCTTGCGGGGTTGAGAGCTGCCTTCATTATCGTCCCAGCTACGGGCACTCTGTTGGGCATATGGGCCATGTGGAATTATGACCTCAACGAAGAACAAGTAAGGTCTATACGTTCAGAGTTGGACGCGAGGCAGAACACATAAAGCTGCGCTCAATCGAGGAAGGCCAGAATTTTGCGGTCTCGACGCCGTCGTAGGCCCCTAATGCCTATCCCTAAGCAAGTAGCCAAGTAGCCAAGTAGCCAAGTAGCCAAGTAGCCATTGCAAACAAAAGAAACCCTGCGCGGCTAACGGTTTCAGTGATCACAGGTCAAAAAAAAAAGCCCGCAACAGCGGGCTTTTTTCGTGACGCGTTGCTAATCCATGACTCGATCAGTTCGCACATCAATTCGCACGTAATGTCCGTTTTTCTTAAACAGCGCCTCCGATTGCGCTGCAGAAAGTTCATTTCCAGCCACCGACTCGGTCGTACCATCGTTTCGATGTAACGTGATCGAGGCTTTGTCTGCCATAACCATGACAACAGGTACCTGACAGTAGGTGAACCCAAGCTCCCCCGCTTGAAGCGACTGCTCTTGCCCTATCCCTGCGGTATCAAAATAGTGAAGTGTGGCAGGCGCATCCAAAAACTCTGACCGTCGAAGCACAGAGGGTTTGAACGCAACACGTGCCCCCGCGACCTGAACACCCAATTCAAGCAAGCGAGTCAGTACTTCTTCTTTCACCTGTCCTGTCATACCCGGCTGTCTAGCGCCCGCGAACCCCGGCGTGTGCGAGTACGGGTCCGTTGGGAATGCGCCATAAACATCGGGCGCCTTGTTGAAACCAATTCCCTCGCGAACGTCGTAATAAGCGCGCTGAAGCTCTGCCAGTACATCGGATTGAGCGCCCGCCGCCTCAGCACTCCTAACGGTCTCCATAACCGAAAGAAGCAACTTGGAAACCATGTGCCAATAAATGGAGCCTAAGCCCTCGTAGGCATACATCGCGCCTGAGCGACCGGTGAAGTTGGCGCAGTCGAACAAATCCGAGAACAAGTTTTCAATAGCGACTCTCTCGGCCGCAACATCCTCAGCATATCCCTCACTTGCCAGCCTCGTTAAGGCTGCTGCGACCGATGCCGTGTTGTTAAACTTTCCGGCAAAATAAACCTGCCCTGACTGATCTTGCTCTACCAGGTCAGTGTTTCCGCTTGAAAGCAGGGTGGTCATCAACCTTGAGGACTCCACAAAGGTTCGGGGAACGAGGTTACGCGCCATGAACGAGGGGAGTTGCCGGTTGGGGTACAGCAAATACGAGTGTTGACGCGCTGTGTACAAAGGTGAGTTTCTCAGTGTCTTTAGTAGCGAAAGAGACTCGTCCGCTTCTAATAGCTCAGAGCTCAAAACCGCGACCTGCCCCTCTAACATCTCGTAAAGATACTTAATTTGAACACCATCGGTATTCACCGCGATGCGGTTGTATGCATGATACAGCCCGTCAGAACGGCGGTTTGAGCGAATACTGACCGCGCTGACGTCACGTGCTCGCACCAAACAGTCAATAACGTTCGCTAAGCTAACCGTCTGTTTTACGGAGGAAAAGCCCTGCTCGTAGATACGGTTTCGGTATCGCTCAGCGGCAGTACCCAGCGCTTCCATCACGTCCTTTCTAATCGCATCTGACACCGGACCTGCGCCGATTGAGCTCTGATGACTCGCTAAAACGGATCTCACCTCACCTAAAAACTCAGCCACCTCCTCTGATAGTTGCACGGTCTCCTGGCTAAGCGCCGAAAAGAGTGGCACAACCTTGTTGAGGAATCGATGCAGATAACAGAGAGTCACAACGGAAACGCCGGTCCCAACCAGCGCGTTGTTTGCGTCGTTCCACTCAGGTCTCTGGGTATTCATCCAAATACCCGTGTCGGGGATGAAGTTGGCAATTTTAGATAGCAGAGTGACCAGAATTTTCTCAGCAAGGTTTACTTGGTAGACCCCGCCGTTTGGATCCGGCATCAACCGACCATCGGCACCCATCTCTTCCACCCGCTTATCGATGACACGATCAAGTGATTCATCGAACTCGATGGTGTCATAGGGGTCACTCAGAATGCTGGCGTAAGACTTAATTCGGTAGGGCACATTGGCGTAAGCGTATGCGTCTCTGAACATCATCGACTCTAATGCAGCTGGGTTGTGAGCAACCGATTGCTCTATCAGCTTGAGAAGGTAAATCAGCTGATGATCACCCCAGTAGCCTATATTAGCCCAGGGGTTCTCAGGTTCAGGACGTTCCCAATCGATTCCCTGCCGAGTAATGCGATACGGGTTGTAACCGTCCGCTGTAGTTGCATTGACGAACTTCGAGATCATATTCGCGCCAAAGCAGGGAATAGAGGAACTCAGCGCTTCCCAGTTCTGGAAAATATCGCGCCAATTCCCCTCGTAATTTAGAAGCTTTTTACCCTTTTCATCTTTCACTTTAATCGCAAATCGGTTCCAGGGACGCGATGGATCACCGTGGCGACGACTAAAACTCAGTGGCAAGTACTCTCTGCACAAACGCTCGAGTTGCAGATCGGTATTAGCCAGCAGAGCGGCATCGAGGTCGTGATAACTGAGGGTTTCTGGCAAGGCTTCAAAAAACGCCGTATTGGCCTCAAAGACGCGCTGGTTCCACTGTGCACAAAACGATGTCAAATCAGATTTGTCGATGGCGTAGTTATCGATAAACAAACCACCCCGCATAACATTAAACAGCACGTTCGATGCGTGGTGGTTAGCACTCAGGGTATCCCCCGTCATCTGTATACCATCTGCCGTACTCACCAAACGCTCAAGATTCTGAGAACCGACCTTGATGTCTTTGGCAATGAGCGCCGCAATGTCGGCGTCAGCCTCAATCAAAGCGGCCGTGTCTCGAATAGCAGCGGGGCCCTGATTCACGTCAGCCACAATACCCCAGCTCCGCTCATCACCCTCGGCTAGCTCGAATGACTGATGGATGAAGTAGGCGCCTCGGCGGCCCAGCACTTCCTGCTCTTCGCTAATTGTTTGCCCCGAGCGGAATTGGCTCAGCTGGTTAGAGCTGATTAAGTACGTTGCACCCTCGGTACCATAGGACCAAACGGTGGTCGCTGACAGTGCTTCACTTGGCTCGGCCTTGTCCGAGAGAATCGAGCTCATGGCAAAAATGGCGAGGCCCGTGTTGGGTACAAGCTCATTTTTCTTGTAGGCATCCACCAAACAGCTCAGCTCGTTTTGAGTCCCCGCTAACACGCCATAAGGGAGTAGGTTCTCAATACCATCGAGCATTTCCACACGACTCGTTACCTCTCCCAAGGCGGCGATACTTGCTTGCTTCACAAACCCGAAGCGATCGGATGTCGACCAAGAATAAGTGAACTGTAGACCCAAATCGTGATTGAGCTCTTCAAAAACAAGCTTGTCGCCGAGGACATTTTTGTACAGGTTTCGCGTGATGTTGTAGATCCCGGCGTGTGATCGCGAGAAAGGCTCCCAAAGTTTCCTTTTGCCGTCCTGCTCTGCAATGACAATCGTGCGGCTCCCGGTATTACCCGAATTATCCTGAATCTTGTCCTCGGTGTAGTACGGGAACAGTGCGCTGTCGCAGTCTGTTCGACCCGCAGACAGGCCGCCCCGTGTCGAGATGAACATCCAGTGATTCGAATCACTAACGACACTAATGAAAAAATCATCCATGCCGTCGACGTTAGCAATACGATAAAAAGATTCACCATTACGGACCACATAGTCGCCCGTTACGGATGAGGAAGATGAATTAAGCGGATGGTTACCCAAGTACAGCATTTTATTGGTCATATCTCTAATTCGTTAATTTTATGATGTTCGAGCTGTGCATGGATCGGGAGCGGTTGGATTCACCCTCACACCCCGGGATGGCTGGTTATCTCATCGGATCACGCATCAGTCCGCTTGACAGGTACAGACCGGTGACTCGGTCTAGGCGCCCGCTTTACTTGGGACGATATGCTAAATCACGGGCCTAGCGTGGCGATACCGAATTTTTCCGACTTAACCAGTGAAAGGTTCGTCTCGTCGTATTGAAGATGTCTAAAACAGCATCCGCGCATAGCATCGCGTCTCAACTTTAACGAACACTTTGTCAAAACACGCAGGGAGTAACATGGGTAAGCGAGCAGGAAAACACCATTATTTGATTGGGCAAGATGCGCGTGGCGCGAAGGAACTGGATTTGGATTCGCGGTTGCAGCAGTTGCTCACGAAAAAAATGCACGGTATTTCCTTTAGTGCCTACACAAGCGGCCAAAAACCTGGGGACGAACTGTCGCGTGGCCAAATCGAACATCGAATGGCGCTCCTTGCCCCCCGCTTCAATTGGATTCGCTCCTTCTCGACTACCCAGGGTAATGAGTATATCCCGCAAGTTGCCAAAGCAATGGGACTGAGCACGCTTGTCGGTGCTTGGCTCGGCAAAGATGCAAAGAAGAATCGGAATGAGATTGAAAATCTGATCGAACTTGCCCACGAGGGAGCAGTTGATGTGGCGGCTGTCGGCAACGAAGTCCTGTATCGAGGAGATCTGGAAGAAGCAGAACTTTTGGCTCTCATGGCGGAGGTCAAAGAGCGGCTGCCTGCCAATGTACCCATGGGCTACGTCGATGCGTACTATGAATTCGAGGATCGTCCTCAGATCACAGCGGCCTGTGACCTACTGCTGACCAATTGCTATCCTTTTTGGGAAGGGTGCGCCCTTCCCTATGCGACGCTTTACATGCAGGACATGTATCGGCGGGTACAGAAGGTAGCCAACGGCAAGCGGGTCATCGTGTCCGAGACGGGCTGGCCAAGCGCGGGTGGAAAGTTCTACGGCGCTGAGTCATCCTTACAAGGAGCCTATCTATACTTTCTAAGAGCAATGGAATGGGCAGAAGACGATAACATCGAGATGTTCTACTTCGCCTCGTTTGACGAAGAGTGGAAGATCGCGGGTGATGCTGGTGAAGGTGATGTCGGAGCGCACTGGGGTCTTTGGAATCAAAATGAGCAATTTAAGTACTCGAATCTTTTATAAGTGAGCCAATGATGCAACGTATGCCCCTCCCCTATAAACGTGCCATCTGCTACTCAGGCTTTCGTGACGGGCAGAGCCCAGACGACGGCGTGTTCCCCTCGGAAGCTGAAATACTCGAGGATTTGCAGTTACTCGAGGGGCATTGGGATGCACTTCGTGTCTACGCCTGCGATCTCCATACTGAGCGAGTATTGAAGGTAATTGAGCGAGAACGACTGCCTTTTACTGTCATGCTAGGGGCTTACATTGGCGCCGAGGTGAACAATCAGGGTTGCCCATGGGGAGGCGTCTACAGCGAAGAGACCCTCGAGAAAAATCGTCAGCAGAACAAAGAGGAACTCGATAGAGCTGTTCTTTGGGCTAATCGTTACGAATCCATCGTCGATGTCGTTTCAGTCGGCAATGAAGCAACCGTAGACTGGACCGATCACCTTATTGATCCAGAGACTGTCAAGGCATATGCCGCGTATTTGCGCTCTCGCATTCCTCAGCCTGTCACGTTTTGCGAGAACTATGTCCCCTGGCTCGACAAGCTCAAATCGCTAGCACAAGAGCTTGACTTGATTGCGATTCATACCTATCCCGTCTGGGAATATAAGACCGTCGCAGAAGCGATGGATTACACCCGAAAAAACTACGAGGTCGTGCAAGCGGCGCACCCGGGAAAGCAAATCATCATCACCGAAGCAGGATGGGCAACGGCGTCCAATGGGCGGGGAATTCCGCCCGAAAACGTCGGTGAGCTTTATCAGGAAGCCTATCTTCGGGAATTGCTTGAGTGGGCTGAGCGAGAGCGTATTTTGGTCTATATTTTCGAGGCGTTCGATGAGAACTGGAAAGGGTCCGACCACCCATTGGAACCAGAAAAGCATTGGGGCATTTATCGCGCGGACCGCTCAGCAAAGCCCGCACTCTCGTTACAACGATAAAGCCTCCACCTAAGTAGACCCAGGGGAAGTAGCTGGCCTACTGTATAGTCTTTCGCGGCCCAGCTGACGGGTAAAAAGCGGCGACAGACCTAGATAAAGATAATAGCGATGGGGAGTAAAGCGGTAATGAATGGTGCAGATCTACTGATAAAAAAGTTAGCGGATGCAGGGGTAACCGCGTGCTTTGCGAACCCTGGCACGTCTGAGATGCAGCTCGTTGCGGCCCTCGACAAGGAGCCACGAATCAAGGCAGTACTAGGGCTTTTCGAGGGTGTCGTAACCGGTGCCGCGGATGGCTTTGCACGTATGACTGACAAACCCGCGCTCACACTGCTTCACTTGGGTCCGGGGTATGCGAACGGTATCGCTAATCTCCATAACGCATCACGCGCGCGCGTCCCCGTGCTGAATATGATTGGTGACCACGCAACTCACCATCTCGAACTCGACGCGCCCCTCACCTCCGATATTGACGGGCTGACATCTGCCGTCTGTGCATGGACAGGTGTATCAAGCAGTTCTGATGACCTCGCAGAAGTGGGATTAAAAGCGTGGCAAGCCAGTATGGCCTATCCGGGCCAAGTGACGGCCTTCGTTGCTCCGGCGAACCACGCTTGGGATCCGGCAACGTCCGATGCAGCGATCCCCGAAGCGCCAGCCCCTAATACGTTGAGTGATGAACAGATACGCGAGGCCGCAAACGCATTGCGTAACAGTGATGCCGCGGCGTTGTTTATGGGTGGTCACGCGCTTCGAGAGAATGGTCTTGTGCAAGCGGGGCGCATCGCAGAAGCGACGGGCGCAAGGCTTATCACGGAGACCTTTTTTACCCGACAACAGCGCGGTGCAGGGAGAGTAGAAACTGAGCGTCTGCCCTACTTTGGCGAGATGGCTGCTGAGCACTTACAAGATTTAGATACGTTAGTCATCATCGGCAGTAAACCGCCGGTCTCATTCTTTGCCTACCCCGGCAAACCCGGGTGGTTATCGCCCGAGGGTGTAAACCTGCTTCGAATGGGCGATCACACCGTTGACTCAATAGACACCCTCACGCGAATCGCCAATGAACTGAATGCGCCAGAGACCGTTGAGAAGGTTGCGCAACGAGTGGAACATGTACTGGAAGCCGGTCCAATTAATGCGGTGGAATTAGGCAAAGTTCTTGCCAATCGGCTTCCAGAAAACGCAATTGTGGTCGACGAAGGTGCGACAAATGGTCTAGGGGCTTTCCTGATGACGGGAAATGCTGCGCCTCACGATTGGCTGACGCTGACAGGCGGTGCCATTGGTGCAGGCTTACCCATGGCGGTTGGGGCCGCCCTTGGCTGTCCAGATCGAAAAGTCATTGGTCTAGAGGCTGACGGATCAGCCATGTACACCGTTCAGGCCCTTTGGACCATGGTCCGTGAGGATTTGGATATTGCAGTATTGATCTTAAACAACGGATCTTACGCCATACTAAATATCGAACTCGCAAGAGTGGGCGTAGAACAGCCAGGCCCCACTGCCCTGTCATTACTGGACCTTACCAACCCCGCTATTGAGTGGACGGATATTGCGAAAGGAATGGGCATGCCAGCTGAGCGTGTCGATACTGTGGATGCGCTCGATAGTGCCCTTGAGCGCGCGATGAATGAGCGAGGTCCTCGCCTTATCGAAGTGATGCTGTAGCCCCACGCAAGGTCAGAGGAAGTTGACACGTTTGGCCGAGTTAACGGGCAGGTAGGTTGTCAGAACCAAGACAAAGGCAACAATAGCGGCAGTGGGTGACAAATAAACGGCGGGTATTTGAGCGTTGTCTCGTATACTGCGCACATGAAACAGACCTATGATCGCGCAATGAGAAGCATACTGATGGCTACGGTGGTAGCTGTGTTGTCTGTCGCTTGCTCCGAAGAGAATGAACCCCAATCAAAAAACAGCCGTGGATCCTGGGGTTCAAGAGAACTCCCTGTAACAACGGCACAGATTCAGCGAGCGCCGCTGATCGATACGATTAAGTCGGTAGGGACAGCCCGTGCTCAGCAGAGTGTAACGCTCTACCCAGAGAGTGCTGGTGTCGTCTCGTACGCGAAGCTTGCGCCCGATATGCCGGTATCTAAAGGCGAGACGCTTTTGAAGCTCGATGATCGAGATCAAACGCTTGCGGTTCGTCAGGCTGAGGTGGAATTGCAGGAAGCGAAGCGAATGCTCCAGCGCTATATTTCGCTCAACGCCACCGAGGCCAATATCCCTCAGAGCACAATCGATACAGCACAAAGCGGCGTCGATCTTGCTGAAATTCGTCTCTCCCAGAGGCAGGTTGAACTTTCACGGCGTCAGATTACAGCGCCGTTTTCAGGCCGCATCGGTATCACCGACGTTGAGATTGGCGATCGCGTCGACACATCCACTATGGTCACAACGCTCGACGATCGCAGCGTTTTGCTTGTCGACTTTACGGTGCCCGAGAGCTTCATCGGGAAAATTGTTGAAGGCCTGCAGGTACACGCTCGACAATGGGAGTCGCCTGATGACAACGCGATGGGAACCATTGTCGCTGTTGACTCAAGAGTTAACTCATCCACACGCGCCTTCCGCGCTCGTGCAGCGCTCGACAACAGCTCGGACAATCTCCGACCCGGTATGGCGTTTGAGATCGATGCCTCTATTGCCAAAGGTGATTATCTAAGTGTCCCCGAATTAGCCGTTCAATGGGGTGCAGATGGCCCGTATGTCTGGTCCGCGATAGACGATCGCGCGCAACGAAGCCCAGTTGAAATGGTTCGCAGGGTAGACGGGCGCATGCTTATTCGAGGAGACGTAGTAGAAGGGCAGCGCGTCATCCTTGAGGGAATCCAGAGTGTGCGGCCAGGGATGAAGATAAACGACCTATCTGCAACTCAAATTTCGGCAAAGCCCAAAGCCGACGATGCTGCATCCAACCGTCAAGGATCTTGAGACGACCCCCTACTCCAACCCACTTTCGCTGAGATTCGCGCGTGAAAACAACCTTAAATAATCTCGCCGGCGCCGGACTCCCCTCACTTGGGGTGAAACGTCCCTGGTTGGTAACGGTGATGAACCTGCTGATTGCCATCGCCGGTCTGGTAGCCATGTTTGCTATTGAGGTTCGTGAGCTGCCCGATGTCGATGAGCCTGTCGTAAACGTCCGCGCAAACTTCCCAGGCGCCTCACCCGAAACCATGGATGCGGAGGTTACCCGGATCCTCGAGGGCGCCGTGGCGCGTGTAAGCGGTGTGAAAGAGGTTAACTCGAACAGCGAGGAAGGAAACACCCGAATCCGCGCGGTCTTTAACCCAAGTTCAAATGTCGATAGAGCCGCTGCGGATGTTCGGGAGGCCATAAGCCGCGTGCAGCGTCAGTTGCCCGACAGTGTTGAGCAGCTCGCCGTCTTTAAGGCTGACGAGGACGCTGAGGAGATCATGCGGGTCGCCGTAATGGCTGAGGGTCTTTCAGAGCAGGATCTCGCAACAGTCGTCGAAAGAGACGTCGTACCTGCTTTTATTTCACTTCCTGGTGTTGCTGACGTCCCCCTTTTTGGATCCCGCCGCCAAATCCTGCGAGTGGAGCTCGATCCCGGACGCCTGAGCACTTATGGCCTAACGGTGACCGATGTCAGAGCGGTACTTTCTCAGGCGCCCCTTGATGTCCCAGCGGGTAGTTTCAAGACAAGTGACCAGACTCTGCTAGTGCGCGCTGACGCGGCCGTGGACTCGGAGGCCGATATTGGCAACTTGCTCCTCACCGATAAGGTGCGCTTGAAGGATGTGGCGAGAATCGCCTATACACCCGATGACGCCACGTCCATTGTGCGACTCAATGGTCAGCGTATCCTAGGCGTGGGTATCGTGCGACAAGCGGGGTCGAATACGATACAAATTTCGGAGGGCGCCCATAAAGCCGTAGCGCGTTTCAACGCACAGCGCGACGATATAAAGTTGCAGGTCATCTCCGACGAAGCGGTCTTCATCAATGGTGCGGTGACCGAGGTGCTGAGGACACTAGGGTTTTCAGTACTCATCGTGATCCTCACTATCCGAT